>DASULA010000505.1:0-28723 GCA_036278435.1 Mycobacteriales bacterium | reverse complement strand
ATGACCTCCTGGCCGCGCCGCAGGTCGGGACCCTCCACGTTCGGCGACACCGCCACCCGCAACTTCCGGCCGCCGGTGAACACGTCGACGGTGCCGTCGTCATAGCGGCGCAGGAAGACGCCGTACCCGCTGGGGGGCTGGGCCAGCCGGTCGACCTCCTCCTTGAGTTGGATCACCTGGTCGCGGGCCTCGCGCAGCGTGTTGGCCAGCTTCTCGTTGCGCTCCGTGAGAGCCGCTACCTTTCGCTGGGCCTCGGCCAGCCGTTCCTCCAACGCCCGGACGTGCCGAGGGGACTCGGCCAGCCGGCGACGCAGCAACGCGATCTCCTCCTCCAGGAAGGAGTTACGCGTCGTGAGTTCGTGATTTTCCTTGTGGTAGCGCTCGGCGCGGTGGTCCGCGTCCTCTCTCTCGGTCGCCACGATCACCCACCTCCCGCAGGTCGGCAGCGGTAGGGCCACCCTACACAGACCTGCCCCCTGGTAGCCGGTTCACGCTACCCGTAACGGCGCCAGATCCTCTGCCTGCCTACCCTGGACGACGTATGCCGAACACGGGAGGTTCTGTGCCGAGTGAACCGCTGCGGGTGTTGGTGAACCAGGATCTGTGCACCGGCGACGGGTTGTGCGCCCAGTACGCGCCGGAGGTGTTCGAACTCGACGTGGACGGCCTGGCCTATGTCAAGGACGCCGAGGGCGAGTTGCGCACCGATCCGGGTTCGCTGGCCGACGTGCCGGACAAGCTGGTCGCCGACGTACTGGCCTCGGCCCGGGAGTGTCCCGGCGAGTGCATCCACGTTCGCCGGGTGTCCGACGGTGTGGAGGTGGCCGGTCCGGGCGCGTGACCCGGCGCGGTGAAGTGGGTCCACGGCCGCCTGCCGGAGGGTGTGGTCGGATCCGGTCCCGCCCGGCACGGGTCTGTCCGGCCCGGATTCAGCCGGTCGCCCAGGCGCCGCCGTCGGGGGACAGTTGCGCGACTTGTTCTGGTTGCGATGTTTGCCCGGCGTGGAGGCGGGCGCTCTTGGATGGGCGACGCTGCCGCTTGGGCGCGACCACGCCGGCGGCCAGCCGGCGCGCGGTGACCAGGAACGCGGTGTGCGCGACCATCCGGTGGTCCGGCCGGACCGCGAGCCCGTCCACGTGCCAGGGCCGGACCAGCGTCTCGAACGCGGATGGCTCGGTGAACCCACCGTGCCCGCGCAGGCACTCGACGAACCGGGACAACTGGGGCACGGTGGCCACGTAGCCCACCACCACTCCCCCGGGTGCGAGTGCGGTCGCGACCGTGCCGAGCAGGTCCCAGGGCGAGAGCATGTCCAGCACCACCCGGTCCAGGTCACGTTCGGCGGCGTCCACCGCGTCGCCGACCCGCAGCGTCCAGGCCGGAGGCGGTCCGCCGAAGAAGCGCTCCACGTTCACCCGGGCGACCTCGGCGAACTCCGGCCGCCGTTCGTAGGAGGTCACCCGGCCGTGGTCGCCCACCGCGCGCAGCAGTGAGCAGGTCAGCGCGCCCGACCCGGCACCGGCCTCCAGCACGTGCGCGCCGGGGAAGATGTCGCCCATCGCGATGATCTGCGCGGCGTCCTTGGGGTAGACCACCTGCGCCCCGCGGGGCATGGACAGCACGTAGTCGGCCAGCAGCGGACGGACGGCCAGGTACTGGGTGCCGCCGCTGGCGGCGACCACCACCCCTTCCGGCCGGCCGATCAGGTCGTCGTGCGCCACCGCGCCGCGGTGGGTGTGGAACTCCTTGCCCGGCTCCAGCACGACGGTGTGCAGGCGGCCCTTGGGGTCGGTGAGCTGGACGCGGTCACCGGGGCGGAACGGCCCACCGGTGCGAGGGGTCACCGGGTTCACCGGGAACCGGCCCTGGGCAGGCCCAGGGCGCCCCGTCCGGGTTGCAACGTGCGCGCGACGTCGGCGGCGGCCAGCACCCCGACCGTGCCGCCGTCCTGGCTGACGACCAGGTACTCGGTGGCCGGCGTGGTGCGGAACGCCTCCAGCAGGTCGGTGCCCGACAGGGTGTTGGGCAGTCGCAGGCCCGGCTCCAGCGGGCGGGACACCTCCGAGACCGTGGTCCACGGCCGCCGCTGTTGGGGCACGGCGCGCACGTGCGTCTCGGAGACCACGGCTGTCGCACGGCCGTCGGCGTCCACCACCACCATCGCTCCCATCCTCGACTCCCAGACCCGGCGCAGCGCCTCGGCCACGGGCAGGTTCGCCGGCACCTCCAGGGTGGGCCGAACCAGGTCGGCCACCCGCAGGCCGGGGAGCCGGCTGTTGATGGTGGCCGCGGCCAGCGACTGGTTGGCGCCAACCCAGATGAACGCGGCCAGCAGCGCGGTGACCGCGGCCAGCGCGAGGTTGCTGGCCGCCACCGACGGGTCCCGTCCGGCGGTGTACACCGCGAACAGCACCACCAAAGCGGCCACCGCGCGGCCGCACCAGGCGGCCACCCGGGTGCCGGTGAGCCGGTCGCCGGCCAGTTGCCACACTCCGGCGCGCAACACCCGCCCGCCGTCCAGTGGCAGGCCGGGCAGCATGTTGAAGACCATCACGGCCAGGTTGCTGCCGGCCAGCAGCACCGCCAGCAACCGGCCGACCGAGCCGCTGGAGGTCAGCGGGACCACCGCGCCGCCCACGCCGGCCAGCAGCAGGGACACCAGCGGCCCGGCCACCGCGACCAGGTACTCCTCGCCGGGCCGCCGCGGTTCGGTGGAGATCTCCGAGACCCCGCCGAGCAGGAAGATGACCACTCGGCGGACCGGCATGCCCAACGCGATGCTGACCGCGGTGTGCCCCAGTTCGTGGGCGAGCAGGGACAGCGCCAGCATGATCGAGAACGCGAACGCGACCAGGTAGGCGCCGCCGGGGGTGATGCCGTCCACGGCTCTTTCGACCAGTCCGGCATAGCTGAAGGTGATGATCGCGGCGATGAGCAACCAGGACGGGGCGAAGTAGACCGGAACCCCGAAGAACCGGCCGATGGGCACTCCGGGGCCCGATTGGCGACGCTGTTCGGGCGACGCGCGGCGCGGGGGGTCGGACACGTTCCGATGCTACGTGGGATGGCGCCCGAACACCGCCCCGGGTCACCGGGAAAGCGCCAGGATGCCCGGGCGTTCACGCCGGGGAGGGAATGGCGTTCAGCGCTGGGTCAGGGCTTGTTCGAGGAGCCACAGGATTTCTCCGTTCAGAGACCGGCGATCTGCTTGAGCAGCGGCGACGACGCGGGTGTGGAGGTCGGTGGGGATGCGGACGGTGATCTTCGCTGTCATGACGCCAGTATGGCGGTAGGATGGCGGCGTGTCCCGGTACCGGCTCCACCCCACCGCACCGCAGGCCGAAGCCCTGCTGGTCCACAGTGGGCACGCCCGATTCGTGTGGAACCTGGCTGTGGAACAACAGTCGTGGTGGCGGCCTGGCCGCCGGTCTGCCCCGACATTTGCCGCGCAGTGCCGGCAGTTGACCGAGGCTCGTGCGGAGTTCGACTGGCTGGCCGCCGGATCGGTGACCGTCCAGCAGCAGGCGCTGCGGGACTTCTCCCAGGCGATGTCCAACTTCTTCGCCGGTACCCACCGCCGCCCGACGTGGCGCAAGGCCGGCCGGCACGAGGGGTTCCGGATCGTCCACGTCCGGTCTGACCATGTGCGCCGGGTGTCCCGGCATGTGGGCGAGGTCCTGATCCCGAAGATCGGGTGGGTGCGGTTCCGCTGGTCCCGCGCAGCGCCCGAGGCCAAGTCATTCCGGGTCACCCGGGATCGAGCCGGCCGGTGGCACGTGGCGTTCGCGGCGATCCCCGCACCGGTGGACCCGCCCCGGACCGGCGAGGTTGTCGGGGTGGATCGTGGCGTGACCGTGTCGGCCGCACTGTCCACCGGGGAACTGCTGCACTGTCCGGGACTGTCGCCCGGACGGGCCGTGCGGCTGGGCAGGTTGCAGCGCCGGCTCGCCCGGGCCAAGCGCGGGTCGAACCGGCGGGCGCGCATCCGGACAGCGATCGCCCGGCTGCGCGCCCGGGAGACCGACGCGCGGAAAGACTGGATAGACAAGACCTCGACCATGCTGGCCGCCCGGTTCGACGTGATCCGTGTCGAGGACCTGAACCTGTCGAGCATGACCCGCTCGGCCAAGGGCACCATCGAGGCACCCGGGACCAACGTGGCGCAGAAAGCCGGGTTGAATCGGTCGATCCTCGCCGCCGGGTGGGGACAACTCGTGACCCGCCTGGAACACAAGGCACCCGGCCGGGTGGAGAAGGTCAACCCCGCGTACACCTCCCAGCGTTGCTCGCGGTGCGGGCACGTGGACCCGGACAACCGCAAGAGCCAAGCGGTGTTCGAGTGCACGTCCTGCCGATACCGCCGCAACGCCGACGTGAACGCGGCCCGAAACCTCGCCGCAGGGCATGCGGTGACTGCGCGGGGAGGCCCCGGGTTGCCGGGACCAGTGAACCGCGAACCTCAACCCCTCGCCTCCTGACAGGCCGACCGGTTGGAATCCCCCGCCTCAGGCGGGGGAGGATGCCAACGTGGCTTACCGTATTGCCATGACGGTCACCGGCGGTGCGCCCTGGCCAGCCCAGCCGCCCGAGCCACCCGAGGATGACCGGGCGGCTCGGAACCGGCGCGGTGGCCGGCACCGTCCGTCCGACGAACGCGAGCCGACCGAGCGGCCGGTCTGGCCGGTGCCGCCGCCCGAACCGCCGTCGGCGCGGACGCCTTTGCCGTCACCACCGCCGTCGGTACCACCGGAGACGTGGCGTCGCGCCGATGGTGGGTCCGGTCAGGCCCGGCGGCCAGTCCGCGCGCCCGGTTACGGGCCCGATCACGGGTCCGGCTCCCAACCCGTCCGGCGGCCTGGTTGGGAGCCGGGTTGGGAACCGGGCCGGGACGGCCGTCGGGAGCCGGACCCGGCCGGCCCGCCCGGCTGGCACGGCCAGACCAGTCACGCCGGGTGGGACGGCCGGTGGCCGGTGGAGTCCCCGCCGACCCGCCGCCCACCCGGCGACGGTAGGTCACCCGGTCCCGCCGCACGGCCAGGTGCCGAGGAGAACCCGTACCGGCCGGAGCCCCCGGATCGATGGCGGCGCGACGACCGGGCCGGCTCGGCCAGCTCAGCGGGGACGGCCGAGGTCGCCGTCTACCGACCGCGCGACGTGCGCTCCCCCGAGTCCGATTCCGGGCAGTGGACGGGGGTCCGCGGCCGGCCCGAGGCTGTCGGTGGCGACCCGCGGGCGTCCGCGGCGGCGCGCCCGGCGTCCCCGCGGCGGTTGTCCCGGGCGGCCGTCCGCCGGCGGCGGCAGCGGATGCGCAGGCTCGAACTGCCACTGCTGATCGTGTTCTCGCTGGTGACCGCGCTGCTCGTGCGCACGCTGGTGTTGCAGACCTTCTACATCCCGTCCGGGTCGATGCACCCCACCCTGCTCGAAGGTGACCGGGTGATCGTGAACAAGCTCAGTTACCACCTGCACGGGGTGCACCGCGGTGACGTGGTGGTGTTCCGCCGGCCGCCCACGTTGCATATCAACGACGAGGACCTGATCAAGCGGGTGATCGGGTTGCCCGGTGACACCGTGACCGCCCACGACCGGAAGGTGTTCGTCAACGGGCGGGCGTTGGGCGAACCCTACATACCGGCGCGCTGCGACGGCACCGAGGACTTCCTGAAGGTCACGGTGCCCTCCGACCGGGTGTTCGTCATGGGCGACAACCGGTGCGACTCCACCGACAGCCGGGTCTTCGGTCCGATCTCGGAGGATCTCCTGGTCGGTCGGGCCTTCTCCCGGATCTGGCCACCGAGCCGGTTGGGCTGGCTGTAGTCGCGGCGCGGCCGACCGTTCGACCGGGCCCGACAGCGTCCGGCCCGTCCGGTCCGTCCGGTCCGCTACGGTCAGCGCATGTCTTCTGGTTTGGCAGGTGGTGGCACCCTCGGCGCGCACCCCGCCGCGGATCCCACCGATCCGCCCGCCGCGCCGACGGTGGTCGCGTCGCTGTCCCCGTCGCGGGCCGGTGACTTCAAGACCTGCCCGCTGCTGTACCGGTTCCGGGCGATCGACCGCATCCCGGAGCGGCCGACCCGGGCGCAGACCAGGGGCACCGTGGTGCACTCGGTGTTGGAGCGGTTGTTCGACCTGCCGCCGGAGCGGCGTACGGTGGCCGCGGCGCTGGCCATGGTGGAGCCGGAGTGGCTCGGTCTGCTGGAACGCGAACCCGACCGTGGGCACCTGTTCGCCGCTGACCCCGACGGCTCGGATCTGGCCGGGTGGCTGGACTCGGCACGGGAGCTGGTGGCCGGGTACTTCACGCTGGAGGACCCGCGCGCGCTGGCCCCGGCGGCCCGGGAGCAACTCGTGGAGGCGGTGCTGGACGGCGGCCTGCTGCTGCGTGGGTATGTTGACCGGCTGGATGTGGCCCCGACCGGTGAACTGCGGGTGGTCGACTACAAGACCGGCGGCAGCCCGCGGGAGGCGTTCGAGGCCAAGGCGCTGTTCCAGATGAAGTTCTACGCGCTGGTGTTGTGGCGGACCCGGGGCGTGGTGCCCCGCCAGCTCCGGTTGATCTACCTGGCCGACCGGGACATTCTCACCTACAGTCCCGACGCCGAGGAGTTGGAGCGGTTCGAGCGCACGGTGGTGGCGATCTGGCGGGCGATCGAGCGGGCCGCGCGGTTGGGGGAATTCCGGCCCAACCCGAGCCGGTTGTGCGACTGGTGCGACCACCACCAGCGGTGCCCGGCCAAGGGGGGCACCCCGCCGCCGTTCCCGCGGGATCGGGTCGCCGCGGCGGTCAACCCGCCGGATCGCCGGGCCGGGCAGCCCTGACCGTCGCCGGCCGGTGTACGCCGGTTGTGTGAGCTGGCGGTCACGTTCGGCCGGTGCGGACCGGCGGGTCACCCGGGTCGAGCCGGCCGAACGGGCCGATCTGGCCGGGCGTGGCGAACGAGCGGTGCAGGTCGACCAGGTAGTCCACGGTGACGCCGACCAGGCTGGTCCGGACCAGCCGGCGGGTCCCCGCGGGCACCGGGACCTCGGCCGGCACGGCCAGCACGACGCAGCCGGCCGACTCCGCCGAGGCGGCCCCGGTCCGGGAGTCCTCGACGGCTACGCAGGCGCCCGGCGGCAGGCCGAGCAGTTCGGCGGCCCGCAGGTAGGGCTGCGGGTGTGGCTTGTTGCGGGTGACCTCGTCGCAGCAGACGACGGCGTCGAAGTGGTGCCGCCCGACGGTGTCCAGCGCGACCTCGACGAGGTCTCGGGTGGTGGAGGTGACCAACGCCGCGGGTAGCCCGGCGGTGCGCACCGCGTGCAGCAGTTCCTGGGCCCCGGGCCGCCACCGCAGCCCGCGGGCGAAGTACTCCCGGGTGCGGTCCAGCAGGAATCGGCCGCTGGTGGCGGTGTCCGCGTCGATCCCCAGGTCGTCGTGCAGCATGGTCACGGTGTCGAGCAGGTTGGTGCCGACCATGTCCGCGCGGGTGGCCGCGGACAGTTCGCCGCCGAGTTCGGCGGCCAGTTCGCGCAGGGTGATGTCCCAGATCTTCTCGCTGTCGACCAGGGTGCCGTCCAGGTCGAACAGGACACCGCGCAGGTGCTGGGAGGGGATGGTCACCAGATGCCGTCGTCAGGCGTTGAAGTACGTCGCTTCGGGGTGGTGCACCACGATCGCGTCGGTGGACTGTTCGGGGTGGAGTTGGAACTCCTCGGACAGGGCCACTCCGATCCGTTCCGGGTCGAGCAGGTCGGCGATCTTGGCGCGGTCTTCCAGGTCCGGGCAGGCTCCGTAGCCGAAGGAGAACCGGGCGCCGCGGTAGCCCAGTCGGAAGAAGTCGGTGACCTCGGCGCTGTCCTGCCCGGCGGCGGTGCTGCCGTCGGTGAAGCGCAGTTCCTCGCGGACCCGGCGGTGCCAGTGCTCGGCCAGTGCCTCGGTGAGCTGCACGGACAGGCCGTGCACCTCCAGGTAGTCGCGGTAGGCGTTCGCCTCGAACAGTTCGTGGGCGAACTGGGCGACGCGGTTGCCGACCGTGACGATCTGGAAGGCCACCACGTCGGTCTGGCCGGCTTCGTCGGGGCGGAAGAAGTCGGCCAGGCACAGCCGGCGGTCCCGTTTCTGCCGGGGGAAGGTGAACCGGCAGCGCTCGCCGTTGTCACCGGGCCCGTCCGGTGCGCCGGCCGGGTCGGTGAGCACGATCAGGTCGTCGCCCTTGCTGACGCACGGGAAGTAGCCGTAGACCACGGCGGCTTCCAGGACGTTCTCGGTGGCGAACCGGTCCAGCCAGTACCGCAACCTGGGGCGGCCCTCGGTCTCCACCAGGTCGGCGTAGCTGGGCCCGTTGCCGCCACGGGAGCCGCGCAGGCCCCACTGGCCCATGAAGGTGGCCCGTTCGTCGAGCATGGCGGCGTAGTCGGCGATCGGGATGCCCTTGATCACCCGGGTGCCCCAGAACGGCGGGGTGGGGATGGGGTTGTCGGTGGCGATGTCCGAGCGGCCGGTCGACGCTGGTTCGGCCGTGCCGCCGGTGTCGGTCGCCGCGGCCGACTCGGCGGCGCGGCGCTGCTCGGCGATGCGCAGCGACCGTTCGCGGCGGGCCCGGCGTTCGGCCCGCCGGCGGGCGTAGTCCTCGCCCAGGGTGGCCTCGTCTGGTCCGTCCGGTGAGGCGTTGGCCGGGACGCTGCCGCGGCGGGCGGCCATCAGCGCGTCCATCAGGCGCAGGCCCTCGAAGGCGTCCCGGGCGTAGTGGACCTGCCCGGCGTACAGGTCGGCCAGGTCGTGTTCGACGTAGGCGCGGGTGAGTGCGGCGCCGCCGAGCAGGACCGGCCAGCGGGTGGCCACCCCGCGGGAGTTCATCTCCTCCAGGTTCTCCTTCATGATGACGGTGGACTTGACCAGCAGTCCGGACATGCCCACCGCGTCGGCGCGGTGTTCCCCGGCGGCCTCCAGGATGGCGCTGATCGGCTGTTTGGTGCCCAGGTTGACCACGGTGTAGCCGTTGTTGGACAGGATGATGTCCACCAGGTTCTTGCCGATGTCGTGCACGTCGCCCTTGACCGTGGCCAGCACGATGGTGCCCTTGCCCTTGCCCTCGGCGTCGGCCTTTTCCATGTGTGGTTCGAGGTGGGCGACGGCGGCCTTCATCACCTCGGCGGAGGTGAGCACGAAGGGCAGTTGCATCTGGCCGGAGCCGAACAGTTCTCCGACGACCTTCATGCCCTCCAGCAGGGTGTCGTTGATGATCTCCAGGGCGGGGCGGCGGGTCAGTGCCTCGTCAAGGTCGGCTTCCAGGCCGTTGCGTTCGCCGTCGACGATCCGCCGTTGCAGCCGTTCGGACAGCGGCAGTGCGGCCAGTTCGGCGGCCCGGGACTGGCGCGCGGAGGTGACGTCCACGCCTTCGAACAGTTGCAGGAAGCGTTGCAGCGGGTCGTAGGCCGGTTGCCCGTCGGTGGCCGGCCGGCGCCGGTCGTAGATCATGTCCAGGGCGACCTCGCGCTGCTCGTCGGGGATCTTGGACATGGGCAGGATCTTCGAGGCGTGCACGATGGCCGAGTCCAGGCCGGCGTTCACGCACTCGTGCAGGAACACCGAGTTGAGGACCTGGCGGGCGGCCGGGGTCAGGCCGAAGGACACGTTGGACACGCCGAGCGTGGTCTGCACGTTGGGGTGGCGGCGCTTGACCTCGGCGATGGCCTGGATGGTCTCCAGTGCGTCGCGGCGGGTCTCCTCCTGGCCGGTGGCGATCGGGAAGGTCAGGCAGTCGACCAGGATGTCGGAGACCCGCATGCCCCAGTTGCCGGTCAGGTCCTCGATCAGCCGGGTGGCGACCCGGGCCTTCCACTCGGCGGTGCGGGCCTGGCCCTGCTCGTCGATGGTGAGTGCGACGACCGCGGCGCCGTGTTCGATCACGATGGGCATGACCCGGCGGATACGCGAGTTCTCGCCGTCGCCGTCCTCGTAGTTGACCGAGTTGACCACGCACCGGCCGCCGAGCATCTCCAGCCCGGCCTCGACCACGTCCGGTTCGGTGGAGTCGAGCATGATCGGCAGGGTGGAGGCGGTGGCGAAGCGGCCGGCGGCCTGGCGCATGTCCTCCGCGCCGTCCCGGCCGACGTAGTCCACGCACAGGTCGAGCAGGTGGGATCCGTCCCGGGTCTGCTGGCGGGCGATCTGGACGCAGTCCTCCCAGCGGGAGGCCAGCATGGCCTCGCGGAACGCCTTGGAGCCGTTGGCGTTGGTCCGTTCGCCGATCATCAGCACCGAACTGTCCTGGCGGAACGACACGGCCTGGTACAGCGAACTGGTGCCGGCCTCCCCGTGCGGGCGGCGGCGGGCCGGGGTGAGGCCGGCGACCCGGTCGGCGACCAGCCGCAGGTGTTCCGGTGTGGTGCCGCAGCAGCCGCCGACCAGCCGCACGCCGAACTCGGTGACGAAGGTCGACAGTGCGTCGGCCAGTTCGGCTGGGGTGAGTGGGAAGGTCGCGCCCTGCGGGCCGAGTTGCGGCAGGCCTGCGTTGGGCATGCAGGACAGTTCGACCCGGGCATTGCGGGACAGGTGCCGCAGGTGTTCGCTCATCTCGGCCGGGCCGGTGGCGCAGTTCAGGCCGATCAGGTCGATACCCAGGGGTTGCAGGGCGGTCAGCGCGGCGCCGATCTCCGAGCCGAGCAGCATGGTGCCGGTGGTCTCGACGGTGATCTGGGCGAACAGCGGGACCCGCCGGCCGGCGGCGGTCATGGCCCGGTGGGCGCCGACCAGTGCGGACTTGGTCTGTAGCAGGTCCTGGGAGGTCTCCACCAGCACGGCGTCCACGCCGCCGGTGAGCAGGCCCGCGACCTGTTGTTGGTAGGCGTCGCGTAGCACCGGGTAGGGGGCGTGTCCGAGGGTGGGCAGTTTGGTGCCCGGACCGACCGAGCCGATCACCCAGCGCGGGCGGTCGGGGGTGGACCAGCCGTCGGCGACGTCGCGGGCCAGCCGTGCGCCGGCTTCGGAGAGTTCCAGGATCCGATCGGCGATGCCGTATTCGCCGAGGTTGGCGTGGTTGGCACCGAAGGTGTTTGTCTCGACCGCGTCGCAGCCGGCGGCGAGGAACCCGTCGTGTACGCCGCGTACGACGTCGGGGCGGCTGATGTTGAGGATCTCGTTGCAGCCCTCGAAGCCTCGGAAGTCCTCCGGTGACAGGTCGTGTGCCTGCAACATGGTACCCATCGCCCCATCCGCGACGACGACACGCTCGGCCAGTGCGGTGAGCAGGGGCGATTCGGGTGCGCGGCTCATAATGCTCAGGGTACTGGGGGTGTCGGCGGGCGCCTGTTCACCCGAGTCCGGTTACCCGGTGGGTTGCCACGGCGACCGCCCGGCGACCTGTGGGTTGCGGGCGCGTCACCACCGCCCGTCCGGACGTAGGCTGACCGGGTGACCGACTTCGACGTCCTGCCGGAGCTCACCGACCCGGTGCTCATAGGTGCCTTCGAGGGGTGGAATGACGCCGGTGATGCGGCGAGCACCGCGGTGGAGCATCTGGAACTGATCTGGGACGCCCGGCCGCTGGCCGCTCTGGATCCCGACGACTACTACGACTTTCAGGTCAACCGCCCGTCGGTGTCGCTGGTCGATGGGGTGACCCGGCGGGTGGAGTGGCCGACGACCCGGTTCTCGGTGTGCCGGCCGCCGGATTCGCGGCACGACGTGGTGCTCATGCGCGGTCTGGAGCCGAACATGCGCTGGCGTACGTTCTGTGGGGAGATCCTGGAGATCTGCCGGGAGATGGGTGTGCAGACCGTGGTCACGCTCGGTGCGCTGCTGGCTGACACTCCGCACACCCGTCCGGTGCCGGTGACCGGGTCGTCCTACGACGCGGGTTCGGCGGCCCGGTTCGACCTTGAGACGTCCCGTTACGAGGGGCCCACCGGGATCACCGGGGTGTTGCAGGATGCCTGCGTGCGGGAGGGGATCCCGGCGATCTCGTTCTGGGCGGCGGTGCCGCACTACGTGTCCCAGCCGCCCAGCCCCAAGGCGACGCTGGCGCTGCTGCACCGGGTCGAGGAGGTGCTCGACGTGCCGGTGCCGTTGGGTACGCTGCCCGGGCAGGCCGACGAGTGGCAGTCGGTGGTCGACGCGATGGCCCGTGAGGACGCCGAGGTGACCGAGTACGTGCGTTCCCTCGAACAGCGGGAGAACGACGCCGACCTGGCCCAGACCAGCGGCGAGACGATCGCCCGGGAGTTCGAGCGGTACCTGCGTCGCCGTCGCCAGGGTGGCTCGTCCTAGGCTGCACCGGCGGCGCCCACCGGGTCAACCGAGCCTGATACCCAGCAGGGCGTCGACCAGGTTGGCGACCAGGGCCGGTGCCCGGTCGTCTCGGCCGCCGGTGGTGAGCGTGTCGTGAGCCCACCGGTCCACCGCGGTCAGGGCGTGGGGGGTGTCCAGGTCGTCGGCCAGCCGTTGGCGGACCGCGTCGAGGACCGGTCCGGCGTCTGGCCCGGCCGGCTGGGTGACCGCCTGCCGCCACCGGTCGAGGCGCTGTTCGGCGGCGCCGAGCAGGTCGGTGGTCCATTCCCGGTCGGTGCGGTAGTGCCCGGAAAGGACGGCCAGCCGGATGGCGGCCGGGTCGACTCCCTCGGCGCGCAGCGTCGAGACGAAGACGAGGTTGCCCTTGCTCTTGGACATCTTCTCCCCGTCCAGGCCGATCAGTCCGGCGTGTACGTAGTGCCGGGCGAACGGCCACCGCCCGGTCAGGGTCTCGGCGTGCGCGGCGGACATCTCGTGGTGCGGGAAGATCAGGTCGCGGCCGCCGCCCTGCACGTCGAAGCTCATGCCCAGCCGGTTGAGCGCGATCGCGGTGCACTCGACGTGCCATCCCGGGCGGCCGGGTCCCAGCGGGCTGGGCCAGGACGGCTCGTCGGGGCGCCGGGCCCGCCACAGCACCGGGTCGAGGGGGTTCTTCTTGCCGGGGCGGTCCGGGTCGCCGCCGTTCTCCGCGGCCAGCCGGATCATGGTCTCGGTGTCCAGGGACGACTGGTAGCCGAACCTGGGGTCGGTGTCCACGGAGAAGTAGACGTCCTCGTCGAGTCGGTACGCCGCACCGGCGTCGAGAAGCCCCAGGACCTGCTCGACGATTTCGGGGATGGCCTCGATGGCTCCGACGTAGTGGTCCGGCGGTGACACCCGAAGGGCGTGCATGTCCTGGCGGAACAGTTCGGTCTCCCGGTTGCCCAGTTCGATCCAGTTCTCGCCGTCCCGCTCGGCACGTTCCAGCAGTGGTTCGTCCACGTCAGTGACGTTCTGTACATAGCGGACCGAGTGCCCGTTGTCCCGCCACATCCGGTTGATCAGGTCGAAGGCGACGCATGTCGCGGCGTGGCCGATGTGGGCGGCGTCGTACGGGGTGATGCCGCAGACGTACATGCCGGCGACCGCGCTGGGGGCGGTGGGGCGTATTTCGCGGGTCGCCGTGTCGTGGAGCCGCAGCGGGCGACCCTGCCCGGGAAGCCGTGGAATCTCTGGGGCAGGCCAGGACTGCATACCCCAAACCCTACCCAGCGGCCGACCGTACGCCACGGTGACGGGAAACCGGGTGGGGCGCCCCGGCGGCCCGGGTGACCGGCGTCACCGTGCACCGGTTCCGTTCCGGTCGCCGGGCGCGGCCCGGATGTGGGGGCGCACTACGGTGAGCGGATGGTCGAGATCGACGTGTTCGCCGTCCGGCACACCCTGGACCGGCTGCTGCCGCTGCTGCCCCCGCCGCCGGCCCGGATCCTGGAGGCCGGATGCGGGCGCGGCGCGCTGGCCGCGGCGCTGGGTGCGCTGGGCTACCGGTTGACCGGGGTCGAGCCGGACGACGAGGCCTGCGCGGCGGCCCGAGCCCGTGGGGTGGACGTGCTACAGGCCGACATCGCCGAGGTCCCGGCCGAAGGCGGCTACGACACCGTGCTGTTCACCCGGTCGATGCACCACGTGGACGGTTTGGACCGCACCGTTGCCCACGCCGTCGGGCTGGTGGCGCCGAGCGGTGTGCTGGTGCTTGAGGAGTTCGCCCGGGAACGGGCCGACCGGGTCGCCGCGGGGTTCGTCTATGACAGCCGCGGCCTGCTCGTGGACGCCGGTGTGCTGGTGTTGCCCGAGCGGGTCGAGCCGTTCGATCCGGACGAGGATCCAGCCGACCGGTGGGAGCGCGAGCGCGGCGTGACGGCCGCCGACCCGCTGCACACCGGTGCGGCCATGCTCGCCGCGTTGGCCCACGCCGGTGCGGTGGTGGAGGCTGATGTGCGCACCGACACGCTGTGGCGGATGGTCGTCCCGCACGGGAGCACCTGGCGGTGCGGCGACGCCCAGGCTGGTGCCGTGCTGGAGTCGGTGCGTCGGGTGGAGCGCCGCCGGATCGCCGAGGGCACGCTGCCCGCGGTCGGCATGCTGGTCACCGCCCGGCCCGGGCCGGATCAGTCCGGTGGGGTCGTCGCCGGGCACTGAGGCGGCCAGCCCGATCTGCCCGACCGGTCAGAACGGCGGCCAGGGCACGGCGGGCCAGTCGCCGCTGGGTTCGGGGTGGCGGCCGGCGGTGAGCAGCAGGTCCACCCGGCGCACCGTGGCGGCCAGTTCGCGGGTGGTCAGCAGGTCACCCAGGCCCTTGCCCAGTGGGCCTTCCAGTTCGGCCCGCAACACCGACAGCACGTCGATGGCCTCGTCGGTCAGCGCCTGGCCGGCCCACCCCCACAGCACGGTGCGCAGCTTGGGTTCGGCGGAGAAACACACCCCGTGGTCCACGCCGTAGACGTGCCCGTCGGGAAGCGGGATGAGGTGTCCGCCCTTGCGGTCGGCGTTGTTGACCACCGCGTCGAACACGGCCATCCGGCGCAGCGGCGCGGTGCCGCCGCGGACCAGCCGGCGCAGATCCACCGACTCGTCGCCGTCGATCCACAACTGGACCATGCCCGGTCCGAACGGCCCGTCCCGCAGCACCGTGGGTGGCACGATGTTCCAGCCGGTGACCTGGGACACCAGGTAGGCGGCGGCCTCCCGCCCGGCCAGGGTGCCGTCGGGGAAGTCCCACAGCGGCCGCTCGCCGCGGACCGGTTTGTACACGCAGCCGGTCCGCAGGTCCTGGTGTGCGACGGTGCAGTACAGGGTGGCGTTGCTGGCGTCGACGAGCCGGCCCTCGACGGTCAGTTCGCCGCGGCGCAGCAGGTCCAGCGCGGCGGGCAGGTCGAGCACGACGTCGTCGGGGGCGGTGTGCTCACCGCCCTGTTCGGGGGGCATCAGGTCAGCCACGGTCGCGGCCGTTCAGCGACGGTAGCCGTTCTGGCGCGGGCAGATGTGGCCGTTGGCGTCCAGCGGCAGCCCGCACAACGGGCAGGGCGGTCGACCCGCGGAGACCACCCGGCGGGCGCGGTCCACGAACTCCCGCGCGTCCTGCGGGGTGATCTTCACCCGTAGCACGTCCGGGCCTCCCTCCACGTCCTCCAGGATGGTGGACTCCTCGGCTGGCTCATCCCCCTGGGCCTGGGCCTCCACCACCACCACGCCGTCGTCGGCGTCCCAGGCCAGGCCCATCGCGCCGACCCGGAACTCCTCGTCCACCGGCATGTCCAGCGGACCCAGGTCGTCCACCGCGCCCTGGTCGGGCATGCTCACACCGAGCCGGCGTCGCACCTCCTCCAGTAACTCCTCCAGCCGGTCGGCGAGCAGGGACACCTGCACCTTCTCCAGGGCGACGCTGACGGTCCGCCCGCCCCCGGTGGCCTGGAGGTAGAAGGTGCGCTCGCCCGGCTCACCGACGGTGCCGGCGACGAACCGTTCCGGCTGCTCGAAGAGATACACCTGACGTGCCATGACACTGACCCTACGCGGTCGGGCCGGCACCGCCGCCGACCACCGCGTCACCGCTGGCGCGTCGGGTCCGGCGGCGGCGGGCCGGCGGGACCAGGTCGGCGACCGACGAACCGTTGTCGTTGACCCGCAGCACGAACGGCCGGGTGTCGGTGTAGACCACGGCCGACACCGAGCAGGGGTTCACCACGATGCGCTGGAACTGGTCCAGGTGCATGCCCAGGGCGTCGGCGAGGATCGCCTTGATCACGTCGCCGTGGCTGCACACCGCGTAGGTCGCCTCCGGGCCCAGACGGGTGTTCCAGTCGCGGACCGCGGCGACGGCGCGAGCCTGGGTGCCGGCCAGCGCCTCGCCGTCGGGTCCGGGGAAGACGGCCGCGGACGGGTGTTGCTGGACCACCTTCCACAACGGCTCGCGGGCGAGTTCCTTCAGACTCCGCCCGGTCCAGTCGCCGTAGCAGACCTCGACCACCCGCTCGTCGATCCGCGGGGTCACCTCGGCGCGGCCACGGGTCAGTGCCTCGGCGGTCTCCTGGCAGCGTTCCAGCGGGCTGGTCACCACCGCGGCCAGCGGTACCGGCGCCAGCCGCTCAGCCAGTTCGGCCGCCTGCGCCCGGCCCCGGTCGTCGAGGTGGAATCCGGGGGTGTGGCCGGACAGGGTGGTGCCGGTCGCGGCGGTCAGTCCGTGGCGTACGAGCAGGACGGTGGTCACCGCGGTCGCGCCAGGATGCCCCGCCGTTCACGGTGGGGAGGAATGGTGTTCAACGCTGGGTCAGGGCTTGTTCGACGAGCCACAGGATCTCTCCGTTCAGGGACCGGCGGTCCGCTTGGGCCGCGGTGACGATTCGGGCGTGTAGGTCGTCGGGGATGCGGACGGTGATCTTCGCGGTCATGCCGCCAGTATGGCGGTACAATGGAGGCGTGCCCCGGTTCTGGCTGTGCAGTCCCGGCAGCTCACTGAGGCGCGCGCCGCGTTCGGCTGGCTGGCCGCCGGGTCGGTGACCGTCTCGGCGCCACTGTCGACCGGGGAACTGCTCCGCTGCCCCGGCCCGTCGCCGAGGCGTGCCGCGCCCGGGCGGAACGTCGCGCACAAAGCCGGCCTGAACCGGGCCATCCTCGCCGACGGATGGGGACAACTGGTGGCCCGGCGCGAGCACAAAGCGCCCAGTCGGGTGACGAAGGTCAACTCCGCGTACACGTCCCAGCCGTGCTCGCACTTCCGATACCTGCATCCGGACAACCGCGAGAACCAGGCGGTGTTCTGGTGCCGGTCCTGCGGACATGCCAGCAACGCCGACGCGAACGCGGCCCTCCACATCGCGGCGGGACACGCCGTGACTGCGCGGAGGTGCCCCGGGTTGCCGGGGCCGGTGAACGGCGAACCTCAACGCCTCGCCTCCTGACGCGACCGGTTGCAATCCCCACACCTCATGGCGGGGAGGATGTCAACGGACCACTCTATGCGGGCCCGGTGCGGGGGTGGCCCGTACGCGGTGGTGCGTGGCTGGTGTGGTGTCCGGCGACGTCCGCCGGACTCCGGCCGGTCCGGCGTACCGCCGGCCTCGGCCCCGGGACGGGCGGTGTTACTGACCAGCGCACCGGGACGCGGCGTATCTGGTGTGTTGACCTGGCAAATCGTGCTGTGTCGGCCACGTGGCGTGATAGACCGATCAGGAAACAGCCGCTAGCCTCGGTTCACCGGCCCGGGCTGTAACGATCTACAGCCTACCTCTTGTGTACTCGAACGCCGTCTTTGTGAAGATCGCATTGGTTTACGTTGGTTGGCTGATTCTCGAAGAGAGGCACACGTGGTGCGTCACCGGTGGCTCGTAGGACCGTGTCCGCGCGCCCGGCGGGCGACGATCCTGAGCAGCGTCGACGCTGTCACCGAGGTCCACGTGGTCGACAGCGACGGCAGCCGCGGGTCGTTCGCGGGCACCGCCGAGTTGGTGCGCCGGATCGCACCGACGCTGTGGGTACAGGATCCCGCCGCGGTGCGCGCACACGGCATCGAACTGTTCACCCTGGCGCCGGAGCTGTGGGCGCCGGTCGGGCTGCCCGGCGAGGACCTGGCGTTGCCCGGGGAGATGGCCGCCACCCAGCCGCAGGGGTTCTCCCGGCTGGAGACCTGGCGGATCGCCCACGGCCTGGTCGACCTGCTGCACGCCTGGGCGGCGACCGTCGGGCACAGCGTGGTCGTCTACGACAACGTGGGACGGGCCGACCCGACCGAGCTGGAACTGCTCGCCGTGGCGGTGCGTGGGCTGCCCGCCGAACTGGTCGAACTGGTCGTGTGCAGCACCCGGAACGTCGGCGAGCCGCTGGCCGGTGCGCTGCGTCGGCACGCGGCCCGGGTCGATGTGGCCTCCGGTGACCGCGTCGGCGGCGGGCTCAGCCTCACGTCGCGGTGAGCAGTCCGGTACCCAGCAGGAGTAGCAGCAGGCAGCCCAGGCCCACCCGGTAGCCGACGAACACCGCCGTGCTGTGCTGGGTGAGGAAACGCAGCAGCCAGTGGATCGAGGCCAGCCCGACGACGAAGGCCAGGATCGTGGCCAGCACCGTCACCGCGATGCCCGGTCCGCCGTGGCCGCCGACCTTGCGCAGTTCGAACAGGCCGGACAGCACCACCGCGGGAACCGACAGCAGGAACGAGAAGCGCGCCGCGGCCTGGCGTTCCAGACCCACGAACAGCCCGGCGGTGATGGTCGAGCCCGACCGGGACACCCCGGGTACCAGGGCCACGGCCTGGGCCAGGCCCACGGTCAGCCCGTCGCGCAGCCGGATCTGCTCCTCGACCCGGTCGCGCGTCCCGTTGCGGTCCGCGGCCAGCAGCACCAGGCCGAGCACGATCAGGGCCGAGGCGATCAGCCACAAATTCCGGGCGCCGTTCTCGATCTGGTTGGCGAACAGCAGGCCGAACAGCCCGATGGGGATCGTGGCGAACAGGACGTACCAGCCGATGCGGCACTCCAGGCTGGAGCGCACCTCGCGGTCAGCGAAGCCACGCGCCCAGGCCACGCTGATGTGCACGATCTCCCGCCAGAAGTACAGCAGGATGGCCAGCATCGTGCCCAGTTGGACCACGGCGGTGAACGCCGCGCCCGGGTCGGGCCAGCCGATCAGCGCCGGCACGATGCGCAGGTGGGCGGTGCTGGAGACGGGAAGGAACTCCGTCAGGCCCTGGATGACTCCCAGGACCGCGGCCTGCAGGACGTTCACCCGCCCGCCCCGGACATCTCCAGTGCCCTGCCGGCGGCGTGCAGCGCCGCGGTCTTCTGCTCGGTGCTGCCGTAGGGGGCCAGGGCCAGGGTGGTCACCCCGGCGTCGGCGTAGGCGCGCATCCGTTCGGCGACCCGGCCGACCGGGCCGAGCAGGCAGGTGGCGTCGAGGAACCCGAAGGGTACCGCCGCCATCGCCGCGGAGTAGTCCCTGGCCAGGTACCGGTCCTGGATCACCGCGGCGGCCTGCTGGTAGCCCATCCGCACGGCCAGCGCGTTGTAGAAGTTCTGCTCGCGGCTGCCCATCCCGCCCACGTACAAAGCGGCGTAGCCACGGACCAGGTCTCCGGCCGCCTGCGGGTCGTCGCCGAAGACGATCGGTACGGTGGCTACCACGTCGAAGCCGTCGAGGGTGTGCCCGGCGAGCTTGCGGCCGGCGGTGACCTCGGCCAGCGACTGCTGGCTGTGTTCGGGTGCGAAGAAGATCGCCAGCCAGCCGTCGGCGATCTCGCCGGCCGTCCGCACGTTGCGCGGGCCGACCGCGGCCAGGTAGATCGGCAGCGCCGGGCGGGCCGGGTGCACGGTGAGCCGGAGGGCCTTGCCGGGCCCGTCGGGCAGCGGCAGGGTGAAGTGTTCGCCCTGGTAGCGCACCCGTTCGCGGCGCAGCGCCATCCGGACGATGTCGACGTACTCGCGGGTCCGCCCGAGCGGCTTGGCGAACCGGACACCGTGCCAGCCCTCGGAGACCTGCGGGCCCGACACCCCCAGGCCGAGCCTGAACCGTCCGCCGGACAGGGTGTCCAGGGTTGCCGCGGTCATCGCGGTCGCCGCCGGTGTGCGCGCCGGTATCTGCATGACCGCGGTGCCCACGTCGATGTGTTCGGTCTGCGCGGCGATCCAGGCCAGCACGGTGACCGCGTCCGAGCCGTAGGCCTCGGCGGCCCAGACCACCGAGTAGCCCAGCCGGTCGGCCTCCCTGGCCAGGGCGAGGTTCTCGTGGTCGTTCCCGGCTCCCCAGTAGCCGAGATTCAGTCCCAGCCGCATCTACTGTTCCCTTCGGTGTGCGGCGCAACATTACGCGCGCCGCACCGGGAGGATCGGCAGGGCGGGTAGGTTTCCGCGGATGGCGCCGCCGGTCGGCGGGGTTGCCCGTCGTGGTGGTGCCACCCTGCCCGTCGGCGGGTTCGGCCGGCCGACCGGGAACCGGCCGGCGATACTTCGGACGCCACGTGACGTGGTGACCGAGGCCGTGCCCATCCCGGGAGGGTACGAACGTGGCCAGGCGCCCGGGATGACGCTGTCAGGTAGCTGTCAGGTATCAGTGGAGGGTGGGAGTCGGTAATGGTCGGATGCGGTACACGACGTGCTGGTGGCATCGGGGCATGCCGCCGGGCCCGCCCCGGCTGCCCGCCCGTCGCCGGCGACACCGGGTCGTGGTCGTGATGGAGCAGCGCGCGCTGGGGGGTAGCGGCCTGGTCGTCTCACGCCTGGGCCTGGGCACGATGACCTGGGGGGGCGACACCGACGAGGACGACGCCGCCGCGCAGCTCACCGCGTTCCGGGAGGCCGGTGGCACCCTGGTCGACACCGCCGATGTGTATGTCGACGGTGAGAGCGAGCGGGTGCTGGGCCGGCTGCTGCGTGACGTGGTTCCCCGGGCGGAGATGGTGGTGGCGACCAAGGCATTCGGCCGGACCGGTCCCGGTCCGCTGGGCGGCGGGTCCAGCCGCGGGCATCTGCTGGCCGCCCTGGACGCGTCGCTGGCCAGGCTGCGGACCGACTACCTCGACCTGTGGCAACTGCACGCCTGGGACCGCCAGGTGCCGCTGGAGGAGACGCTCGGGGCGCTGGACCACGCGGTGGCCAGCGGTCGGGTCCGCTACGTGGGGGTGTCGAACTTCACCGGCTGGCAGACCGCGCGGGCGGCGAGCTGGCAGCGTGCCTGGCCTGGCCGGGCCCGCATCGTGTCCTCGCAGATGGAGTACTCGCTGGTGCAGCGGGGGGTCGAGCGGGAGGTGGTGCCGGCCTGCCTGGACGCCGGGGTGGGCCTGCTGCCCTGGTCGCCGCTGGGTCGCGGCGTGCTCACCGGCAAGTACCGGCACGGCACTCCGTCGGACTCCCGGGCCGCCTCGCCGAGTTTCCAGGAGTTCGTCGAACCCCACCTCACCGACGAGGCGTCCCGCGTCGTCGAGGCGGTGGCCACCGCGGCCGAGGGGCTGGGAACCTCGCCGCTGGCCGTGGCGCTGGCCTGGATCCGCGACCGGCCGGCGGTGACCGCGCCGATCGTGGGGGCTCGCACGGTCGGTCAGTTGGCCGGCTCGCTGGCCAGCGAGGCGGTGTCGCTGCCCCCGGAGATCCGCGACGCCCTCGACGACGTGTCGGCCCCACCGATCGGCTACCCGGAGCGCTGATCCCGCTGGCTGGCGCCACCGGGGCGCCGGTTGGTGTCGTTCGGGTCGTTCGGTGGGTGCCGTGGATACCCGGTGTGCGGTGGGTCGGGCAGAAGGTACAGGCTGCCGGGGAGGTATGAGGTGGGGACGTCCTGGGTGCAGCCGGCGCAGCTTGTCGGGCGCGGTGGGCCGGTGTGGACCGGCCGAACCGGCACGGCGATCCGCCGGCCGCCGGCCAGCAGCACCACCAGGTGTGCCCGGCCCAGCGGCTGGACCGTCCGCACGATCACCTGGTCCAGCCGCACCAGGCCGGTGGCCTGCCGGACCGCGTGTTCGGCGGCCTGGGCCGGGCCGGGCAGCCCGGTGCGGCCCCGGTAGGTCGGCAGGTGGACCTCGCCGGCCAGGCAGGCGGTGGCCACCGCCCTGGCGGTGTCGGCGGTGACCCTGCCGTGGTAGGTGCCGGGCGGCAGGCACGCGACGTTGCCGGCGAACCGATCCCCGCCCAGGTGGGTGGTCTCCCAGACCCGGTCTGGGTGGGCGGCCCGCATGGTGGCCGCGACCGGCCGGCCGTGCCGGGCGCAGCAGGTGTCCTTGCGGCCGTGGGTGCACACCAGCAGTTCCGGATACCGGCTGGGCCGGCCGAACCCGGGGGCGCGGCCGTCGGCCAGTGCGGCCAGGTCCAACCGGTCGAGTGCGCCCGGGTGGTCCATGACGATGCGTTCCAGCCACGGTTGGCCGCCCCGGGTGGACGACACCAGCACCGTGCGTCCGGGCGGTTCGGGGTGGTGCCGCCCGGACCGGCGGATCAGTTGGACCCGGATCCCCAGCGCCACGGCCCGGCGGAGCACGCCGCCACCGGCCGGCAGGGCCAGGTGGGCGTCCTCGGCCCGCGAAGGCCACGGCCCGACGTGTTCCACGGCCAGCCACGACCCCCCGCCCGGCGGCGCGGTCGCGGCGAGCGGCTCGGCCAGGCTCTGTGACAGCGCGGCGCACTGCCGCCTGGGGCCGGCGGTCGTCCCGGCGGGCCCGTGTTCCGGGCGCGACCCCCACTTCGCCGGGCTCGGTCCCGGGCCGCCATTCGGATCCACCACCACCTCCAGAGGTTTAGGTGAGCCTAACCTAATTCAGGTCGCTGGCGGTGGTGCTCTAAGGTCGCGGCGTGGCTGATGACGTCGCCCCCTCCGATCCGGTGTTCGCCGCGTTCTGCCAGGCGGGCCTGTGGCCCGGGCTTGGTCGCACCCTGGCCGCGGCACTATCCGAGGCCGGCATACGTCGGCCCGACGACGTCACCGCCGACCGGCTCGGTGAGCTGCCCGGGGTCGGCCCGGTGCGGGCTGAGCGGCTGTACTCGTCCTGGATCGGTGCCGGCACCGCCTACCAGGTGACCGCGATGATGGTGCCGGTGGGCCTGCCGGCGCGGTGGGCCGCGCGGGCCATCGACCTGCTCGGCGAGGACGCGGCCCGGTTGCTGGCCGACGACCCGTGGCGGCTGCTGGAACTGCCCGAGGCGAAGGTCGGCGAGGCGGACCGGTTCGCGATCGCCGTCGCGCCCGGGGTGCGGCGGTCCGATCCGCGGCGCGGCCGGGCCCTGGTCGCCCACGCGCTGGTGCGTGCCGCCCGCGACGGGCACACCATGCTGCCGGCCGGTGTGGTGGCCTCCGCGCTGGACGCCGAGGGCGTGCCCGACCCGGCCGCGGCGATCGAGGCGGCCTGCCAGTCCGGGGCGGTGATCCCGGCCGCGGACGGCGTGGACGGCGCGGACACCGATGCCGCCCCGCCCGGCACGGTGCTCGCGCTGGACCGGTACGCCATGGCCGAGGACGGCGTGGCCGAGGCGGTGACCCGACTCGCCGCCACCGCCAAGCCCATCGGCCAACCCGGAGATGTTGACGAGGCCGCCGAGGACCTGGACGAGGCCCAGCGCGGGGCGGTCACCAACGCGCTGGGTCACGGGGTGAGCGTGCTCACCGGCGGCCCGGGAACTGGCAAGAGCCGCACCGTGGCCACCCTGGTGCGGATCTGCGCCCGGCACGGGGCGCGGATCGCCCTGGCCGCCCCGACCGGCCGGGCCGCCAAACGGCTGGAGGAACTGACCGGCGCACCGGCCAGCACCATCCACCGGCTGCTCGGCGCGCACGGCCGGGGCGAGGCCGACCGACGCGGGCGTCCCGGCTACGGCACGGTCGTGTTCAGCCGGGGTGAGAGCTGGCCGCTGGACTGCGACGTCGTCGTGGTCGACGAGGCGTCCATGCTCGACGCGGAACTGGCCGCGGCACTGGTGGAGGCCTGTGACGAGGGCACCCACCTGCTGTTCGTCGGAGACCCGGCGCAACTGCCCTCCATCGGCGCCGGGCGGGTACTGGCCGACCTGGTGGAATCGGGCACCGTGCCGGTCACCGAGCTGACCACCCTGTACCGGCAGGCCGAGGGCGGGGCGATCGCGAGGCTGGCCACCGCGGTGCGCGGCGGGGAACTGCCTCAGGTGGACTCCCCCGACCGGGAGGTGGTGGTGGTGTCCGCCGCCGGGTCGGCGCAGGCGTCGCACCGGGTGGTGCAACTGGTCACCGACTCGATACCCCGCGCGCTGGGCATCGAGTCGGCCGACGTGCAGGTGGTCACCCCGGTGCACCGGGGTCCGGCCGGTACGGCCGAGCTGAACCGGGCGCTCAAGGCGCGGCTGAACCCCGGCCGGGGGACCGTGGCCGGGTTCGACCCGGGCGATCGGGTGGTGGCCACGGCCAACCACCTGGACTGTGAACCCGCCGGTTTCGCCAACGGCGAGGTCGGTGTGGTCACCGCGGCCGGCCACGGCCAGGTGACCGTGGAGTTCGCCTCGGGGCCGGCGAAGGTGTCGGGCAAGGCGCTGTCGGACCTGTTGCACGGCTGGGCGATCACGGTGCACCGGGCGCAGGGGTCGGAGTGGCCCGCGGTGGTGGTGGTGCTGCCGCCCGAGGCCGGTGGCATGCTCTCCCGGCCGCTGGTCTACACCGCGCTGACCCGGGCCCGGCGGCACCTGTCGATCGTGCACGCCTCCGGCCCGGTGCTGGCCCGGGCCGTACGTGACGTGGGGGCCCGGCCGCGGCGTACCCGGCTGCGTGAACTCCTGCGGGACGCGGCCGGGTAATCCCCGTCGGGGGCATCCGTTCGGGCGCGTGGTGAACCGATCACCGATGTCGAGCGGGTCAAGTGCAGACGACCGGCCCGTTGACGGGGCACAATGCCCGGCATGGCTCGGGTACAGCAGGACTACGAGTACGCCCCGGTGCGGATCCCGCCAGGCACGGACCAGTCCAGTGCGGCGGTCCAGTTGACCCTGCACGCCGAGTACGGCGGGTGGGAACTGACCCGGGTCCGGGTGCACCCAGACGGGAGCCGCCAGGTGTGGCTGCGCAGAAAGCGGACCGGGCTGCGGCTGCCCGGTCCGCTGCTGTAACGGCCCGATCTCAGCCCGGTCGTCGCCCGGTGGTCAGTTCCAGCCGCGGCACGCCGGGCGGGTCGAAGCCGAAGACCTGCCCGTAGAAGGACAGTTCGGCGTGCAGGCAGGTGATCTGTGTCTCGGCCCTGCGGAAACCGTGCTGCTCGCCGTCGAAGAGCAGGTAGGCGTGCCGGATGCCCTTCCGAGCCAGGGCGTCGCGGAACATCTCCGCCTGGGACGGTGGCACCACCTGGTCCTCGGCACCCTGGAGCAGCAGCACCGGGCAGGACAACTCGTCGACATGGGACAGCGGTGCCCGTGCCACGTACCGGTCCCGGCACTGGGGTAGCGGGCCGATCAGCCCGTCCAGGTAGCGGGACTCGAAGTCGTGCGTGTCCTCGGCGAACCGCACCAACTCGGCCACCCCGTAGTAGGACGTGCCCGCGCCGAACGCGTCGGTGCCGGTGAGCGCGGCCAGCACGGTCCACCCGCCGGCGCTGCCGCCCCGGATCGCCAGCCGGGCGCCGTCGGCGTCGCCCCGTTCGACCAGGGCGCGTACCGCGGCCACCGAGTCCTGCACGTCAACGATGCCCCACTGCTCGCGCAGCCGTTCCCGGTAGGCCCGACCGTAGCCGCTGGACCCGCCGTAGTTGACGTCGATGACCCCGATGCCCCGGCTGGTGAAGTACGCCTTCTCCAGGTCCAGGGCCACCCCGGCGTTCGCGGTCGGCCCGCCGTGCACGAACACCAGGTAGGGCGGTGACTCCCCCGCCGGGCCGCGCAGGTCGGGGTTGGTCGGCGGGTACACGTGGGCGTGCACGTCCCGCCCGTCCGGGCCGGGCAGCCGCTGGGAGCTGGGCAGCGACAGGTAGGCCGGGTCGGGGGTGTCGGGCATCGATGAGCGCACCGTGCTGGCCGCCCCGGTGGCCAGGTCGATCCGGAGCACCTCCGGCGCGCGTACCGGGCTGGCGGCGATGGCGACCGCGGCGGCGCCCCGGGTGTCCAGCGTCGCACCCCAGTTGGTGTAGGGCAGGTCCAGGTCGTTCAACGCACCGGTGGACGGGTCGAGCAGGCCCAGCGCATGCCCGCCCACGCCGTGCAGTACGGCCAACCGGCCGTCGTCGAGCACCGCGTAGCTGGCGAAGCCCAGCTGCCACAGCGGGGAGCCGAACTCCTCCGGGCGCGGGCAGAGCGGCTCGGGTTCCCCGCCGGCCAGGCCGATCCGGTACAGGTTCCACCAGCCGGAGCGGTCCGAGGCGGCGTACAACGTGTCGGTTCGGGCCCACTCCGGTTGGAGCACCGACTCGGTCGGGCCGCCCAGCAGGGTGCGCCACCGGTCCACGGTGCCCTCCGGGCCGATCTGTCCGACCCGCAGCTCGGTGCCGTCCCAGGGCATCCGCGGGTGGTCCCAGGCGACCCAGGCGAGCAGCCGCCCGTCCGCCGAGGGGCGCGGCCAGGCCAGGAAGTCGCTGCCGGACACCACCTCGGTGACCTCACCGGATCCGTCCAGCGGCACGGTGACCAGGTGCCGGCGGACCATGCCGTCCGACTCGTGTGACTCGCGCACGCACCACACCGACCGGCCGGACGGGTCGGCCACCGGATCGGCGTAGCGCAGCCCGGCCGGTTGCCGCGGGGCCGGGGTGAGTGGCACGGGTTCGGCCGAATCCGGGTCCAGCCGGTACAGCCGCTGGTCGGTGAACTCGGTGAACACCAGCGCGTGCTCACCGGACCGGCCGTGCGGCACCGCCAGGAACGACTGGCCGCCGTACTCGTGCACCCGGGTGCGGGCGTTCCACGGCGCGGGCAGCACGTCGTGCACCGATCCGTCGGCGAGCTGGCGCACCACGGCCTGCCGGCCGCCCTGCTCCGGGCGGCCTTCGAGCCACCACACCTGCTGGCCGCCCTCGCCGACGAGTCGGGGGAATCTGAGCCGTACCCCGCTACGCGCGACATCCGCGGCGGTGATCGGAGACGTCCAGGCGCCGTACGGTGCGGTAGAGGTCATGAGCGGAATCCTGCCGGATGGGGGTGGCCGGGTCCGACGGAACGCGCCGGTCGGCCAGGTGAGCGCGCCCACCTGGCCGCCAGCGCCGCCGGGGGCCGCCGGGCACCTGGGGTCACCGGGCGGTGGGGGCCGGCTGAGGGCGCAGCACGACCTTGCCGACGGTGGCCCGGTCGGCCAGGGCCCGCAGCGCCTCCGGTGCCCGGTCCAGCGGTAGTTCCAGTCCGACCAGCGGTTCGATCGCGCCCTGGGCGTACAGCCGGGCCAGCGCGTCGTGGACGCTGCGGACGTAGTCGGGGTCGTGTCTGCGGTACAGCCCCCAGTGCACGCCGACCACGCTGTAGTTCTTCACCAGTACGTGACCGGCCGCCACCTGTGGGATCCGCCCGCCGGCGAACCCGATGACCAGCAGCCGTCCTTCGAAGGCGACGCACCGCCGGGACGCGTCGAACACGTCGCCGCCGACCGGGTCGAAGACCACGTCCGCGCCGCGTCCGGAGGTGAGTTCCCGGATTCGGGTGACCACGTCCTGGTCGTTGTAGTCGACCGCTTCGTGCGCGCCCAGTTGCAGGCATCGGGCCGTCTTCGCCGGCCCGCCGGCGGTGGCGATCACCCGGGCTCCGGCGGCTCGGCCGACCTGGATCGCGGCCGAGCCCACCCCGCCGGCTCCGGCGTGCACCAGCAGCGTCTCCCCGGACTTCAACGCGGCCCGCCGGTGTAACCCGACGTAGGCGGTCTGGTAGGTGATGTACAGGCCCGCGGCCTGCGTGTCGGGCATGCCGTCGGGCACCGGGTAGGTCTCCGCCTCGGGTAGCAGGACGTACTCGGCGAGCCCGCCGCCGGGCAGGCCCGGTGCCCCGTACACCGACGCGCCTGGCGCCCAGGTGCTGCCGGCGCCGGTGGCCACCACCTCGCCGCACACCTCCAGACCCGGGGTGAACGGCAGCGGTGGCTTGTCCTGGTAGCGGCCCTGGCACAGCAACACGTCGGGGAAGTTCAGCGCCACCGCGCGTACCCGCACCAGCACGCTGCCCGGTGCCGGTTGGGGATCGGGCACCTCGTCGAACCGGAGCACCCGCTCGGGTTCACCCAGCTCGTGCACCCGCCACGCCTTCATACCCGCCCCCTGCTCCGCTGCGCCGACGGTTGACTCACGTGTCCGGCCCGCCGATGCGCGAGGGCGGCCGGGGGGCCGAAGCGCCGTCCACGAGCGGTCCGGGCACGCCGTGGAACCGGTAGGGTGCCGGTTCCCGGCCGGGTTGGACGAACCACGCCTGCCCGCTGCCGGGGTCGTCGGCCACGGTCTGGAACGCCGCGGCCACGTCGTCGGCGTCGAGCAGCGGGAAGTTCGCCCGGACGAACAGCTCCTTTGCCCCGGCGACCAGCGGCGTGTCGGCGAAACCGGGGCAAAGGGCGTTGATCCGGACCTGGTATGCGGCCAGTGGTTCGGCCAGGGCACGCACCAGGCCGACCACCGCGGTCTTGGTCATCGTGTAGAACGCGTCGGCGGGCATCGGCACCAGCCCGGCCAGTGATGCGGTGGCCACGATGCTGCCACCGCCGCAGCGGCGCAACGCCGGCAGCACCGCGGCCACGCCGAACACCACGCCGTCCAGGTTGATCCCCACGATCCGGCGGTACCAGCGCTCGTCGAACGGGTCCAGGCCCGAGCGGGCCGCCGAGGACACCCCGGCGTTGAGCGCGGCCAGGTCAAGGCGCCCGAAGCGTTCCACCGCCGCGGCGACGGCGCGGTCGAGTTGGGCGCGTTCGGTCACGTCGGTGGGCACGAACAGGCCGCCCACCTCGTCGGCAACCGCCGTGCCGCCGTCGACGTCCAGGTCGGCCACTGCCACCCGGACTCCGGCCGCGGCCAGCCGCCGGCAGATCGCCGCG
>DASULA010000504.1:0-17855 GCA_036278435.1 Mycobacteriales bacterium | reverse complement strand
AGAAGCTGGTCACGACCAACATCGCGTCGTTCTCGCCCGCACTGTACAAGGCATGGGACTCCGGGCAGATCGTCACCGAGATCGGCGCCGCCTGGGGCTACAGCCTGATCCGCGACAACGCCAAGTCGACCGCGGGCAAATGGGCGGTGGCCCCGCTGCCGCAGTGGGATCCGGCTCACCCGGCGGCCGGGAACTGGGGCGGCTCGTCAAACGTCGTCTTCGCCGGCAGCAAGCACCCCGCCGAGGCGGCCAAGTTCATCGCCTGGCTGGGCAGCGACCCGCAGGCGGTCGGAATGCTCAACCAGCTCGGCGGCAGCTACCCGGCCTCCGTGCAGGGCCTGAAGCTGCCGGTGCTCGGCCAGGGCGTGCCGTTCTACGGCGGCCAGCGGATCTTCGACGTCTTCGCCAAGGCCGCGGCCCAGGTGGACCCCAGTTTCCAGTGGGGCCCGGACATGACCGACACGGACACGTTCATCAATGACGGGTTCGCCGCGGCCGTGGGCGGCAGCGGCACCCTGCACGGTGCGATCGTCGACGCGCAGGCGAAGACCGTGGACGCCCTGAAGGCCAAGGGGATCACGGCCACGACGGGCTGAGGCTCGGGCGTGCCGGCGGGCACCTTGGGCGGCGGCACCGCCGGCACGCCCGGCCCACGGCGCGAGAAGGGGGGTGTCCGGTGGACACCGTGAGCCACACCGCGACCGTCCGGGCACCGGACCGTCCAGCCGCGGGGAGCCGTCGCGCGGACCGGTCCGCGTCGGCCCCCCGCGGCGGTGCCCGCCGGCGGTCGCGACGCCGTGGCCGTGCGTGGATGGGATTCCTCGCCCCGTTCGCGATCGGCTACGCGGTGTTCTACCTGCTGCCGGTCGGGTATGCGGTGTACCAGAGCCTGCTCCGGGTCCGGCGGGTCGGCGGGGTCTTCGGCACCACGCACCAGGTCTTCGCCGGGGTGTCCCAGTACTCCGCCCTGCTGTCGGACCGGGCCTTCCGGGCCAGCGTGGTCAGGGTCGTGGTGTTCGGCGTGGTCCAGATCCCGGTGATGATCGCGGTGTCGCTGACCCTGGCCCTGCTGCTGGACTCCAAGATCGTCCGGTTCAGACGGTTCTTCCGTCTCTCGTTCTTCGTGCCCTACGCGGTGCCGGGTGTCATCGCCGCGATCATGTGGGGCTCGCTGTACGCGCCGAACCTCTCGCCGCTGTCCGACCTGGGCGTGCACACCGACTTTCTGAGCCCCCGGCTGGTGCTGTGGTCCATCGCCAACGTCGGGCTGTGGGCCTACGCCGGCTACAACATGCTCATCATGTACGCGGCGCTCCAGGCGGTACCGCCGGAGGTCTACGAGGCGGCGGCCATCGACGGCGCCGGCGGTCTGGCCGTCGCCTGGCGGATCAAGGTCCCGCTGCTGCGCCCGGCGATCGTGCTCACCGCGGTGTTCAGCATTATCGGCTGCCTGCAACTGTTCACCGAACCCGAGGTGTTCCGGTCGGTGACGGCCAACATCAGCAGCACCTACACCCCCAACCTGGCCGCGTACTCCACCGCGGCGGGTAACAACTACAACGCCGCCGCGGCCATGTCGGTGGCCCTCGCGGCGGTCACCTGCGTGCTGTCCTTCGGCTTCCTGCGGTTCGCCCAGCGCAGGTTCGGGTCATGAGCGAGCCTCGGCGAGTGAGTCAGGTTGCGCAGTGCGTATGTGCCTCATGGCCGTCCGGAGCGAAGCGAGGACGGACATGAGCAGCCGGGCGGTCACCGGCACCGCGCTGGTCTTCCTGGTCGCGATGGCCGGGTACTTCCTGCTGCCGGTGTACTGGCTGTTCGTCGCGGCGACCAAGAGCACCGGCGAGCTGGCCAGCACGCCTGGGCTGTGGTTCGGCCACCTCGACCTGCTGACCAACCTGCGGGCGCTGTTCGCCCGGGACGGCGGGGTCTACCTGCGCTGGGTGGTCAACAGCCTGCTCTACGCCGGAGCCGGCGCGGTGTTCGGCACGCTGCTGGCCGCCATGGCCGGATACGCGCTGTCCATGTGGGAGTTCCGCGGCCGGGAGGCGGTGTTCTCGGTGATCCTGGGCGGCGTGCTGGTGCCGGCCACCGCGCTGGCGCTGCCGCTGTTCCTGCTCTTCGCCAGGTTCGGGCTCACCAACACGTTCTGGGCGGTGTTCCTGCCCAGCGTGGTCAGCCCGTTCGGCGTGTACCTGTCCCGGATCTATGTGGCCGCGTCGGTCCCGGCCGACCTGGTGGAGGCGGCCCGGATCGACGGCGCGGGGGAGTACCGGATCTTCTTCACCGTGGTGGCGCGGTTGATGTCGCCGGCCCTGGTGACGATCTTCCTGTTCCAGTTCGTGGCCGTCTGGAACAACTTCTTCCTGCCCCTGATCATGTTGTCCGACCAGCGGCTGTACCCGGTCACGCTCGGCCTGTGGGCGTGGAACAGCACCGCCTCGCACGACTCCGCGCTTCAGACCCTGTCGATCACCGGCTCGTTCGTATCGATCGTCCCGCTGGTCGTGGCGTTCCTGTCGTTGCAGCGGTACTGGCGTTCCGGCCTGGCCACCGGCGCGGTAAAGACGTGAGGGTCGGGCCCTCACCCGAAGGAACGGGAGAAACGGATGACGACACTCGGTTTTCCGTCGGACTTCCTGTGGGGTGCCGCCACGTCGGCGTACCAGATCGAGGGTGCCGTGGCCGAGGACGGTCGGGGACAATCCATCTGGGACACATTCTGCCGGATGCCGGGAAAGGTGAAGAACGGCGACACCGGTGACGTCGCCGCCGACCACTACCACCGGTACGCCGAGGACGTACGGCTGATGTCCGAGCTGGGGCTGCGCGCGTACCGGCTGTCGGTGTGCTGGCCGCGGGTCCGGCCCGACGGGCGCGGCCCGACCAACCAGCGCGGCCTGGACTTCTACCGCGGGCTGGTCGACCGGCTGCTCGCCCACGGCATCGAACCCGTCGTCACCCTGTACCACTGGGACCTGCCGCAGCCGCTCCAGGACGACGGGGGCTGGGAGAACCGCGAGACCGCCGAGCGGTTCGCCGAGTACGCCGCCACCGTGCACGGCGCGCTCGGCGACCGGGTGCGGTTGTGGACCACGGTGAACGAGCCGTGGTGCGCGGCGTTCCTGGGCTACGCCTCGGGGATACACGCGCCGGGCCTCACCCGGCCGGCTGGCGCGTTCGCCGCGGCCCACCACCTGCTGCTCGGGCACGGCCTGGCGGCCCAGGCGCTGCGCGCCGCGAACCCCGGGGTGCGGGTGTCGATCTCGCTCAACCTGTCGCCGGTGCGGCCGGCCGAGCCGGACCGTGACGGCCCGATGGCGCGCCGGGTCGACGGCCTGGCCAACCGGCTCTTCCTCGACCCGATCCTGCGCGGGCAGTACCCGGTCGACGTGGTCGAGCACGCACGCCCGTTCACCGACTGGGGATTCCTGCGCGACGGCGACCTGGGTGTGATCGGTGGCCCGGTGGACGCCCTCGGCGTCAACTACTACCACCCCGCGGTCATCCAGGACTCCGGCCAGGCGCACGGCGGCCCGAGCACCTACCCCGGCTGCGAGACGGCCCGATGGGTCGAGCCCGGCCTGCCGGTGACCACGATGGGCTGGGGTATCGAGCCGGCCGGCCTGCTGGCCATCCTGCTGCGGCTGCACCAGGAGTACCCGGCCGTGCCGCTGCTGGTCACCGAGAACGGCGCCGCCTTCGACGACGATCCCGGCCCGGACGGGCAGGTCCGCGACCGCCAGCGGATCCGGTTCCTCGACGCCCACCTGCGCGCCGCACATCAGGCGATCGAACGCGGCGTCGACCTGCGCGGGTTCTTCGTCTGGTCACTGCTGGACAACTTCGAGTGGGCCGAGGGCTACCGTCAGCGCTTCGGGTTGGTGCACGTCGACTACGGTTCCCAGCGAAGGACGCCGAAGGACAGTGCCCGCTGGTACCGGGACGTCATCGGCGCCGGGGGGGTTTCGGCGGCACCGCCGGACGAGGACGAGCCCGGGGGGTGAAAGTGGGCGACGGGGTGGCGCGCAACGGCCGGCCGACGCTGGAGCAGGTCGCCGCCAGCGCGCGGGTGTCCCGGTCCACCGTGTCCAGGGTGGTCAACGGGGAGCCGTACGTCAGCGAGGCGGTGCGGGACCGGGTGAACCGGGTGATCGAGCGGCTGGGCTACCTGCCCAACCCGGCGGCCCGGACGCTGGTGACCCAACGCACCGGGTCGGTGGCGCTGGTGTTCCCCGAACCGGACACGCGGGTGTTCACCGACCCGTTCTTCGCCGGCATCGTGCGAGGGGTGAGCCAGCGGCTGACCGGGGCGTCCATGCAACTCGTGCTGGTCATGGTGCAGAGCGAGGCCGACCACGCCCGGCTGGAGCGCTACGTGGCCGCCGGTCACGTGGACGGCGTGCTGCTGGTCTCCCTGCACAGCGGCGACCCGCTGCCGCGCGCACTGGTCAGCCGCGGCATCCCGGCGGTGCTCAACGGCCGGCCGCACGATGGGGAGCACGACCTGCCCTACGTGGACGTGGACAGCCGGCAGGGCGCGATCACCGCCACCCGGCATCTGGCCACGCGGGGGCGGGTCACGATCGGCACCATCGCCGGGCCGCAGGACATGTGCGCCGGGATCGACCGGTTGGCCGGCTACCGTACGGCGCTGGGCCGCCGATACCGCCGCTCCCTGGTGGCGGTGGGTGACTTCACCCGGGCCAGTGGCGCCGCGGCGATGGCCTCGCTGCTGGCCGACGTCCCGGACCTGGACGGCGTCTTCGTCGCCTCGGACCTGATGGCCGAGGGTGCGTTGGCGGCGTTGCGCCGGGCCGGGCGGCGGGTGCCCGACGACGTGGCGGTGGTCGGGTTCGACGACAGCGACTCCGCGCCGTACACCGACCCCCCACTCACCACCGTCCACCAGCCGGTGTTGCGGATCGGCCAGGAGATGGTGCGGCTGCTGCTGGCCGCGATGAACGACGAACCAGCCAGTTCCACCGTGCTGCCGGTCGACCTCGTCGTCCGCGACTCCGCCTGAACCCACCTGAGGTTTTCGCAAGAAAACCTCGGCTCGTAACCGGTTACCTGTGACGTTTTCGCGAGAAAACCTCACAGTGGGGCGGGCTGGGGCGCGCCGGCGGGGTTCGGGGTCAGCGGGTCAGGGGAGGTGGCTGACCTTGCCGCCGAGGCGTCGCACGTCCGACCAGAAGGTCGGGTAGGTCTTGGCGACGCAGCCGGCGTCGTCCACCACGGTGTCGCCGACGGCCAGGCCGAGCGACGCGAACGCCATGCCCAGCCGGTGGTCGTCATGGGTCTGCAGGCTCGCCCCGGGCCGGGCCGCTCCGCCGTTGACCACCACGTCGCCGCCGTCGCTGGTCATCGGCACGCCGACCTTGGCCAGCTCGCGTTCGAGCGCGCTGATCCGGTCGGTCTCGTGGAATCGGGTGATGCCCACGCCACGGATGACCGAGCGCCCGGGTGCCAGCGCGGCCAGCACGGCGACGTTGGGCAACTGGTCGGGGATGGCGGACAGGTCCACGTCGACCGGGGTGAGCCGGTCCGGGCCGGTGACCTGGATGCCGCCGTCGGCACCCCGCTCGACCGCGCAGCCGAACCCGGCGAACGTGTCGAGCACGCTCAGGTCCGGTTGCAGCGACGCACCGGCGAGGTTCGGCACGCAGACGCTGCCCCCGGTGGCCGCGGCCAGGGCCAGTAGGTGGCTGGCCGAGCTGGCGTCACCGGCGACCTGCTCGTCCACGGCAGCGTAGTCACAGCCGCCGGCGACCCTGATCCGCGGGCCGGCGGTGTCCACCACCGCGCCACGGCGCCGGATCATCTCCACGGTCAGGTCGACGTAACCGGACGCGCCGAGCCCGACGACGCGCAGGTCCAGCCCGTCGGCCAGCAGCGGAGCCACCAGCAGCAGCGCCGAGGCGAACTGGCTGGACCTGGTGGCGTCCACCGACACCGCGCCGCCGCCGGGCCGGCCCGGCCGCACCGTGACCGGCGGGTTCCCGCCGGCCGGGCCGGCACCGGCCACCCGGGCGCCGATGCAGCGCAGGGCGTCCAGCAGGTCACCGACCGGCCTGACCAGCAACGGCGGCCGGCCGGTGATGGTGGTGGTGCCGGGCGACAGGGTGGCCGCGGCGGCCAGGAACCGCAGCACGGTTCCGGACAGTCCGGCGTCGACGGTGCGCTCGCCCAGGTCGGGGAAGGCGCCACCGCACCCGTCGACCTGCCAGGCCGTGCCGTCGGCGCCGATTGGGGCGACGGACACCCCCATCGTCCGCAGGCCCTCGACCATGTGCCGCGCGTCGTCGGCGACCAGCGCGCCGGTCACCGTCGACCGCCCGGACGCCAGCGCGGAAAGGATGAACGCCCGGTTGGTCTGACTCTTGCTGCCGGGTACCCGGATCCGGCCCGACACCGGCTCCCCGCGCCCGAGCCGCACTCTGCCGGGTGGGTCGGCCGGGGCTGGCGCCGGTCGCGGTGAGATGTCGGGGCGGTCCGGGGCGTTGATGGCCGTGGTTCCGTTCTGTTCGGGCGGGTGGCTGGCCGGTGGTTCCGCCGAGACGATACCCGAATGCGTCCGGCCGGCCGGTCCGGCCGGCGTCGGGTCAGCGCAGCCGGAGTTCGTCGTCCTCGAAGACCAAATCCAACGGCTCGACCACCACGCGGCGCGGGCCGTCCAGCACGGTGCCGGCGACGATGGCGTCGAACCCGCAGGCGGCGGCCCGGTCGACCACCGAACCACCGGCGCCCTCGCCGACCAGCAGCGCCAGGCCGGCACCCATGTTGAACGTCCCGTACGCGCGGCGCGGGTCGAGGTCCAGCACGTCGGTGACGAACGCGAGCACCTCGGGGACCGGCGGGAGGTCGGTGAGGTGGTAGGTGAGGCGGCGGTCGGCCCGCATCAGCTTGCGGAAGCCGTGTCCGGTCACGTGGCTGACGTAGCCGATCGGCAGGTCGGCGGCGATCAGGTCGGCCAGCAACGGCACGTAGATGAGCGACGGTCGGAGCAGGGCCGAGCCGAACGACTCGCCGCCGGGCAGCGGCTCGGCCAAACCGCCGGGCAGCCGGCCGGCCGCCTCGACCGCCAGCGTGAGCCCGTTGGTGTGGATGCCGCTGCTGGCGACCAGCACGATCTCAGCGCCGGGCGCCACCTGGTCGCCGAGCAGCGGGCGCCGCCCGGCCGGGACCATGCCGACGCCGCTGCCGGCCAGTTCGACGTCCTCCGGCGAGACCAGCCCGACCAGCGTGGGGGACTCCCCGCCGCCCCACGCCGCGCCGGCCGTCTCGCAGCCGCGCCGCCAGCCCTCGACCAGTTCACGGCCCCGGTCGGAGTCCTGTAGCCACCGGGGCGAGCCGGTGGCGAAGTAGGCGTTGATGACCAGCGGGAGGGCGCCGACCGCGACCAGGTCGTTGGCGATCGCGGCGACCGCGTCGTAGGCCACGTCGGCGAACCGGTTCTCACCGGTGAGTTCGGCGAACTTCCGGGCGATCACCGACTTGGTGCCCAGGCACTCCTGCACGAACGCCAGGGTCAGTCCGCCCAGCTCGAAGACGAACGCCGGCTCGCCTCGGGACCGTTCCAACGCACGGCCACCGTGCCGGTCCAGGGCCGGCGAGGTGGAGCGGGCGGCCACCATGGCGGCGCGCTTGAGCGCGTCGAGCAGGTCGTAGTCGACCCCGACAGCCTTGTATGGATCGTCGTCAGACATACATCCCCGGCATCCCTGTCCGGCCCCACGGCACGCGGCCACCCGCCGCCAGCATCCATCCCGAGCGACCGCTCGGATAGTAGATGAGCGAGCACCGGCCAGTGCGACGCGCCCGGACCGGACCGGCGAGATGGGGTATTCCATCCCCGGTGGAATGGATATACCGCACTAGCATGATCGACGCCCAACGCGTCGACCCGCAGCAGGAGGCCACATGATCTTCATCACTGTCAGGTTCCGGGTCCGACCCGAGGACGCCGACCGGTGGCCGGCCATCGTCGCGGACTTCACCGCGGCGACCCGGGCCGAACCGGGGTGCCTGTGGTTCGACTGGTCCCGTGGCGTGGAGGACCCGACCGAGTACGTGCTGGTCGAGGCGTTCCGCGACGACGCCGCCGGGGCGGCGCACGTGGGCTCCGACCACTTCGCCGCGGCCCGCGGGGACCTGCCCCCGCACCTGGCCGAGACGCCGCGGATCATCAACGTGACGGTGCCCCAGGACGGCTGGTCGGCCCTCGGCGAGATGGCGGTTCCGGAATCCTGACCGCGGTCCGGACGGCCGGATGCCCGGTCAGCCGAACGTGAAGTCGTAGGCCGCGACGCCGGGGGTCACGTCCAGGGTGAGCAGGCCGCGCCGCGCGGTCGCGGTGTGCGCGAGCGTGTACAGCCTGGGTACCCCGGTCACATGCAGCACCGAGGTGGTGGTCCCGTTGACCCGGACGGTGACCGTGCCGGTACCGCCCAGGACCAGGTACACGTCCCTGGCCTGGAAGCTCAGTTCCAGCTTCGCACCGGCTCCGGCGGTGGCCGCCTCGGACCGGTCGGTCCAGGTCCCCGACAGCGCGAAGGTGTCCGGGGTGAGCGACGCCGGGAACCGGTAGGCCGCGGCCCGGTCGTGGGTGGGCTTGTCGCCGGTGACCCGCTGGGGGTACTTGTAGCCCAGGTAGGTCTCGGCGGTCTGCTGCTCGGTCGGCGTGGTGTCGGCCACGCCGGACGGCCGGCTCAGCGTGACGTTCGGGTGCGCGTCGGCCAGCAGTTGCCGGATCTGGGTCTCGGTGCCGTCGTAGTCGCCCTCTCCGAAGGAGACGTGCCGGATCACCCCGGTGGAGTCGACCAGGTACTCGGCCGGCCAGTACTGGTTGCTGTAGGCGTTCCAGGTGGCGTAGTTGTTGTCGATGGCCACCGGGTACTTCACACCCAGCGCACCGGCCCGGGACCGCACGTTCGCCCGGACGTGTTCGAACGCGAACTCCGGGGTGTGCACACCGATGACGTCGAACCCGTCCTTGTGGTAGTCGCGGTACCAGGCCTCGACGTGCGGCAGGGTGCGCTGGCAGTTGATGCACGAGTAGGTCCAGAAGTCGATCAGCACGACTTTGCCGCGCAGCCCGGCCAGGCTCAGCGGCTGGTTCCCGGGTGTGTTCAGCCAGCCGGTGATGCCGGTCAGTTCCGGCGCCGGACCGCAGTTCTCCAGGGTCTGCCCGCCTTCGGTGCAGGTTCCCTCGCCACCGGATGCCGAGCCGGCGCCGGCGCCGCTACCGCTGTCGGTGTTCGCACCGGGTCCGGAGTGCCCGGACGTGGTGAGGCGGTGGAGTTGGCCGGTCGCCGTGCTGTTCTGCTCCACCGACTTCTGTAGGGCGCTGGTGTAACCGGGCACGTTCCGCTGGAGGCCGTCGGTCAGGTTCAGCCCGACCGCGGCGGCCACCAGGATCATGGCGATGCCGCCGGTGAGCCGGAACGACCGGGCGCGGCGGCGCAGGATGCCGGTCCGGCGCGCCACCGCGTCGCCGGCGAGCGCCAGGGCCAGCAGCGGCAGGCCGACCCCGACACCGAACGCCCCGGTCAGCACGACCGACCGGAAGCCGATGTGGTGGGTGGCGCCGACAACCGCGATGGCCGCCAGCACGGGGCCGGCGCACGGCACGTACAGCAGGCCCAGGCCGAGCCCGAGCCCGAACCCGTTGCCGTCCGGGTTGACCGTCCGTCGGGGCAGCCGGGCGAACGGCCGCTCCAGCAGCTCGCCGAACCGGGGCACCACCAGGCTGAGCCCGATCACGACCAGCACGGCGATACCGGCGTCGCGGAGCAGGTCCTGAGGCAGGTGCAGGGCACTGAGCACCAGCGACCCGAACAGGGTGGACGCGCTGAAACTGACCACCAGCCCGGCGACCACGCCGTAGGGCCGCCACCGGTTGCGACCCGCGGTGGCCGGAGCCACCCGGGTGGAGGACGTCCGGCCGGCCGGTGCCCGGGTACCGGTCGACCCGCTGGCCGGGCGCTCGCGGTCGCCGGAACGGGTCGCCGACGCGGTCAGCACCACCGGCAGAACCGGTAGGACGCACGGGGAGATGCTCGTGATGACCCCGGCCAGGAGTCCGACGACGACCAGGACGTACATGCGCCCTCCCTATGCGAGTGAGTCCACACCCCAGCCGGGACGGGACCCCGGCCGGGGGCGGCCGGGTGAGGGCGTCGGTGCGGTGTTGCCGCTGCCCTTCGCGGGGGGACGGTCGCCCCGTCCCACGCCCGCTTCGATCATGACTCGGCCAGTGACCAGGCCAGGACGGGCCGTCCACGGCAACCACCCCGGGGGAGCGCGCCATCGCGACTCGTCCACCCGCCGGGGCACACCGCCGACGCGCGGACCGGGCCGGTTGCCAGGCCACGGTCCCGGTGCGGTGTACACCTCACGTCGGCAGACACGTCCAGCCGGGTCCGCCGGTTCGATCGCCGGGGCCTTCGGAGTCCTGGGCATGCGCTCCGACTGGGGTCAGGGCCGTTGGCCAGTCCGGGGCCGGCGGGGACCGGTGGGCCTCAGCCCACCTCCGGCACGGCGTCCGGACCGGGCGGGGAGTCGGCGGGCGGGGTCGGCGCGGCTCGCTCCATGACGACCCGTACCGCCTCGGTGTGGTCGCGTTCGCCCAGGCCCGCCTCGGCCATGGACCGCCACAGGTCCCGTGCGGCGTGCGACATCGGCACATGCAGGCCGCCGTCCCGGGCGACCCTCAGCGCGATGTCGAGGTCCTTGACGTACTGGGCGATGGTGAACCCGGAGTCGAACGTCTCGGGCATTACGTAGTGCGGGATCTTCCACCGGGTGGCGTTGGACTGTCCGGTGCCCGCGTTCAGCACGTCCAGCAGCACCGGCAGGTCCACCCCGCCGCGCCGGGCGATGGCCAGGCCCTCGGCGGCGATCACCAGGTTGGCCGCGGACAGCAGGTTGTTCACGGTCTTGACCAGGTCGCCCATCCCGGGTTCGGGTCCGACGTGGAACACGTGCGCGGCCACCAGCCGCAGTACCGGCCGCGCGGCGGCCAGCGCGTCGTCGCTGCCGGCGGCGATCACGGTCAGCTCCCCGGTCACCGCCCTGGCCACCCCGCCGGTCACCGGGGCGTCGAGGAACCGTGCCCCGGCGGCCTCCACCGCGTGGGCGACCCCGCTGGTGACCGCGGGCAGCGAGCTGGACATCTCCATCCATAGCGCACCGGACGCCAACCCGGCGATCACACCGGAGGGGCCGTCCGCGGCCTCCCGCACGGCCGGCGCCCCGGGCAGCAGGGTCACCACGATGTCGGCACCCGAGCAGGCCTCGGCCGGGCTCCCGGCCACCGAGGCGCCCCGCTCCCGGGCGTCCTGGCAGGCCACCGGCGACGGGTCGAACATCGGCACCGGCATGCCCGCCGCCAGCAGCCGACGGCCGATCGCACCGCCCATCCGCCCCCAGCCCAGCACGGCCACCCGGGGTGGGTCGGCGGTCATCGGGTGGCCTGTCGGTGCTTGTCCACGGCTGACTGCCACGCCTCGACACCGTGCTGGAAGGCGACCACGCCGGCCTCCGGCAGGGCGATCTCGATGGCCTCCAGGATGTCGGCCGCCGGCACGCCGAGCGACAGCGCCTTGTCGATGTGGCTCTCCAGCTGCCGGCGATCGGCCTGGAGCACGGTCAGGCTGACGATGAACAGGAGTTCCTTCTCCCGCCCGCTGAGCCGTCGTGGCCGCAGGTACGCCGCGTCCACCAGCCCGTCCATGGCCTTCATCACGTCCAGGTCGTTCTCGACCAGGGCACGGTGGTACGGCAGCACGTAGCCGCGGCGGGCGATCATCGCGTCGAGGTACGCGTCCTTCTCCGCCCGGCGCGGGTCGTCGGTGTCCCCGGCGCCCGGCGCCGGGGACTCAGGAGCCGTCTCGTTCGTGGTCTGGCCGTCGGGCATGGTGTCCTCCGAGGGGTGGGCCGGTGCCAGGACCATCCTGCAACGGGGCTCGGCGAGCCACCGCCACAACGTCCCCAACGTGGTGAGGCACACCGTGCCGCCGATTCCCGGGTGGAGCGGACGCAGGGCCGGTGCCAGCGGTCCGGCGCGGGCCGGTGACGACCAGATCAGCCAGATCAGCCAGATCGGTCAGGTCGGGGCGGGCGGCGGGTCGGCTGGCTCGCTGGATCCGGACGCTTCCTCCGGGTAGCGCAGGCCGATCCGGGTTCTGACCCGGTCGAGTGTCCGCATGACCGCGACGGTCTCGTCCAGCGGCAGTGTCGGGCTTTCCAGCTCACCCGCGCGCAGGCACCGGATCACCTCGGCCGCCTCGTGTTCCATCCCGTTGCCGGCGTTGGTGAAGTCCTGCCGGCGCGGTTCGGCGTCGCGGGCGTGCACGGTGAACCCGGTCGGGTTGATCCAGAACGGGATCTCGACCCGCCCCTCGCTGCCGGCCACCGTCGCGTTCAGCGGCGTGTCGGCCCGTAACGAACACGACAGCACGGCCAGCCCGCCCCCGTCGTGGCCGAGCAGCACCGCGGTCTGGGCGTCGACGCCGGTCGACGCCGAGGTGCTCGCCGCGGTCACCGTGGCCGGCGGGCCGAAGACCATCGAGGCCAGCGACACCGGATAGACGCCCAGGTCCAGTAAGGCGCCGCCACCCAGGCGCGGGTCGAACAGGCGGCTGGCCGGGTCCACCGCCCAGTGCCAGCCCAGGTCGGCGCCGAGGTACCGCGGTTCGCCGATCGCCCCGTCGGCCAGCAGCGAGCGGACCCCGGCCATCGCCGGGGTGAACCGCGTCCACATCGCCTCCATCAGGAACAGCCCGTGCTCGCGGGCGGTGGCGACCATCCGGGCGGCCTGGCCGGCGTCCATCGCGAACGGTTTCTCACACAGCACGTGCTTGCCCGACGACAGGCACAGCAGGGTGGCCGGGCAGTGCCACGGATGCCGGGTGGCCACGTACACCACGTCGACTCCGGGGTCCTCGGCGAGCCGCCGGTAACCGCCGTGGCGGCGGGGCACACCGAACCGCCGGCCGAACTCCTCGGCCCGCTCCGGCGACCGCGACCCGACCGCCACCAGCTCGGCGTCGGGTAACACCCGCAGCGCGTCGGCGAAGTCACCGGCGATGCGCCCCACCCCGAGAATGCCCCAGCGGACCGGCCGGGGACCACTGCCCGCCATGCGCCGGACGCTAGCATCGACCGGTGCCACAGCACAGCGCCGGCATCCTGCTGTACCGGATGCGCGGCGGGGGTCCGCAGGTGCTGCTCGTCCATCCCGGCGGGCCGTACTGGGCGAAGCGCGACCTGGGTGCCTGGTCGATCCCGAAGGGGGAGTACGGCCAGGACTGCGAACCGCTGGCCGCCGCGCTGCGCGAGTTCGCCGAGGAGACCGGGCACCCGATCGCGCCGGGCACCGACGAGGTGATCGGGCTGGGCACGGTCCGGCAGGGCGGCGGCAAACAGGTGGTCGCGTTCGCCGTCGAGGGCGACCTGGACGTCACCGCGCTGGTCAGCAACACGTTCCGGATGCGCTGGCCGCCGCGGTCGGACGCCCTGGCGGAGTTCCCCGAGGTCGACCGGGCCGGCTGGTTCGAACCCGACGAGGCACGGGTCAGGATGAACCCGGCCCAGGCCGCGTTCGTCGACCGGCTGATCGACGCGCTCGCCGCCGGTCGTCGCGGGGCTGGCTGACCAGCCTCACGATGGTTGGCAGTGCGGGCACCACACCGTGGTCCGGCCGCCGACCCGCCGGTGTCGCAGGGCGGTACCGCAGCGCGGGCAGTGCGGGTCGGGCTCGGCGCGGACTCCGGTGAGCCAGCGGGGGAAATCTGGGACCCGGCCGTGGCGAACCGCGGTCGCCAGCACCCGCCGCATCGCCGCGTGCGCTTCCCGCACCTCCTCGGGCCGAAGCTTCGGCACCGGGCGGCTGGGATTCAGCCGCGCCTGCCAGCAGATCTCGTCGGCGAGCAGGTTGCCCAGACCGGCGATGACGGTCTGGTTGGTCAGCGCCGGCTTGAGTTGCCCGCGCCTGCCGTGCAGGGCGGCGGTGAACGCGGGCAGGTCCGCGGTCAGCGCGTCCGGTCCCTGCGGGCCGATCACCTCGGCGATCGCGTCCTCGGTGTCGGCGACCCAGATGCCTCGCAACTTCCGTTGATCGGAGTAGCGGAACTCGCCGCGGTCCAGTGCGATCACGAGCCGGTCCCGCTGTCCGTTCCGGACGGTCGGGGCGGTGTAGTAGGGGTGGCCGGTCATGCCACTGTGGACCAGCAGGGTCGGCCCGTCGGTGGGCAGGATCAGCCACTTGCCGTGCCGGCGTGGGTCACCGAAGCGGTGGCCGGTCAGGCGGTCGCCCAGGGCGCCGGCCGTGGTGTTGCGCAGGATGCCCGCGTCGCGTACGTCGACGTGACGCACCCGGCGGCCGGGCAGCCGGCCGGCCAGGTCCCGGCGGAAGCCCTCGACGTCCGGCAGTTCGGGCATGGGTCGACGCGGGTCCTCTCCGGCGGGCACGGTCGGCCGGGCGACGACCGCGTTCACCCGCCTGTCCGGCGAGCCGGTTTCGTCGTCCGGGTCGGGTTCGGCCCGAACGGATGACTACCCGGCGCCGGTGCCGGCAAACGGCGGGCGACCGCGCGCCCTCATCCGGCCCGGCTGGTGTCCAGCACGAGTGACCTGCGGCGCTGGTGCACGGTGAGGTAGCTCAGGCCGTCCCGGCCCGCGGTGAATCGCCGGACCGAACGGCGCGGCAGCCACACGAGTGCTCCGGGGTGCAGCTCGACCGTGTCGAGTTCGGTGCTGAGCTGGCCGGTGCCGGCCGTGACGAGCAGGAGCACGTCGAGGTCGGGTCCGGCGTGTGAGTCGATGCCGGTGTCCGGTGGCAGGTGGATGATGTTGGAGTCCAGGTCGCGCTGGCGCATCCGCAGTTTCCACACCGCCCCGGTCGCGTCCGGGTCGCCGCCGGCCGTCGTCGTGTCCCCGACCACGCGGGGCAGGGGGGTCGACGCGTGCTTGCTGATCCGGATCCGCCAGGCGTCCGGTCCGGTGGCGAGGTAGTCCCAGCCGTAGCCGCCGGGGTGGTCGGTGTCGAACTGTTCGCGCAGGTGTACCGGGTCGTGGTTGTTGACCAGCACGAACGACTCGCCGACGGCAAGGGCGTCGTAGGTTCGGAAGATGGCCGGGTGCTTGTCGGGCTTGCGCAGCGGGCGCACGTCGAGTTCCTGATCGGGCATCGGGTTCCTCTCGTTGGTCTCGTTTATACGAAAAACTATCATGTAAACTCGACCACGACTCGCCCTGACCCCCCGGGCCGCTGGGCCGGGTCGCCCTCGACGCGGCGAACGCCTCGCCGACGGTCAGCCGACCGGCGCCACCGCCTCGATGTTGGCGACGGTGAAATCCCGCTGCCCGTTGCGCAGGTGGCACCACGAGTCCAGCCACCGGCCGTAGACCTGCTGGGGCCGGATCGCCCGCACCGTCAGGCTGCCGTTGCGGTCCCGGTAGGTGATCAGCACGTCGTGCTGGTTGTCCACCGCGTCGGACAGCAACACCAGCTCCGCCTCGTCCAGGTCGTCGTTGAGGCTCGCCAACCGGTCGAACGTGGGCGAGTCGCCCGCACCGGCTGCCTCACCGCGCGGATCGGCCATCAGCCGGGCGGCCAGGTCGGCCGCGCCCAGGCGCCCGGGGCGGGTGGCGGGCACCGCAGCCGGGGCGCCGCCCGGCGCCCGGTGTTCGCGGCGGGTCTCCACGATCACCACGCCCAGGGCGTCCTCGGCGACCGGCGACAGCCCTGCCGCGCGCAGCCGGGCCAGGACCTCGTCCAACTCGTAGGGGCTGGACAGCACGGTGGGCGCCAGCCTGGCCAGGTGCAGCCGGTTCAACGAGCGGGTGTGCAGGATCTCGGTGGTCGTCACCTCGTCGGCCAGCACGCACGAGCGCATTCCGCGTACCCGGACCTGTCCGTGCCGCCGGGCAACATCGGTGACCAGGTACTCCAGCGGCTGGGGGACCGGGCGGTCGGACAGCCGGGCCAGCTCGGCCAGCTCGGTCCGCAGTTCCGCGGCCGTCCACCCGGCGTCCAGGGCGGCCCGCACACTGGCCGGGGTGAACCGCCACACCGCCGCGGTGCCCCGGGCCTCTCTCACCGCGGCGGCCTCCAGCAGCCGCCACACCGCCGGGCCCGGCTGGCCGGACACCACCGCGGTCAGGTCGGACTGGAGGATGACCGCACCCGGCGCGGCCGGCAGCGAGGAGGCCACCCGGCCGGCCAGCTCCCCGGCCGGATCCTCCGGCTCGGTGCCGGCCACCGCCAGCAGCGCCTCGCCGTACTCGGTCAGCACGTCCAGGGCGACCACGCCCAACATCGTGCCCTCGCCGATCGCGGCGGCCACCTTTTCCCCACACTCCGGGCCCGGGTAGCCGTGCAGCGGGAAGAACCAGTCGATGTGCTCCCCGGCGGTTCCCACCGACCGGCCGCCGCTCGCGGCCCGCAGCACCGCACGCCGTATCGACCCGGCGCCCGACGCGAGCGGCAGTGGCGGCGGCTGTTCCCGGTCTCCGGCGATCTCCCGACACGTCGGTGCGTGGTCCAGGCCGAACCAGGCCGTGACCAGGGTGGCCCACCGGTGGCCGGGCTCGGCGGCGCGCCAGGCCGGATATGCCTCGGTGGGCGCGTAGCCCGCATCCGCCCGCCCCAGCAGGCCGGCCGCGTGCGCCAGGTCGACACACATCAGCAGGACGTCGGCGGGTACCGAGAGCCGCGCCGCCAGCCGGGACCGCTCCCGTGGCCCGACCCCGCCCTTCTTCAGGGCAGTGATCGGGGTCGAACCGGCCTGGTCGAGCAGCGCGGTCACCGCACCGAGCAACTCCTGGATCGCCGCCTGCGCGGCCGTGCGCACCGTCGCCGGGGCCACCTCCACGTGGCGGATGTCCGGCCGCCCGGTCAGCAGCAGGTTCCGTTCGGCCAGCCACGCCGCGACCGAGGCCTCCCAGGGCAACTCGCAGCGACCGTTGACCCGCAACGCCAGACCGGCCGCGACCAGCGCCCGATCGGCCGTCGCTCTGGCCCGCCCGCCGGGCCCGCCAGGTACGTCGTAGCCGGAGTAGTAGTTGCTGCGACCGTGCCGCAACTGGTCGAACCGCTCGCGCGCCGGCCCCGGCAGCCCAGCCACGACCGCGGCCATCGCACGGGCGTCCGCCAGCACCTCGACCAGCCGGGTGACCAACTCGGGTTTGCGCAGCCCCGCCCCGTCAACGCCCAGCGCCTCGACCGTGGCCCGCAGGTCCTCTACCAGCACCGTGCGGGCGATGGTGGCCGCCGGCCGGCCGCCGCCGATCTCGGCCGACCAGTGTGCCGCCAACCGCTCTGGCAACCGCAGCGCGCCGGAGTCCGTCCAGGCCAGCCCCCGACCGCACAGGTCGTCGGTCGCGCGGCGAACGTCGGGTTCCGGCGCGCCGAGCAGGCGGGCCACCGTTGTTTCGGTGGCTGCCGCGCCCAGCGCGGCGATCGCCTGACCGACGACCACGGTGTCGCGGTTGAGCCCCCGCATGGCGGCAACGAGTGAGTCCGGACCGCCCAGCCGCTGCGCGAGTTGGGTGAACCCACGCGGGACCGGTTCCACCCGGACGTCCGGGCGGGCCCCCAGCAGATCGACCAGCGCCGCTTCGTCCAGCCCAGCCAGGAACTCGGCGAACGTTCCCTTGCCCATACCCACCCTCACTCCGCCACCTGTCGGTCCATGTCCGCGCATTCTGTCGAACCGCGTCCGCGCGGGGCATTTGGCCCGGCGGTCCCGTCGTCCAGTCGGGTAGGGCCAGGCCGGACCAGTACGGACAGCCGGGTTCGACGGTCCCGGGTCGTCGTCGGTGATGTTCCGGTTTCCTTGTGATCATCGGTA
>DASULA010000503.1:0-26478 GCA_036278435.1 Mycobacteriales bacterium | reverse complement strand
CGAACCTTGCGGCCCCGGCTCGGGCGGACTGGTAGCCGGACCGGGCGCCCGTCCCTCCCCAGCGGCGCCGGCACTGTGGCCGGCACTGTGGCCGGTCCGGAGACGAAGGTGGCGCGCCGGCCGGACAGGTCCACTGTGTACGGCCGCGCCGCGGTACCCCGGCCGCCGGCCGGTGCCGCGGCCCGCTCGGCCGGACCGGACCGGCCGGTCGGCGTGGCCGCGGCCGGGTCCGGCTGTGCCACCGCCCCGGCGATCAGGACGGCGGCGGCCATCGCCACCGGCCGGAGTCTGCTGTGCATGGTGTCCCCCGTTGAGGTGTGGTGTCGGCGTTGTCGGGGCCGCCCGGTCGGCCTGGTCGGTCAGTACGGCTGTGGGTCGGTACCGCTGTGGGTCGGTGGCGGGCGGCGGCGCGGACGGTCAGGTCACGGTGCGGTTCCGGGCCAGGGTGACCGGGTCGGCATCCCGCCGGCCCACCGTGGACGCGTACAGCTCCCGGAAGTAGTCCCGCAGGTAGGCGCCCACCATGGACAGCAGGATCAGCAACCGGTCGGGCGGGGCGGAGGGCTCCAGCAGCCGCTGGGCGAGGGTCACCAGCATTCCGTAGTGGTCCTCGCGCTCGTCGATGCCCACGTGCTCGTGGGCTCCCCGCACGTGCCGCGGGGAGTAGCGTTGCCGGGCCTTCTCCACCGCGCGGACCGAGTACCGCTCGGACTGCCACTCGACGTACAGCGAGTACGCCACCGCGGCCAGCGGCCCGCTGTTGGCCAGTTCGGTCTCCAGGTAGTGCACCATCCGCGCGGTCGCCGGCAGCAGTGGTTCGCTGGCCACCTCGGTGGTGGTGACGCCGTGTTCGGCCAGGTCGGTGAGGAACAGCCGGTCGTGCGACATCTCCTCGGCGGCGTACTTCCCCCAGGCGCAGGCGGACGGGTAGTCCACCGACACCATGCCGGCCAGCGCCAGCGCGTCGATCCGGCTGGTCAACCGGATTCGCTTGACCGTCTCCACCCGGTGCCGCAGGTAGTACTCCTCGTCGAGTTCGCCGGCCGGGTCGGTCAGGTGACTGGCGTAGGGCACCGTGGCCAGGAACGTCGCGGTCTCGGCCTCCATCGCCTGGTCGATCAGGTCGTGTAGCTGCCCCACAGAGGTCATGGGTACCTCCCGGCGGACGGCTCGGGTGGGGACGCCGGCCGGGACAGCAGGGTGCCCTCCAGGTACAGGTCGTCCATGCCGGCGGCCAGGAACGTGCGCACCGCGTCCGCCGGCGTCTCCACGATCGGTTCGGTGTTCGTGTTGAAGGAGGTGTTCAGCACCATCGGCACCCCGGTGAGTCGGGCGAACTCCGACACCAGGCTGTAGAAGAGGCCGTCCCGCTCCGGGGTGAGCGTCTGGACGCGACAGCTACCGTCCACATGCGTCACCGCCGGGACCCGCGGCCGGGCGTGCCGCCGGACCGGCACCACGAACAGCATGTACGGGCTGTCGTAGGCGCAGTCGAACCACTCGGCGCAACGCTCCAGAAGCACGCTCGCCCCGTAGGGACGGAAGCCCTCCCGGTGCTTGACCCGGGTGTTCAGCACGTCCGTCATGTCCGCCGCCCGGGGATCGGCCAGGATGCTGCGGGCCCCCAGCGCCCGCGGGCCGAACTCCGACCGGCCGGTGAACCAGCCGACCACCCGCCCCTCGGCGACCCGCCGGGCCACCTCGCACACGGGGGCGTCCGGCCGGGCCTTGGCCCCCGAAGCCACCGCGAACGCGACCGCGGTGGCCACCTCGTGCGCGGAGTAGGTCCGACCCAGTCGGGTGCCGTGTTCGATCTCGGGCCACTGCCCGGCCACGCTGTGCCAGCCGTACAGGGCGGCGCCCAGTGCGGTGCCGTCGTCGCTGGACGCCGGCTGCACCCACACGTCACCGAACCCCGACTCGACCCGCACCCGGCTGTTCGCGACGCTGTTGAGCGCGACGCCGCCGGCCAGGCACACCTCGGGCAGCCCGGTGCGCTCGCGGGCCATCCGGGTCAGGTGGCACATCGCCCGTTCGGTGACCTCCTGCGCGGCCCGGGCGATGGCAGAGTCGTTCTCGCCCGGCGCGGCCGGCGAGCAGCCGGACCGGCCGAACCACGCGGTCCACAGGTCCGGCGCCATCTGGAGACCGACCGACTGAGCCAGCCAGTCGATCCACCACCCGTCGTCGGTGAACTCGACCAGCCGAGACATCCGTTCGACGTGCCGGCGGTCGCCGTACGGCGCCAGCCCCATGGTCTTGCCGGCGTCGAACGGGGAGAAACCCACGGCCAGGGTGGCCGCCTCGTACAGGGCGCCCAGCGAGTTGCAGTTCAGGAACGGGGCGGTCGGCCGGTCGGACACCGCGGTGACCAGTTCGAGCCCCTTCTCGCGGGACGCCCGGTACACCGACGCGCGTTCCAGCACCGGGAACCGGCCGAGCTGGCGGTCGGTGTGCTCGGTCACCACGCTGCCGCCCTTGTCCACCACGACCACTGCCGCGTCGTCGAACGGCGAGGGGAAGAACGCGCTGTAGGCGTGTGCCCGGTGGTGGTCGAGCACCTCCCAGCGGGCCCGCAGCGGCCACGACAACTGCCCCTGACAGTCCGACACGGTGAGATTTCGCACCACCGTGCCATCGAGTACCACCGCATTGGTGAACACGATCGCGTCCAGGTCGTCCAGCGTGATGCCCTCGGCGTCCAGGCAGTACTGCACGCCGCGGGTCGGTACCGAGGTGAACCATCGGCCCCAGGCATCCTGCGGGCAGGAGTGCTTCACCCGGTCGAGGCGCTCCTCGGCGATCGCCACGACCCTCCCACCCGGACCGATCAGGCACGCCGACCGGTCGTGGGACAGGTTCACACCAAGCGAGTACACCCCGACACCCTCTCCCCTTCGTCCACTCCAGACTGCTTTGGCATGGTTCTGTGACCCGGCCGACCGGGTGTCACTTGACCACGTCCATGCCGAACGGGAGCCGGGCCACCACCGGGCGGCCGACGTCGCCCGCGTCCAGCGCACGCGTGGCCGTACCCATGACGCCCGGACCACCGCCGGGTTGCTGGGCCGGGGCCGGTGGGCCGGTCATGTCCTGGGTGGACGGATGGGGAATGTGGCCATAGCCGGCCGCCGCTACCGGACCCTGGGCCGGGTAACCCGCCGGGACGGCCCCCGGCTGCACCGGGTAACCGGACTGCATCCCGGCCGCCGGAACTGGATAGCCGGCAGGAATACCCGGCGCCGCCAGTGGGTACCCAGCGGGCATGGCGGTGGACATGGTGGCGGCCGCGGCCGGGGTGGCGGTCGCGAGTGCGGGCGTGACCGTGCCCGCGTGGGCCATCGTGGGCGTCATCAGGGCGAATGCCGGGGTGGTGGTCGCCGGGGACGGCCCGGCGGCCGGGGCCGGCAGGGCCGGGCCGTTCGGCTGGCCCGGCCGCGCCAGCGGCCCTGGCTGGGCGAAGCCGGGCAGGCCCGGCAGCCCGGCCAACCCCGATGGCGGGTTCGACCCGAGTGCCACACCCGGTGCGGCGCCCGGTGCGGACGCGTTGGTGGGCAGCGCGGCGACCACGTTGAGTACCGCGTCGAGGCCGGCACCCGACGATGCCACGAGTTCACTCAGCACGCTCTGCTCGTCGTCGCTGAGGCCCAACTCGTCGAGATCGGCATCCCCGGCGGCCAGTTCGTCGCGAAAGGACCGATTGGTTGCCGCGCGTGCCAGGACCTTCTCCAACTGGTGGAACGCCATCGCCTGCTCCTCTGGTCGCGGCCGGGTCTCCCCGGCCCCCCGTGCCCGCGCCGCGGCATGTCACCGCTGCATGTCAGGAGGGCGCGGACGTCCTCCTCACTCTGCGTGAACGATCGCTCGCGTATTGTGGCCATTTCCGGGTCCGCTTTGCAAGGAAGTCAGCGGTGTGTTCGTCTGACTCGGACGGTGCATGTCCTGGGTGGACACCGGGACGCCGGCAACCGGACCCGAGCCGGTGCCTGGGAAGGGAGCCGGGAAGGACGGGAGGCTACCGGGCGCGCGACGGGGTCGGGTGCCCGGTCACAGGTCGGCGAAGCTGTCGGGCACCTCGACCCGGGCCGCCGCCGGAACCAGCACCGGGGTGGTGGACACCACCTGGTGGGCCAGGTGCGGCAGCCGGACGTGGCTGGCCTGGGAGGCCCGCCGCAACAGGTCGAACGCCTGTTCCGAGCTGACGCCCTGGCGTTCCATCACCACACCGACCGCCTGCCCGATCACGTCCTTGACCCGCAACGCCTGCCGGAGCTGCAACTCGGCCAGGGCGCCGGCGATGGCCACGGTGGCGTGCGACGCGAAGACCTCGCCCACCTCGCGGGCAGCGGCGTCGAAGGCGTTCGCCCGGCGCGCGTACAGGGTCAGGACTCCCGGTACGGCCCGACCGGTGGCCAACGGGTAACAGAGCAGGCTGCCCACCCCCAGCCGGTCCGCCCGGTCGCAGAACGCGGGCCAGCCGGTCCGCCCGGCCAGGTCGTGGACGTAGACCGCGGAGGAGGCCGAACCGGCTCGCACGGACGGCCCGTCGCCGAGTTCGTCCTGGAGCACCTCGGCCGCCGCGCCCAGATCGCCGGCGCTGACCGCCGGTCCGACCCGAGGCCGGCCGACCAGCCGCAGCCCGGCACCGTCGGCGCCGGGCACGGTACGCCGGGCCAGCGCCACCACCTGCTGGAGCACGGTGTGGATCGACTCGTGCGGCGGCAGGGTGCCGGCGATCTCGGCGAACCGGCTGGCCACCTCGCTCCACCGCACCGCCCGGGACGGGCCCGGGCGCGCCGAGGCGGGCGAGCCGGCCGGCCCACCCCCGGCCGGCTCGGTCCGGCCACCCGGCCGGCCGGCGGGCTGGCGGGGTTCTGGAACCTGGTGCCCGTCACCGGGCCGGGTCGGGCCGGCCCGGTGAGGCGAGGTGGCCAGTTCGAGCGTGTCGAAGAAGGAGAACTCCCCGGCCAGGCCGGCGACCTGGAACAGTTTCCGCACGATCGGCTGCGGCCCGACCAGGCGCAGCCAGCCCCGGCGGGCCCGGACTCGACCCTGGGCCAGGACGAAGGAGGAGAGCCCCGAGGCGTCGCAGAACCCGGTCATGCTCAGGTCCACCACCAGGTACCGGCAGCCCCGGACGAGCAGGTCGGACAGTTCGTCGTCAACCTGTCCGACGGTGGCGATGTCAATCTCACCGGCCACGTGCATCACCACGTATCCGGGTCTCCGCCAGTCAGACCTCACCGAGAGCGTGGGTACCCCCATCGCAGCCTCCATGCCGCGTACCTGTGCGATGGGCATGCCGCCGAGGTCCGGAGCGACGCCACCCGGGGCGTTGTTCTTCACTAACCGCGCGATGCGGTGGACACGTGCTGTCGATGACAGGGAACTGATCATCCCTCAAAGATCACGGTACACCAGCCGTCAACCTGAAACCCGCCTTCAATGCCGACAAACCATCGGCAATAACTGCATCTGATCCATCCCCCGACAGGGGGTTCTTGTCGTCCGTTCGACAGTGATAAATGCCTCCTATCATGCTCTGTCGGTAATGGGCTTTCTTCGCTAGCGTGAGCCCATCTCTTCGCCACAGGGAGTGACAATGGCTATCCGTCCATCCAGGTCCTTCCGCGCCGTCCGGGCCGTCCGCGCCGCCGTACTCACCGTCGCGGTGGTCGCCCTGTCGATCGGCACCGCCACCGCGGCGAACGCCTCCCGGCACCGGACCCCCGGTGACGCACCCTTACCGGGCTTCACCATCGACAACCCGCCACTGCATCCGGTGCTGGTCGGCCAGCACCCGTCCACCGTGCTCCAGGGGGTGCACTCGCACGCCGCCTACGACATCGAGGTACCACCGCACTGGAACGGTGACCTGGTCATGTGGGCGCACGGCTTCCGCGGCTCGACCCATGTGCTCACCGTGGACACACCCGGCTTCGGGCTGCGCCAGAAACTGCTCGACGAAGGCTACGCCTGGGCCGCGTCGTCCTACGCCGACAACGACTACGATGTGCGCTCCGGGGTGCTCACCACCCACGACCTGGCCGAGTTCTTCGGCCGGCGGGTGCACCATCCACACCGGATATACCTGGCCGGGGTGTCCATGGGTGGGCACATCATCGGCCGCTCGATCGAGCAGTACAAGCACTTCTACGCCGGGGCACTGCCCATGTGCGGCGTGCTGGGCGACAACCGGCTGTTCGACTTCTTCCTCGACTACAACGTGGTGGCCCAGGACCTGGCCGGAGTGTCGGCGTACCCGCCGCCGGCGGACTACCTGACCAACGCGGTGCCGCGGATCGAGGTCGAGCTGGGACTGGCCGGCCTCACCCCGGGCGGACCGGACACCACCAACGCCCTGGGCAACGAGCTTCGGGCCATCACCATCAACCGCTCCGGTGGCCCGCGGCCGGGCGCGGAACAGGCCTTCTCGGTGTGGAAGGACTTCCTGTTCGGCATCGCGGCCACCCCGCCGGGACCCACCCTGGCAGGCAACCCGTCGCTGGTCTCGACCAACGTCGGCACCGTGTACGCGCCGAACTCCCCGGTCGATGTGAACGCCACCGTGCAGCGGGTGCCGCTGGCCGACCGGAAGGACCGGTTCTCCAACCGGCTGTCGCAGATCCCCCAGATCAAGGGCACGCCGCAGGTGCCGGTACTGACCCTGCACGGACTCGGCGACATGTTCGTCCCGTTCTCGATGGAGGAGATCTACGGTGCCGAGGTGGCGGCCCACCACCGCTCCGGACTGGTGGTGCAGCGGGCCATCCGTACCGCGCAGCACTGCGAGTTCGACGCCACCGAGGTCGGCAAGGCGTTCGACGACCTGGTGCACTGGGTGCGGACCGGATTCCGTCCGGCCGGTGACGCGGTGACCGACCCGGCCACGGTCGCCTCGCCGAACTTCGGCTGCCGGTTCAGTGACCCGGCGGCGTTCGCCGACCCGCCGGCCGGCAGCACCCGCCGGCTGTTCCCGGCTTGCCGGAGCGCGTCTCCGGCGTGACGCCCGTGCCGCTCCCGGGTGACCTCCCCGCGTGGGGTGTCACCCGGGAACGGCAGGTCGCGGTGAGCTGAGCGTGGCCGGGTCGGTGTTACCACCGCAGACCACGGCGGCCACCCGCTCGCCGCGTCCGGGCCGGTAGGCGCCACACAGCAGCGCGGCCAGGGCGGTCGCACCGCCGGGTTCGGCCGGCACCCGCAGTTCCTCCCACAGCACCCGGCGAGCCCGCAGGATGGCGTCGTCGGGCACCAGCACGCTGGTCATCCCGACCCGGGCGGCCACCGCCATGCACACCGCACCGATCCGGCGCGCGCCCAGTGAGTCGGCCGCCACCCCACCCACCGGCACGTCGACCGGGCCGCCCGCCGCCAGCGCGCTGTGCAGGGTGGGTATCCGCTCGGGCTCCACCGCCACCACCCTGACCCGCCCGCCCACGGCCGCCGCGACGCCGGCCACCAGCCCGCCGCCGCCCACCGCCACCAGCACCGTGTCCAGGCCGGGCACCTGGCGCCCGACCTCCAGGCCGACGGTGCCGTTGCCGGCGACCACCTCGGGCTGGTCGTAGGCGTGCACCACCAGCGCCCCGGTCCGCTCGGCGCGGCGGGTGCTGGCCGCCAGCGCGTCGGCGTAGAACGCTCCGGTGACGTGCACCGTGGCACCCAACCGGCGCAACCGGGCGATCTTGATCGCCGGGGAGGACTCGGGCACGAAGATCTCCGCGCGGTGGCCGAGCTCGCCGGCCACGTGCGCCACCGCCAGGCCGGCGTTGCCGCCGGACGCGGCGATCAGGCCGGCCTCGGGCACGGTGCCAGCGAGCACCCGGTTGAACGCGCCGCGCGGCTTGAAACTGCCGGTATGCTGGAGCAGTTCCAGCTTCAGCGTCACCGGCGTCCCGAACACCCCCCGCTCCACCTTGACCACCGGGGTACGCCGCACCCGGCCGGCCAGCCGCGCCTCGGCCCCGGTCACCGCGTTCCGGTCCACCCCGTTGGCGTCCATCAGCCACCCCATTCCACATCCACAGTGGACCGCCTGGGCCCGGTATCCGGCTCGTGCTGCCGTCCACATCCGGAATGGTTACCGTGTGGCTCGGCTCGCGCCCCGCGGGCCTTTCGGGGGACCGGCTACCGGATGAGGGAGGCGTGCGAGATGAAGCACACCGTCACCAGCGAGGCCGACAAACCAGGCATGACGTTGGACCAGCTCCAAGCCGCCGTGGAACGGGCCCGACGGTCGGGTGCCAAGGGGGACGAACTCATCCGGGCCCGGCTGTTCGGTCGCGGCGGGGAGCTGCGCTCGATCTCCATCGACCTTACCGAACCCCCGCTGCCCGGCCCCGCCGGCGGGACCGGGGCGAAGGCCGCCGGAGCCGATCCGGACCGCCCGGCGACACGGGGCGACAAACGCTGACCGGCCACACCCCGCGGTACCCCGAGCCCGAGCCGCCGTGGCGCACGCAAGTGTGACGTAGCAGACACCGCACGCCCTCCCTGTGACGAAATCGGCCCGACAAACGATGTCAACTGTGCAGGCAGCCCGACTGTCGGGGGGAAACATCCGGTCCCGGCGGCAAGGCGGCACCGGACCGATCCCAAGCGGGGAGCACGACACAATGTCCCGGCCCCATCCGCCCGACCTGGAGGGCGGATCCCCCGTCGTCGGGTCGGCCCTGCTCGCCCTGGCAGACCCGGCCACGGTGGGCCCCCTGGCCGAGGCCATGCAACGGAACGGCCTGGTCTCGCTACTCGCCTTCGACGCCAACCAGGTCCTGGCCCGGCTGAGCGACCAGCCACTGGATGTCAGCGTGATCCTGTTGGACACCCGCCTGGTCGCCGGGAACATCGACCAGGCGGTCGCCGCGATCCGCCGCCTCACCCAGGCCGACATCCTGACCCTGCACCCGAGTTCCGGCGCCACGGGCCCAGGCGCCGGAGCCGCGGTCGACGCGCTGCCGCTGGGCACCCCGGTGGCGTCGATCGCCGCGCGGGCACACACGCTGGCCCGGGCCCACCGCGGGAACGGACCGCACCGGCTGCTGCGCTGGGGCGAGCTGCGGCTGGACCGGACCACCCAGGCGGCCTACATCGGACGCGACCCGTTGAGGCTGACCCCGTCCCAGTTCGCCGCCCTCGGCCGGCTGGTCGACGCGGACGGCGCGGTGGTGCGGATCGACCAGATCGCCGACGCCATCTACGGGCGCGGCCACCCGCTGGACAGCCAGCGGGTGCGGGCACACATCGTCCGGCTGCGCCGCGCCATGCGCGCCGTCCGGCCGCAGGTGGCCGAGCTGCTGGTCACGGTCCGCTCGCACGGGTACCGGATGATGCCCCCGGCGACGCCCGCTGAGGATGCCGGCCGGGATCAGCCGGCCCGTCGGTAGCGGCGCAGCGCGTCGCACAGCGCGTCGACGTCGGACAAGTCGTTGTAGTAGTGCAGCGACAGCCGCAGCACCGGGCCCCGCGGGCTGGCCACCACCCGCCGCGCGGCCAGCCAGCCGGCCAGGCGTTCGGGCTCGTCGTCGAACATCGCCACCATCGGGCCGCGGCAGAGCGGATCGGCCGGTGACCACAGCCGCTCGCCGTCCTCGGCCAGCCGCGCCGACAGGGCGTCGGCCAGCCCGCGCACGTGCCGGTCGATCGCGGTCGGGTCGCAGCGCGCCAGCAGCGACAGGCCGGCATTGGCACTGTAGGCCGACGGGATGGCCGGGGTGCCGGTCTCGTACCGGCTGGCCCGGTCGGGGTAGTCGACGGTGGTCGGGTCGAACGCGAACGGGTCGACCCGGCCGAACCAGCCGGTCAGTTGCGGGGCGACCTGGTCTGGCACGCCGGCCCGGGCGTAGAGGAAGGCGATGCCTGGGATGCCCAGCAGGTACTTCAGCACCCCGGCCACCAAGAAGTCGCAGTCCAGTTCGGAGACGTCCACCGGCATCGCGCCGGCGGCCTGGTAAGCGTCCACGAACACCGGCGCGCCGACCTGGCGGGCCCGGGCGACCACCTCGCGCACCGGCAGCCGCAGCCCGTTGCGGTAGGACACCAGCGGCACCGAGACCAGGCCGGTGCGCTCGTCGATGGCGGCGAGGTAGTCGACCGGGTCGACCAGCCCGTCCCGCTCGGGAACCATACGCACCGTCGCGCCGCGGGCCCGCTGGGCACCCCAGACGTGCGCGACCGACGGGAACTCCATCTCGGTGCTCACGATCACCGGCCGGTCCGACCAGTCCCGGGTGGAGGCCACCTGGTACGCGCCCACCGAGGCCGACGGCAGCACCGCGATCCGGTCCGGCCCAGCCCCGACCAGCCGGCCGAACCCCACCCTGGCCCGCTCGACCTGTTCCATCCACTGCGGCCACGGCGCACCATGCGCCCGCATGGTGTACCGGAACTCGGCCAGCGCGGCGTCCAACTCGACCGACAGCGCACCCTGGCTGCAACTGGCCAGGTACACCGTGTCAGCGAGCACCGGGAAATGCTCACGGAACCCGGCCGCATCGACCACTGGACCGGTCACTGTTCCTCCACAGGTGCCTGCCGGCACGGATCGCGGCGGTCCGTGCCGGCAGGCTGGCCTCGTCAGGCGGGGATCAGGGCGTCAGAGCGTGAACGCCTCGAACTCCGCGACCCGTACGGTCTGCGCCACCGTGATGTTGCCGGTGGTGCAGTCGCTGACCGCACGCGGGTCGTTGTCCTGCTCACCGGCGTAGGCCGGTGCGCCGGTGCACTGGTTGGACAGCACCCGCAGCCGCAGGTGGGTGGCCAGGGTGGGGTGGATCCGGAACGACCGCATGGTCAGCTCCGGGGCCACCGGGCGCGGCTTGCCGGCCGGGAACGCGTTGGCCGGGCTGGTGTACACCACGTGGTAGCCGGCGTCGGAGGAGCAGTCCGCGCCGAACGCGGAGTCACAGGACAGCACCTGGAACTGCCGCAGCGCGGTGAACCGGTTCTGCCCGCCCGGGTCGGCCGTGTCGTCGATGTCCGGGCGCAGCAGGGCGCTGACCTGTACCCGGCTGACCAGCACCGGCTTGGTGCCGGCCAGGTCCACGGTGACCTGCTTGCCGGCCACGTCCGAGCCGAGCGACGCCCAGTCGGTCGACTCGGTGTCGTCCACCAGCTTGTCCAAATTGACCCCGTCGCCGCTGGCCGTCGCGCCGGCGCTGGCCGAGGCCAGGTTGGGCAGCATCAGGACGGGGAACGACCCGTGCTGTCTCGACCGGACGGTCGCGGTGAACCGCACGCTGCCGAATCCGGGTGCGGCGGCGATGAAGTGGTACCGGCCCGGGGTGATCTGGACGGTGTCACCCAGTGCGGTGGCCGGGTCGGTGTCGGCCACCGGCACGGCGCGCGCCTCGTAGTCGCCCACGTAGAGCCGGACCGGCGCGTGGCGGGCCGCACCGAGCGGGCGCAGCGTCAGGTTGGCGTTGTGCGCGAACGGGGAGGCGAAGCTGGGCGTCGGGTTGATGTCGTTGTTCGTGTCGCTGACCGCGTTCTCACCCATGCCACGCTGGGCGAACGCGTTCCAGATCAGGGCGGTGTCCGCGCCACCGAACCGGATCTGGTCGGCGGCCAGGATGTCGTCCCGCATGTCCAGCATGGACGCGTTACCCGAGGCCTGGAGCAGCAGCGCGTCGTAGGTGAGCTGGATCCACCGCCGGTTGCCCGGGCAGTGTTCCACGGCCACGTTGCCGTCGGCGCAGGCCCGCTGCAACGCCGGGGTGCCCAGGCCGTACTTGGCCACGAGCGCCTGGCGCACGGCGAAGCTGGTGGCAACCCAGATCTCGCCGTCGGCGTGCACCTCGGGGCCGACCAGGTCGAAGCCCACGTCGCTGTAGTTCAACGGGCTCTTGCTCATGTCGTAGTCGCGGATGCCCTGCACGGCGTTGTCGGTGACGTAGCCGCCCTCCACGAACGGGGTGTCGCCGACCGGCCGGAAGCCGTACTCGAACTGGTACTCCATGGCCATCAGGTCACTGGTGGCCTCGTTCATCGAACCGCCCTGGAACCCGCGCCAGCCGGAGTCCGGTCCGGCGATCATCCGGCCGGAGATGGCGTGGCTGTACTCGTGCGCGATCACGCTGACGTCGTAGTCACCGTCCACACAGGGCGCGTAGAACGAGCCGGCGACCGGCTGCCACAGGAACATGTTGGTGGTCGGTGGCACGCCGTCCGGCGGGGTGATCTGGTTGGCGTTGTCGCGGGAGATGAAGTTGGGCGGCCCGCCGACCACGCCGCCGGCCTGCGCGTTGCCCTGCTCGGCGTCGTTACCCAGACCGCCGGGGTGGTCGTTGACCGTCTGGAGGTTGAACGTCGCCTCGGTGAAGCCGAGGTGATACGCCCAGTCGTGCATCCGGTTGTGGGTGACGAACAGGTTCGTCAGCGCGGCGTCGATGTCGTTCTGCTGCGGGCTGGTGAACACGTCGGGGCTGCACCCGGAGGTGTTCCACTGGTTGGTCCAGTCATAGGTGTAGGACCGGGTCGGACTGGTGGTGGCGGTGACCGTACCGACCGCGCGGCTGGAGTTGGTGTCCCACTTCTGGGTGGCCTTCTCCGAGTTTCCGGCCGACGTCAGGCTCGGTAGCCCGGTGGTCTGGTCGATGTCCCAGGCGTTACCGCTGGCCGCGTCGCTGACCGTGCGCTCGCAGCCGGGCGCCGGGTGCAGGCACCAGGTCACCCGGGTGTCGGTGGAGGAGTCGTCGGCCGGCGGGGTGGACGGAAACGCCTTCCACATCGGGTTGTCCACCGTGTTCGGATCGCTCGACTCGGTGTTCACCAGGTTGTCGCGCACCAGGATCTCACCGGTCCTGGCGTCGACGTAGCTGGTGTAGGCGATGGGATCGGCCTGGTTCTGTCCGATCAGGACGACCTGGTAGGCCGACCTCGCACCGTCCGTCGGCGTGGGGACCGCGGCGAGGCGCACACGCGAGGTCGCGACGTCGGACGGGGCGAGGCCAGCGTTCATGGCGGCCGCGGCGAGCGCGTCGCCCGCGGACAGCGTAGCCGGTGCCGGCTGCCCGGTGTCCTTGCTCAGGGTCGAGGTGACGTACACCACCTGGTCGTCGGAGATGCCCAGTGAGATGAGCCCGTCCAGGGCCGAGGGCAGGGTGCCGAAGCGCTGCCGGAGCATGACCAGCCGGCCCTGGCCCAGTGGCACGTCGGCGATCACGTCCATCGCGTTCACCGCGTCCGCCGACAGGCCGAACATCTCCTGGTTGGCGGCCAGGTACTGGTGCGCCACGGCCAGCGGGTCGGTGCCTCCCGCCGTCGGCGCGGCGGTCGGGGTGACCGCCCCGGGCGTGGTCATCGCCGCGGCCGTGCGCGGGATGACGGTGGCCGGGGTGCCGTACCGGTTCCACCGAACGGTGACCGCATCGGCACTGGCGAGGTCGCGCTGGCGGGCGGTTGGCGTGACCGCGCCGGCACGGTTGTCCAGGTCATGCCCCGCGGCGTTCTCGGCCTGGAAGCCCGGCGACGCCGTACCCGCGGTTGCGGGGGTGACTGGCTGGGCGGACGCGGTACCCATCGACGTCATCGCGACGACGACGGCACCCACTGCGGTGAGGGTTGCCGCTCTGCGTAACGAGTTCCTGTGCACTGTCGCGTGCCTCCTGGTGACCAAGAGCCTCCGCCCACCAGCCACCGGCCGCGCTCTTCGCGGTATGTGGCCTACTGGCGGAACATCACGGATTGTGCGGTTCAGCATTACGCGTCCGTACTAGCGAAGATAGGTCTGGAATAGTGGCTTTTGAGCGTCTACTGTTACCCTGACCTGCCTTCAGAATCGGGCGATCACGCCGATCCGTCATCCGTCCCGTCGGACCAGTCCTCGGACAACTCGCCGGTCTCCACCCACGGCATCCGCCACTGCGGGGCGTCGAACGGTTCGGCGAAGTACTGCGTCTCGCGCAGCACCCTGCCGTCCCGGAACTCCATCACGCTCACCGTGCGCACCGTGCTGGGCCCGTACCCACTCACACCCTCGGTCACCCACACGTCGCCATGCCCGGTGATCCTCTGGACCGCGTACTCCATCCGGGACGGGTGGTGCACCCGCACTGCCCGGAGGCTGTCCCGACCGCGGATCCGCTCCCCCGACTGGGGATATTCGACCACCACGTCGTCGTGGTAGATCTCGTGCTCGGTGTCCAGGTCGCCGGCCACCGACGCGGCCCAGTGACGTTCCAGCGCAGTCCGGTTCTGGCTGTCGCGCCCCATTTATCCCCCTGTCATGCCGTGGCCCGTCGGTTCCGGCCGGACCGGTACGGCGGGCCGGCCATCCGCGTTCGGCTCGGCTCCCCCGGTACCAGGTTCCGGCCCGGGTGCACGGTCGGCAACAGCAGGGTTCCGGTGTGCCGCAGACAGCGTGCCGGCGATGCCGCACTATCGACGCATACCAAGGGTGAAAGGGCCCACCATGTCCACCGAACCCAGACCGTGCTGCGCCCTGGAGATCATCGTGTGGGAGCGACCCGGTGCCGCGCCACACGTCTACTCGCTGCGCTGCGACCCGCCGTCGGGAGGGCATCCGGATCCAGTCGCGGCGTGTGAACTCCTGCACTCGGGCGCCGACCTGTTCGCGCCGGTCAGCCCGGGCAGCGTGTCGGCCCAGGTGTACGGCGGCCCGCAGCGGGCCGTGGTCACCGGCACCCGGCGGGGCCGGGCGGTGTCGGCCGGGTTCACCCGGAGCAACGCCGCGGAAACCGCGCGGTGGGGCCGGGCGGTACCGGTCCTGCCCAACCCGTCGGAACGCTGATCCCAACGCCGAGCGGTCGGTGACACGCCGACCTGGCCGGGAGCCCGACCCGGGTTGGCGGCCATGTCCCACGGCAGGCGCACGGTCACCCGGCTGCCGGCGAACGTGTCACAGCGGCCCGGGTCGCCGCTGTCCAGCCCGCGGGTGAGCCACCTCATTCGCTCGGCCACTCTGCCGTGGGTACGCACCTCGACGCTCGGGTCGATCGCCCCGCCGGCGGTGTCCGTGCTGAGGCGGCTCACCTCGACGCGGGCCGCGGCGGCGAACCGGCTGCGGTCCAGCCGCCCGGCCTCCGCCTCGGCATGCGCCCACACCCCGGCGAAGCAGTCCGCCTGCGTCTCCACCCGCCGGGACGAGTCGTTGGAGTTCAGCGCCCGGGCGTTGGCCGGGGCGAACACGCCGAGCAGTTCCTGCACGTGGTGCCCGGTCTCGTGCGCCATCGCGAACGCCACCACGCCCGGAGCGTGCGTACCGAACCTGGCGTGCACGGCGGCCAGGTAGCCGGTGGGCAGGTGGATGGTGCCGGACTGGTAGAACGCCCGGCTGGAGATGTACGCGGCCTGCCGGCCGGTGTGCCGGGCCGGGTCGGGGGCCACCAGCCGGGGCGGCCGGTAGGAGCGGGCGACCTCGGTGAACCGGGCCGACCAGACGTCGGTGAGCATGCCCTGCAGGCAGCGGGCCAGCTTGGCGTCACCGGGCCGGCCGGAGCACGGCGACGCCGGCGGCGTGGTCGCCGCGGGCCGGCTGGGCGCCGACGCCGTCCCGGGTGCCGCCGCCCGCCTGCCACCGGTCGAACACCCCGCCACTACCACGAGCACCGTCGCCAGCCCGATCCCGCACAGAACCCGCATGGCACCCAGTCTCCCCCGTCACCGGTGCACGGCCCGCCGACCGAGCACGCCGCCCGGTCCCCCCGGCCGAAATGACACCGGCCCCGCTCGGTCCATCGGGTCGGGGCCGCCAAGAACCTCCAAGGGCCTCCAAGGCCCGTGACATCAGCCCGTTCGCAGCGGATCAGACCATCGGAGAGCGGGAAAGCGGGCGAATCCGGCGTCGTTGGTGGCCAGGGTCAAACCGTGCTCCACGGCGAGCGCGGCCAGGTGTGCGTCTGGCACGTCGTTCGCCCTCAGCCCCGGCATACCGAGGTAATCGCCGAGAATTCGGTCGTGGCGGTCCCCGGGTACCGGTATCCAGGCGCTGTCGGCAGACAACCACGACTGGACCTGGGCCCACGCGTCGGCGAACGAGGCCGGCTCGGGAAACACTCTCGGGTTGGTCACCAGGCGCAGAAAGGCCAGCAGGCTCGCCCACGGCAGTCCGACCCGCGGCGCGTGCACCAACTGCCCCTCCAACCAGTCATGTGCCGCCCGGTGCTGGCCGTAGTCGGTGACATAGGCGTAGATGAGAAGGTTGGCATCGACAGCGATCACCGGTAGCGGTCGCCTTCGACGATCGCGAGCACGTCACTCACGTCGTCCACGTCGGGCAGCCTCGGCCGGCCCAGCGAGGTGGGGTGCGTGAACGGCCCGGAGCTTCGGCGTTCCCCGCTTTGCATGCTGGCCAGGCCCGCCCTCAGCGCCTCGTTCACCAGTTCCTTGAACGACCTGCCACCGCGGGCCCGCTGCTGCGCCAACTGGGCGACGACATCGTCGTCAAGACTCAGCGTGGTCCTCATACATCCTGATGCTACCGGGGAGATGAGCTGATGACTAACCATCCGAGCCGCGCCTGAACACCGGCACCCGGTGCGGCGGCGGCGCGACCCGCTCGCGGCTGACCACCGTGGGGTCCGGTCATTTCCGGTCGTCATCCCCCTCGGGTGGTGCGGGGTCAGCCGGGCAGGACGTTGCGCACGGCCGTGACGAGTTCGTCGGCGTCCGGTTCGGTCCTGGGGTGGAACCGGGCGGCCACCGACCCGTCCGGTGCGACCAGGAACTTCTCGAAATTCCACCGGATGTCGCCGCTGTAGCCCTCGGGGTCGGGCACGTCCACCAGTCCGGTGTAGAGCGGGTGCCGGTCCGGCCCGTTGACGTCCACCTTCTCCGTCATCGGGAAGGTGACCCCGTAGGTGGCCGAGCAGAACTCGGCGATCTGGTCGGCCGTGCCCGGTTCCTGCCCGCCGAACTGGTTGCACGGCACGCCCAGCACGGTGAACCCACGGTCGGCGAACCGGGCGTGCAGCTTCTCCAGGCCGTCGTACTGCGGAGTGAGCCCGCACCGGGAGGCCACGTTGACCACCAGCACCGCCCGGCCCCGGTATCCGGCCAGGTCCGCCGACCCGCCCTGTAACCGCCCTACCGCAACGTCGAAGATTGACATGGGCATGATGGTAACCAGCGCCCGCGAGAACCCGCTCGTCCCGGCTCGTACCGGCTCGTACCGGGGCGAGCGGTCAGCCCCGGTGGGACAGGCGGGTGCTGATCGTCGTGGCGGTGTCGCACAGCAGCGGCAGCAGGGTGTCGCGCACCTCGCCGAGGGTGACCCGGCCGACGTGTGTGGACACGTTCAGGGCCGCCACCACCCGGCCGGCGGCGTCCCGCAGCGGTGCGGCCACCGAGCGCAGCCCCAGTTCCAGTTCCTGGTCCACCAGGGCCCAGCCCCGGGCGGCGACCGTGGCGATCTCCGCGGCCAGTTCGGCCGGGTCGGTGCGTGTCCTGGGGGTCCACTGACGCAGGTCGCTGGCCGCCAGCACGCAGCCGAGCCGGTCGGCCGGCAGGTCGGCGAGCAGCACCCGGCCCATGGCCGTGGCGAAGGCGGGCAGCCGGGACCCGACGCCAAGCGAGACCGTCATGATCTGCCGGGTCGGCACCCTGGCCACGTAGACGATCTCCGAACCGTCCAGCACGGCCGCCGACGACGACTCGTGCGTCCGCGCGACCAGCGCCTCCATGTCGGCCCGGGCGAGCGCGGCCAAATCCAGCGAGGACAGGTAGGAGTGGCCGAGTTCCAGCACCTTCGGGGTGAGCGCGAAGTCCCGCCCGTCGCGGCGCAGGTACCCCAACCGGTCCAGCGTGATCAGGAACCTGCGCGCGGTGGCCCGAGTCAACCCGGTCCGGCGGGCCACCTCGCTGAGCGTAAGCGACCGCTCACCGGCGAAGGCCCGCAGCACGGCCAGGCCGCGCTCCAGTGCCCGCACGTGGTCGGCACGGTCCGGGCGGCGATCTTCCCCGTGATCGGCTTCATCCCTTGACACCGGCTGGGGGCACCTCTCTAGGCTTGTTGTGCGTGCAACGAATTTTAGTTCGGACAGCGAACACTCGCACCTCTATCCCAGAAAGGCACCAACGACGGTCATGAACTCCCATCACGTCGGGGCGTTCACCCGTGACCCGGTGCCCGGACGAGTCGTCTTCGGCCCGGGCTCGGCGGCCCAGACCGCCGAGGAGATCACCGCGCTCGGCCTGCGCCGAATCATGGTGATCGCCGCCGGCTCGGCCGCGGCGGCCGGAGCTGCGCTGGTCGACCGGCTGGGCGGTCCAGTGGGCCGGAGCGGTCGGGGCGGTCGGGCCGGCCTGGTCGCCGGCACCTTCGACCGGGTACGACAGCACGTCCCGGAGGACCTCGCCGCGTCCGCCGGCCACACCGCCCGGCAACTGTCCGCCGACGGGGTGCTGGCCCTCGGCGGCGGCTCGGCGATCGGCCTGGCCAAGGCCGTCGCGCTGGACACCGGCGCGCTGGTGCTCGCCGTTCCGACCACCTACTCCGGCTCGGAGATGACCCCGATCTACGGTCTGACCGGCCGGCACAAGCGGGTCGGCCGCGACCCGCTCGCCCGGCCCAGGCTGGTCGTGTACGACCCGGAGCTCACCACCAGCCTGCCCCCCGCGGTGACCGCGGCCAGCGGCTTCAACGCCCTGGCCCACTGCGTCGAGGCGCTCTACGCGCCCGGCGCCAACCCGCTGACCGCGCTGCACGCCACCGCCGGCATCCGGGCGTTGGCCCACTCGCTGCCGGTGGCGGTACGCGAGCCGACCGACCTGGACGCCCGCGGCGAGGCCCTGTTCGGCGCGTTCCTGGCCGGCGGGGCGCTGGCCACGGCCGGCACCGCGTTGCACCACCGGCTGTGTCACGTGCTCGGCGGCACGTTCGGGCTGCCGCACGCCGAGGTGAACTCGGTGCTGCTCCCGCACGTCGCGGCGTTCAACCGGCCCGCGGTGCCCGAGGCGATGGCGGCGGTGGCCGCGGCGCTGGGCGCCGCCGACGCCGCGGCCGGGCTACACGACCTGGCCGTCCGGCTCGGCGCGCCGACCAGCCTGGCCGTGCTGGGCATGCCGGCCGACGGCCTGGACCTGGCCGCCCGCCGCGCGGTGGCCGAGGTGGGCTCCAGCAATCCCCGCCCGGTCGACGCCGACGGGCTGCGGGCACTGCTCGACGACGCCCACCACGGTCGCTCGCCGGTGCCACCGTCACCCGACCAGCCGGACGGGTAGCCGGGAACCCGCCCGCCCCACCACCGCTCCCCCGCCGGGATCCCGGCGGGGGATGGAAGTAGCCGTCCAGAGAGGAAGCACAGCATGTCCGAGTGGAACGCGATGAGCTATGAGGGCAGGGACACCATCATCCGCACGGTGCGGGCGGAGGCCGAGGCACTGCTGAGGATGGCCGAGACGCCCGGCGCCTGGGAGGCACCCACCGGGTCGGCCGGGTGGCAGGTTCGGGACGTGGTCGGCCACCTGGTGGATGTCACCGAGGGGTACTTCGACTCCTTCGACATCGCCCGGGGCGGCGGCCAGGCGCCCGAGCCGTTCGGCCTCGCCGCGATGGCCACCCGCCTGGACGAGCGGGCGCGGGCGTTCCGCGACTCCAGCCAGGCCGAGATGACCGCGCGGCTGCGGGCCGACTTCACCAAGATGATGGAGATCATCGAGGGCATCGGGCCGGACGAGTGGGCCGGGCTGACCGTGCCGCACTCCTACATGGGACCGCTGCCGGCGTTCTTCTACCCGGCCGCCCAGCTCATGGACTACACCGTGCACGGCTGGGACGTCCGGCAGGGCACCGGAAAGGCGCACGGCGTCAACGGCGACGCGGCCGACCTGCTGGTGCCGTTCATGTTCGTGCTGTGGCAGTCCACCGCGACCGTCGGCCCGGACACCGAGACCGCCGAGGTGGGCGTGCGGGTCACCGGTCGAAACGGCGGCGACTTCAGGCTGAGCATCAGCCCCGACGGCCTGGCCTACGAGGCCACCGACATCGACGGCTGCCCGGCGGTGATCGAGTTCGACCCGGGCAGCTTCGTGCTCACCGTGTTCGGGCGCGGCAACTTCGGCACCCTGCGCGGCGACCGCGACGTGGCCGAACGGATGCTCAACCTGTTCTTCCGCATCTAGCTAGGACCCAACCTCAACAACACACATAGGGAGGCGCGATGACCCTCGATCACGCCACCGTGGAAGCGAATCGCGAACGGATCCGGCAGCGGTACCTCCGGCACGTTCCGGCCCGACCGTCCAGTGCGGCCCGGGGCCTGCACCACGTCGCGCTGGTGTCCTCCGACGTGGAGCGGACCGTGCAGTTCTACCAGGAACTGCTGGAGTTCCCGCTCACCGAGATCTTCGCCAACCGCGACTACCCCGGTTCCAACCACTTCTTCTTTGACATCGGCAACGGAAACCTGCTGGCGTTCTTCGACTTCCCGGGCCTGGACCTCGGCCCGTACGCCGAGGTGCTGGGCGGGCTGCACCACGTGGCCATCGCGGTGCCCGAGGAGAAGTGGCGGCGGCTGCGGGACAAGCTGGAACAGGCCGGAGTGGACTACCAGAGCGAGAGTGGCACCTCGGTCTACTTCCGGGACCCCGACGGGGCTCGGCTGGAACTGATCGCCGACCCGCTCGGCCAGATGTACGGCAACGCCGTCCTGTGACCGCGTGCCGCCGGGCCCCACCCGGCGGCACCGGCCGGAGCGGCATGATCGGACCGGACGGGAGCAGCGGATGGGTGGGCGGGCGGTTCTGGTGACCGGCGGGTCCGGCGGGATCGGTCGGGCCGTGGCCACCGCGTTCGCCGCGGCCGGCGACCGGGTCGCGGTGCACTACAACTCCGCGGCCGAGGTGGCCCGGCGTGCGGTGGGCGCGCTGCCGGGCACCGGGCACCTGCTCGCGCCGGCCGACCTGGCTGACCCCGAGGCGGTACGGGCGATGGTAGACCGGGTGGCCGGCGCGCTGGACGGCATCGACGTGCTGGTCAACAACGCCGGGGTGTACGTCGGCCACCCGCCGGCGGACCCCGACTACGACGCCTGGCAGGCCGCCTGGACCCACACGATCGGGGTGAACCTCCTCGGGGCGGCCAACGTGACCTGGTGCGCGGCGCGGTACATGCTCGCCGCCGGGGGCGGCCGGATCGTGAACGTCTCCTCCCGCGGGGCGTTCCGCGGCGAACCCGACCACCCCGCGTACGCGGCCAGCAAGGCCGGCCTGAACGCGTTCGGCCAGTCGTTGGCCCTGGCGCTCGGGCCACACGGCATCGCCATCGGCACGGTCGCGCCCGGCTTCGTCGACACCGAGATGGCCGCCGGCATCCTGGCCGGCCCGCACGGCGACCGGATCCGCGCGCAGAGCCCGTTCGGCCGGGTGGCCACCGCCGAGGAGGTGGCCACGGCCGTGCTGTTCCTGGCCGCACCCGAGGCGCAGTTCACCAGCGGCGCCATCCTCGACCTCAACGGCGCGTCCTACCTGCGCACCTGACCGCCGGCACGGACCGGCCTGGCCGGCCACGGAGCGCCGGCAGGCTGGCCCGGACGGGTGATCGCGGTCATGCCACGACCGACCGAACATGATCCGCTACTGTCCGGTTCGGGGGCCGGAGGAGGACGCGTGCGCAAGGACGGCGGGCGGCGGGGACGGCCGCGCGACGGAAGCAGGGACGCTGCGATCCGCGCGGCGGTTCTTGAGCTGCTCGCCGAGACCGGCTACACCGCTCTGACCGTGGACGCGGTCGCCGTCCGGGCCCGGGCCGGCAAGGCCACCATCTACCGTCGCTGGCCGGGCAAGGCCGAACTGGTCGTCTCCGCGGTGGCCGAGCTGGACACCCACCGCCCGGCCGTCCCGGACACCGGCCGGCTCCGGGACGACCTGGTCGGGTACCTGTCCGCCCTGGCCGAGGCACTGCGCGGCCCACTCGGCGCGGTGACCACCGCGGTGGTCGGCGCGTTCGCCGACAATCCGGAGCTGGCCGCCGCGCTGCGCGGTGGGCTGTGGGGCCGGGTGGACGGGGCGATCGCGGCGATCCTGCGCCGGGCCGTGACCGGTGGCGAGGTGCCAGCCGACGCACCTTTGGACCTGGTGCGGGAACTGGCCGGCGCGGCCCTGGTCAATCGGCTGGTGCTGACCGGTGAGCCGATCCACGACGACTTCGTGCGCGCGCTGGTCGACCAGGCCATGCTGCCGCTCCTGCACGGCCAACCAAAGCGGTGACCATCACCCCCGCGATGCCTCCGCCGCCCTACCCAAGTTGAGGTTTTCTCGCGAAAACCTCACGGTTAACCGGTTACATGGCGAGGTTTTCTCGCGAAAACCTCGGGCCTGCCTGGCGGTCACCCGGCCGGTTGGAAGCGGCGCAGGCGCAGGCTGTTGGTCACCACGAACACCGAGGAGAACGCCATCGCGGCACCGGCGATCACCGGGTTGAGGTAGCCCAGCGCGGCCAGCGGGACGGCCGCGACGTTGTAGCCGAACGCCCAGAACAGGTTGCCCCGGATCATCGCCAGGGTCCGCCGGGACAGCCGGATCGCATCCACCGCGGCCATCAGGTCGGCGCGCACCAGAGTCAGGTCGCCGGCTTCGATCGCCACGTCGGTGCCGGTACCCAGGGCCAGGCCGAGATCGGCCGCGGCGAGTGCCGCGGCATCGTTCACGCCGTCGCCCACCATGGCCACCACCCGGCCGGCGGCCCGCAACCCCTCGACCACCTCCACCTTGCCGGCCGGGGGCACCTCGGCGACCACGTCGGCGGCCGGGATCCCGACCTCGGCGGCCACCGCACCGGCCGCACCGGCGCTGTCCCCGGTCAGCAACACCGGGCGCAGGCCCAGCGCGCGCAGCCTGCGGACCGCCTCGGCGCTGGTCGGCCGGACCGTGTCGGCCACCACCAGCACGGCGCGCGGCACCCCGTCGCAGGCCACCACCACCGCGCCGCGGCCGGCCGCGGCAGCCTCCCGCAGTGCGGTGCGCAGGCGTTCCGGCAGATCGGCGGTCACCTCGTCGGACCGTTCCGGCCGGCCCACCGTGACCCGGTGCCCCTCGACCGTCCCGGACACCCCGACTCCGGGCCGGCCGGCGAATCCGGTGACCTCCGGGAGCGGTCCGCACCGGTCGGCGGCAGCGGCGGCAACGGCCCGGGCGACCGGGTGTTCCGAGGCCGCCTCCACCGCGCCGGCCAACCGCAGCACGTCCAGCCCGCCGGGCTCACCGGCACCGCCCGGGCCGGCGGGCCCGGGCGGATCGACCGGTACCCAGTCCACCAGCGACATCCGCCCGAGGGTGACCGTGCCGGTCTTGTCCAGCACGACGGTGTCCACCCGACGGGTGGCCTCCAGCACCTCCGGACCCCTGACCAGCACGCCGAGCTGTGCCCCGCGCCCGGTGCCGACCAGCAGCGCGGTGGGCGTGGCCAGGCCGAGCGCGCACGGGCAGGCGATGATCAGCACGGCGACCGCCGCGGTGAACGCCGCGGCGACGTCGCCGGTCACCGCGATCCAGCCGGCCAGCGTGCCGGCCGCGACCACCAGCACCACCGGCACGAAGACCCCCGAGATCCGGTCGGCCAGCCGCTGTACCGGCGCCTTTCCGGCCTGTGCCCGCTCGACCAACCCGGTGAGCTGGGCCAGCGCGGTGTCCGCGCCAACCCGGGTGGCGCGGACCACCAACCGCCCTCCGGAGTTGACCGTGGCACCGGTGACCGGATCGCCGACGCCCACCTCCACCGGCACGCTCTCGCCGGTGAGCAGAGACCGGTCCACCGCGGAACCACCCCGCACCACCACGCCGTCGGTGGCCACCTTCTCCCCCGGCCGCACCACGAACAGGTCACCGGGCACCAACGCGGCCACCGGGACGCGCCGCTCGGTGCCGTCGGCGCCCAGCAGGCAGGCGTCCCGTGCGCCGAGCGAGGCCAGCGCGCGCAGGGCGTCACCGGCCCGGCGCCTGGCCCGGGCCTCGGCGTACCGGCCAGCGAGGATGAACACGGTGACCGCCGAGGCCACCTCCAGGTAGATCTGCGCGCTGCCGGCGCCACGCTCGGGCCGCAGCGAGAAGTGCATCCGCATGCCGGCCTGGCCGGCCGTGCCCAGACACAGCGCCCACACCGACCACAGGTATGCCGCGGACACGCCGAGGGAGATCAGGGTGTCCATAGTGGCCGCCCGGTGCCGCAGGTTCGTCCAGGCGGCACGGTGGAACGGCCACGCCCCCCACAGGGCGACCGGGCTGGCCAGCGCCAGGGCGAGCCACTGCCAGCCGGTGAACTGGAGCGGCGGAGCCATGGACAGCAGCAGCACCGGGACGCCGAGCAGGGCCGAGCCGGCCAACCGGCGGCCGAGCGCGCGCCGGGCGGCCCGCTCCGGCCCGTCCAGGTCGACCCCGGTGGGCCCCGGGTCGCCGGCCGGGCGGGGCAGGGTGGCCGTGTATCCCGCTGCCTCGACCGAGGCGACCAAGTCGTCCGGGCCGGTGCGGACCGGGTCGTAGTCCACCGACGCCGTCCCGGTGGCGAAGTTGACCGTGGCGGCGACCCCGTCGAGCTTGTTCAGTCTGCGCTGGATCCGAGCCGCGCAGGACGCGCAGGTCATGCCGGCCAGGGCCAACTCGGCGTGCGCCGACTCGGCGTGCGCCGGCCCGGCTCCGGCCAGCCCGGTGCCGGCCGGCTCGGGCCGGTCGGCCGCGGTCACCAGATCTCCGCGCCGTAGCCGGCGTCGGCCACGGCGGCCCGCACCGCCTCATCGTCGACTCCCACGCCGGTGACCGTCAGCCGTCCGGACTCCAGGTCGACCCGCACGCCGGTGACACCGTGGACCTCGCTGACCTCCTCGGTGACCGAGGCCGCGCAGTGCTGGCAGGTCATCCCGGTGACGGCATAGGTGGAATCGGTCACAGTGCCTTCCTCCGCGGTAGGTGCTCGTTCGGGTGTCGGGGCGGTCACGACCGCACCAACCGGGCGATCGCCTCGGACGCCTCGGTAATCTTGGCGTCGGCCTGCTCGCCGCCGGCTGCCACCGCCTCGGCCAGGCAGTGCGCCAGATGCTGGTCGAGCAGGCCCAGCGCGACCGCGCGCAGCGCCTTGGTGGCGGCGGCGACCTGGGTGAGCACGTCGATGCAGTACGCGTCCTGCTCGACCATCCGCTGGAGTCCGCGCACCTGACCCTCGACCCTGCGTAGCCTGGCCAGCAACTGGTCCTTGTTCGGTGTGTATCCGGCCATGTCCCGAGCATACCCCCAGGGGGTACTTCAACGCCGACCGGCCAGCGCGTCCGGATTGGACTCGAACTCGGTGACCCAGTCCAGCGGGGCGTCCAGGTGTGGCGAGAGCGCGTGGGGTGCCAGGAACAGCGCACGGTGCTGCCGTCCGTGTCGCACGGCCTGCGGGCCAGTACCCGGCATGGCGGCGACTGTAACGCGGGACCGGAGTGGGGACCGGCGCCGCACCCCTCGAGCGGCACCGGCCCCCACGACTGGGAGTCACTCCTGCGCGCTGGCGAACCGGTGCACCACCGCGGCCAGGGCACCGCCCACCAGCGGCGCCACGATGAACAGCCAGACCTGGGACAGACCGACGCCCCGGGCGAAGATGGCCGGGCCGAGGCTGCGGGCCGGGTTGATCCCGGCGCCGTCCATCGGCAGCCCGACCAGGTGCACCGCGGCCAGGGCGAACCCGACCGCGATCCCGGCCGAGCTGGGAATCGCCCAGGTGGCGGTCGCCGAGAGCACCACGAACACGAAGATCCCGGTCAGCAGGATCTCGATCAGAAACGCACCACCCAGGTTCAGCCCGAGCACCGAACGGCTGCCGAACCCGTTGCTGCCGAAGGTGCCGTGGGTGGCCAGGTTGGGCCCGAGGTTGGCCAGCCAGAACAGCAGCGCCGCGGCGGCGATACCACCGGTGAACTGGGCGATCCAGTACCCGATCGCCTGCGGCGGAGCGATCCGGCGGGACAGCACCATGCCCATGGTCACCGCCGGGTTCACGTGCGATCCGGAGACTGGGCCGATCGCGTAGACCAGTGCGACCAGCACCAACCCGAACGCCAGCGCCACGCCCAGGCTGCCGGTCAGGCCGATGCCGAACACCACCGATCCGACACCGACGAACACCAGGACCAGGGTCCCGACGAACTCGGCCACGAGTGCCCTGCTACTCATGGTGTCCCTCCACGCACGGATCGTGTTCGGCGCCGCACCACAAGATCGCACAGGAACGTCCGCGTTAGGGGAACTCGACGACGAAGTCAGCAGGTCGTGTGACGCACGATTGCCCCGAATCCCCCCATGTCAGGCTCCACGCTGTAGACCTCTACGCCGTAGATCATGAATGGACTCGTCATGCCCATCGTGGAGAGTTGTCCCGGAGCACCCGAGAAGTGCACGCCCTGGCCGACACGGTCGCCTGCCGGCGGATCGCTCACGGCGCCGTCAGCGGCCCGGGTGACCGGTCACCCGGCATGGCGGATCCGGCGGATCCGGCGGGCGACCAGCAGCGCCGCCACCCCGACGGTGACCGCCAAAGCCGCGGTCACCTCGGGC
>DASULA010000502.1:0-5390 GCA_036278435.1 Mycobacteriales bacterium | reverse complement strand
GACCGAGACGGCTCCCGATCTGGCCGTGGGCAGCACAGGCGCGCAGTGGAATCGGGCCCTACTGGCCGCGTGGGACGCCGGTGCGATCACCGACACCCGCGCCGTCGAGTTGCTCCACGACTCCATCGCCATCGCGGATCTGCCGCGCCAGTCCGAGCCGGACGAGGATCTGTGACCGACCGACAGCGGCTTCGCAGTAGCACGGGCGTGCCATGACTCGGGACACGGGTGTGCCCCTCAGTGCGCTGTGCACATTACGTCACTGACTGAATACTGTCGGCTACACCGAGCCGTCCACCGTGTTCAGCCGGAGCCATCCGGGCGTGTTCCAGATCTGGCTTCACGTGGCCCTCGGTAAGGGCAGAGCCGCTGTCGATGCCGCGAACCGGGTCGACATCCGGGCCGAACCGTCGGCGCCGGTTCGATCCCTGGCGCTGTTGAACGTGGCGCGCGGGTACGCCTACCGGAATGACGATGTGGCCACCTTCCACGTGCTCAGGAAGGCCGAGGCCGAGTCGCCGGAGACGATCGCCCAGTCCGGTCATGCTCGGGAGATGTGCCGGGAGATGTTGCGCCGCGATCGCAGGGTGATCTCACCGGACCTGCACGAGTTCTCCCGCCGGATCGGCCTGTTCGAATGACCCCCTCCTGCCTGGGGTCAGTGGTGGCGGAGGCCGTCGAAGGTGAGGCGGGTGACGGTGTCGGCGAGCTGAGTGGCCCGGGCTGCCTGGGCGGATGCGCCGTCACGGGGTTTCCACCACTCGATGATCGAGTTGACCATGCCGAACAGCAGCCGAGTGGCCAGTCGGGAGTCCACGTCGCCGCGCAGGTCGCCCTCGGCCATGGCCTGGGCGACCAGGTCGGCCACCCGGTGGTCGAACTCGCGCCGCCGGGCCAGCGCCCAGATCTCGGTGTCGGTGTTGCCGCGCACCCGCAGCAGCAGGGTCACGTAGGGCAGCTCGGCGGTGAGCACCTCGGTCTCCCGGCGGACCACGTACTCCAGCCGGTCGATCGCCCGGCCGGTGGCCGCGCCCGGTTCGTCCAGTACGGCGAACAGCGCCTCCAGTGCCCGGCCGACCGCCAGCCGCAGCAGCTCCTCCTTGCCGCGCACGTGGTGGTAGATGGATGACTTGGTGATGCCGCTGGCCTGGGCGAGGTGTTCCATGCTGGTGCCGTCGTACCCCCGCTCGGTGAACACCCGCACCGCGACGTCCAGCAGCGAGTCGGGGGTGTGGCGGTCCCGGCGGGCCGCGGATTCGACTGTCACCCGACGATCGTACTGACCGAACGTTCGGTCGGAAAGCCATGACGCCGGAGGGGGCGCGTGCCCGGCGTTGGCACGGTTGCCCGGGCAAGCGCCAGAAGGCTAGCCTGAACCGACCGAACGTTCGGGAGGCTGGCCGTGGGAGGCGCGATGTCCGAGACGGCGTTGCAGGAGCAGTTCGACGGCACCCTGGCCGCCGACGGCCGGATCGAGCCGCGTGACTGGATGCCCGATTCCTACCGTAAGACGCTGATCCGGCAGATCGCCCAGCACGCGCATTCGGAGATCATCGGAATGCAACCCGAGGGCAACTGGATCACCCGGGCACCCAGCCTGCAACGCAAGGCCATCCTGCTGGCCAAGGTGCAGGACGAGGCCGGCCACGGGCTCTACCTGTACTCCGCGGCCGAGACCCTCGGGGTCAGCCGGGACGAGCTGGGCGAACTGCTGCTGGCCGGGCGGCAGCGGTACTCCTCGATCTTCAACTACCCGACCGTGACCTGGGCCGACGTGGGTGCCATCGGGTGGCTGGTGGACGGCGCGGCGATCACCAACCAGATCCCGCTGTGCCGGTGCTCCTACGGGCCCTACGCCCGGGCCATGATCCGCATCTGCAAGGAGGAGTCGTTCCACCAGCGGCAGGGCTTCGACCTGCTGTACACGCTGTCGCACGGCACGCCCGAGCAGCACGAGATGGCCCAGGACGCGGTGAACCGGTGGTGGTGGCCGTCGCTGATGATGTTCGGCCCGCCCGACGAGACCTCGGCCCACTCCTCCCAGTCCATGGCCTGGCGGATCAAGCGGTTCAGCAACGACGAGTTGCGGCAGAAGTTCGTTGACATGTCGGTGCCGCAGGCGCGGGCGCTGGGCCTGACCCTGCCCGATGAGGACCTGCGCTGGAACGCCGAGCGCGGACACCACGACTACGGCCAGATCGACTGGGCGGAGTTCCAGGCCGTGCTGCGTGGCGACGGGCCATGCAACCGGCAGCGCGTCGAGCACCGCCGCCGCGGCCACGTCGAGGGCGCCTGGGTGCGCGAGGCGGCCGCGGTCCACGCCAGCAAACACGCCAGCAAACACGCCGCCGGGCCGGCCGGGGCGGCGGCATGACCGCCGACGCCGATGCCGACGCGGCCCGACGGGCCTGGCCACTGTGGGAGGTGTTCGTGCGCAGCAGGCGCGGCCTGACCCACAATCACGTCGGATCGTTGCACGCTCCGGACGCACAGTTGGCCCTGCGGAACGCCCGGGACGTGTACACAAGGAGGCAGGAAGGGGTATCGATCTGGGTTGTGCCGGCGGCGCAGATCACCGCCTCCAGCCCGGACGAGAAGGATCCGTTCTTCGCCCCGGCGGCCGACAAGATATACCGATACCCGACCTTCTACGACATCCCGGATGGGGTGCAGCATCTGTGAACGATGTCGCGACCTACGCACTGCGGCTGGGTGACGATGCGCTGATCATGGCGCAGCGGTTGTCCGAGTGGTCCTCCAACGCCCCGGAGATCGAGGAGGACATCGCGCTGACCAACATCGCCCTGGACCTGCTCGGGCAGGCCCGCACGCTGCTGACCTACGCCGGCGCGCCGGACGGCCGGACCGAGGACGACCTGGCCTACCTGCGCGGCGAGCGCGAGTTCGTCAACTGCCAGTTGGTCGAGCAGCCGTGCGGCGACTTCGCGGTCACGATCACCCGCCAGCTCTTCTTCGCCACCTACCAGCTCGCCCTGTACGAACGGTTGATCGACTCGGTAGACGACACCCTCGCCGGGGTCGCAGCCAAGGCCGCCAAGGAGGCGGCGTACCACCGGGACCACGCCACCGGGTGGACGATGCGGCTCGGTGACGGCACCGACGAGTCGCACCGGCGCATGCAGGCCGCGCTGGAACGGATGTGGCCCCACATCCACGAGTTGTTCGAGTCCGACGAACTGGTGCGCGGCCTGTCCGGCCGGGGTGTCGCGGTCGACCCGCCGTCGCTGCGGCCGGAGTGGTCGGCCTACGTCGGCGGGATCCTGGCCGAGGCCACCCTCGCCCGCCCCGAGGACGGGTGGGCGCCGTCCGGCGGCCGGCGCGGCCTGCACAGCGAGCACTTCGGCTACCTGCTGGCCGAGATGCAGCACCTGAACCGGTCCCATCCGGGAGCGTCCTGGTGACGGCCTCGGGCCTGCCGGCCCGGTCGGCGGCGCCCGGCGGCACCGACCTCCCCGGCGGGGGACCGGCGCCCCGGCCGACGTTGTCCACAGGCCGAGGTTTCCGTCCACAGATCGCCCCGCACCCCTCCCGGAACCCCTTGACAGAATGCGACGATGTTCACAGGGGAGCCCCCAGGGCGGGTGGGGGTGTGGTTGGGGGGGAAGGCGCTCGGCCCGACGCGGACCGGGACCGCGCGTGGCGGATCGCCGCCGCCGTGCCCGACCCGGAACTTCCGGTCCTGACCATCGCCGACCTCGGCGTACTCCGCGACGTGACCGTCGACGCGGACGGGCGGGTCGAGGTCACCGTCACCCCCACCTACTCCGGCTGCCCGGCCATGGACGCGATCCGCTCGGACGTCGTCGCCGCGCTGGCCGAGCACGGCCGCACCGACGTCACCGTGCGCACCGTGTTGTCCCCGCCCTGGACGACCGACTGGATCAGCCAGGCCGGCCGGCGGGCGCTGCTCGAACACGGGATCGCCCCGCCCGGCCGCCGCGACGGTCCGGTTCCGATCGGTTTGACCGTGCGCTGCCCGCGGTGCGGCTCGCCCGACACCCGGCAGATCTCCCGGTTCGGCTCGACCGCGTGCAAGGCGCTACACGCCTGCAACGCCTGCTTGGAACCGTTCGACCACGTCAAGGCGATCTGATGGCGGCGCCCGCCCGCGTCCCGACCACCGGTTTGGCCACCGGGTCGGCAGCCACCGGGTCGGCCACCGTGCCGGCGACCCACCGCAAGCCCGCCTTCCACCCGCTTCGGGTGGCCGGTGTGGACCGGCTCACCGACGACGCGGTGTGCCTGGCCTTCGACGTACCCGAGCACCTCCGCCGCGACTTCGACTTCCGGCCCGGCCAGCACGTCACGGTGCGCTCGCCGCAGGTCGGCGACACGGTCCGGCGAAACTACTCGATCTGCTCGCCGGCCGGGTCCGGCGAGCTGCGGATCGGGGTGAAGCGGCTGCCCGGCGGCGCGTTCTCCGGCTACGCGCTGAAACGGTTGCGGGTCGGTGACACGCTGGACGTGATGACCCCCACCGGCCGGTTCGGCACCGCGCTGGACCCGGGGCGGTCCCGGCACTACTGCGCGGTCGCCGCCGGCAGCGGGATCACCCCGGTGCTGTCCATCCTGGCCACCGCGCTGCGGGTCGAGCCGGACAGCCGGGTCACCCTGCTCTACGGGAACCGTTCGGTCGGCTCGATCATGTTCACCGAGGAACTCGCCGACCTGAAGAACCGCTATCCCGAACGGGTCATCCTCGTCCACGTGCTGTCCCGGGAGGCACACGAGGTCGAACTGTTCCACGGCCGGATCGACGCCGACCGGCTGCCCCGGCTGCTGGCCGCGGTGGCGCCGGCCGACACGGTCGACGAGTGGTTCCTGTGCGGGCCGCTGGGAATGGTCGAGCCGGCCCGGAGCGTACTGCGTGGCCTGGGCGCCCCACCCGAAACCATCCACTTCGAACTGTTCCATGTGGACGGCCGACCGGCCGCGCCGGTGTCGGAGGCCGGGCCGGCCCCGGTGCCGGCCGGAGCCAGCGCGGTCACGGTCGTGCTGGACGGACGATCCTCCACCTTCCCGCTGCGCGGCGACGGCCAGGGCATCCTGGACGCCGCGCTGGCCGTTCGGGCCGACGCGCCGTACGCGTGCAAGAGCGGCGTGTGCGGCACCTGCCGGGCCCGGCTGCTGGCCGGCGAGGTCCGGATGGACCAGAACTACGCGCTGGAACCGGACGAGGTGCGGGCCGGGTTCGTGCTGGCCTGCCAGTCCCACCCGGTCAGCGACCAGGTCACGCTCAGCTTCGACTGATATGTAAGCCGTTTTGTCAAGTAGGGCATGGCGAGGCGCCGCTCGGGCTGGTTGCTCGGGCGGCGCCTCGTTCTTGTCCTCGGTGCTGCTGTGGGCGGGTGCGCGTGTCGTGGTCGACG
>DASULA010000501.1:0-4184 GCA_036278435.1 Mycobacteriales bacterium | reverse complement strand
GGACCAGATCCAGGTCGGCGACCTGCGCGACCGCACCAACCCGGCCAACGGCAACTGCACCAACGCCGGCGGGAACACCGACCCACTCCAGGTCAACTGCCTGGACAACGTGCTGATCAAGAACGTGACCGGCTCGATCCTGGCCGGCGGCACCGACAACCCACCCGGCAACACCGGTGCGGACTGGGCCGACTGGTACGACACCATCCAGCACTACGCCATCGACCACTCCAGGCTGCACATCCCGGTCATCTTCGGGGTGGACGCCGTGCACGGCTTCGGACACCCGTTCACCGCACCGCTGTTCCCGCAGTCGATCGGGATGGGTGCGACCTGGGATCCGACCATGGCCCAGGCGGCCGGTTCGGTCACCTCCGGCGCGCTGGCGGCCACCGGGTGGACGTGGGACTTCGCCCCGGTCCAGGACCTGTACCGGGACAACCGGTGGGGGCGGGCCTATGAGACGTGGGCGGAGGAACCGGCCCTGAGCGCGGCGATGGGCGCGGGTTTCGTGCACGGCATCCAGGGCTCGGCCGACGGCCCGCTGCGCACCGCGGCCACGGTCAAGCACTTCGCCGGGTACTCCGAGTCGATCAACGGCCACGACCGGGCCGAGGCCCAACTGCCGGTGCGCTACCTGCAGGACATCTTCCTGCCGTCCTACGCCGGTGCCATCGACGCCGGCGCGGACACCGTGATGGTCGACTCCGGCTCGATCAACAACATCCCGGCCACCGCCTCGCACTTCCTGCTCACCACCGAACTGCGCCAGCGGATGGGGTTCACCGGTGTGGTCATCAGCGACTTCGGTGACGTGCCCGCGCTGGCCAGCAGCTACCACGTGGCCGCCGACCTGCCCGGTGCCATCGCCAAGGCGGTCAACGCAGGCGTGGACGTGTCCATGACCCCGGCGGACTTCGCCGGCTGGAACGCCGGACTGGCCCAGGACGTCAGGCAGGGCAAGGTCACCGTGCGGCGGATCGACCAGTCGGTGCGCAGGATCCTGCGGCTGAAGTTCGAACTCGGACTGTTCGACCACCCGTTCGTCGACACCAGCCATGCCGACGCCGGAGTCACCGCCGGCCGGGACGCCGCGCTCACGGCGGCGCGGGAGTCGATGACGCTGCTGCGCAACCAGAACAAGGTGCTGCCGCTGCGATCGGGCGCCAAGCTGGTCGTCACCGGGCCCAGCGCCGACTCCATGACCAACCAGCTCGGCGGCTGGAGCGTGGAATGGCAGGGCGTCTTCGGTTCCGGTCATGTCTGCTGTGTCGGGCCACCCGACCAGATCCCACCGGGCACCACCGTCCTGAAGGGACTCCAGGCGGCCGACCCGCGGGTCACCTTCGCTCCGGACCAGGCCGCGGCGGTGGCCGCGACCAGGTCGGCCGACGCCGCGGTCGTCGTCGTCGGTGAGAAGGCCTACGCCGAGGGCCTGGGCGACAACCCGTCGCCCGCGCTGCCGGCCGACCAGCAGAAGCTGGTGGCCGCGCTGGAGGCCACCGGCAAGCCGGTGATCGTCGTGGTGATCGCCGGCCGACCCCTCGCCCTGGGCCCGGCCGCGCAGGCGCAGGGCCTGCTGATGGCCTACCAGGGCAGCACCGAGGCCGGCACCGCGGTGGCCGACGTGCTGTTCGGCAAGGTCAACCCCTCGGGCCGGCTTCCGGTCAGTTGGCCGTCCGAGGCGGCTACCCCCGGCGGCGATTTCTGCGGCACCTGCCCGTCCCCGGTGGGCGACCAGCCGAAGTTCTTCGACCTGCTGCCCGACACCGGTTCCGGGCAGGGACACAACTACAACCCGCTGTTCCCGTTCGGCTTCGGCCTGAGCTACACCACGTTCGCCACCAGCGACCTGTCGACGACCGGCTCGGTGTCCAGTCACGGCACCGCCACCGCGACGGTCACGGTCACCAACACCGGTGACCGGACTGGTACCGACGTGGTGCCGGTGTACGTCCACCAGCCGGTCAGCGACGTCATCGCACCGCCGCAGCGGCTGGTCGGGTTCGCCCGGGTCACCCTGGACCCCGGACAGTCCAGGACCGTCCACGTGCCGTTCCGGGTGTCCACGCTGGCCACCACTCCGGGTGACATCGACAGCACCGCCCGGCCCAGGGTCGAGACCGGCGCGTACCAGGTCCAGGTGGGGACCATGAGCGCCGAGTTCACCATCGGCTGATCTGACCTCGGGGCGGGGCCACCACCGGTCAGCCGGTCGAGCCCCGCCCCGAGACGGCCAGGCGCCCGCGACCATCGGGGCGCCGATATCCGGTTGACCGGCGGTGGCCGGTGCTGGTCTGGTTACCACCGTCGGCCGGTCAGCGGGACCGGCACACCGGAAGGGAGGCGAGAGATGTCCGTCCAACCTGAGGCTTCGTTCCGAAAGGCCAGAACACGTGTCGTTCTCGCGTTCGTTCCGGTGCGGACAGTGCGGCGTGGAGGTCTCCCTCGACGCGCCGGGCACCTCGCACCGCAACCACTGTTCGGCGTGCCTGTGGTCCAGGCATCTGGACCGCAACACCCCCGGTGACCGGAAGGCCGGCTGCCCCGGTGGCATGGAACCGATCGCGGTCACCGTCCGCGGTGCGGGCCGCTGGATGCTGATCCACCGCTGCACCCACTGCGGCCGGATGCGGATGAACCGCACCGCCGCCGACGACAACATGCTGCTGCTGATGCGGTTGGCCGCGCTCCCGCTCACCATGCCGCCGTTCCCAGCCGCCCTTTTCCCGGTACCACCCGGCCACACGCCCGAGGCGGCGAACGACTCCGCCTGATTGTGTCGCCACGCGGAACCCACCAGCCCAAATCGGCCGGTACTCCCCGTCCCGGTTGCGAGATCGGCGCTCCGAACACACCGTGTTGGAGGACGCCGACGTCCTTCGCGGCGAGTATCCGGTGCGGCCATCCCATCGCGGTGGCGCCGCTGGGGCCTCGGCACCGGGGCGCCGACTCGTCCACCACGGGGAGCCTGTCGCCCCCCGACCGGACGTCTCAGCGGACGGAGAGGCACGAGGGCTATGACAGCACAACGGGAACGGGGCGAGCGGGAGCGGTCACCGGCCCGCGGCTCCAAAGCCGGAACCGACGCGATGCAGGTGACCCGGACTGCCATGGACCAACTTGGCATGCTCACCGGACGCGACGCCGACAGCGTCTCCCGGCTGGAACGCACCGAGGACGGGTGGCTGTTCCAGGTGGAGATAGTCGAGCTGGAGCGCATTCCCCAGTCCACCAGCGTGCTGGGCAGTTACGAGGTCCACACCGACGGCAGCGGGAACGTCACCGCGTACGGGCGCACCCGCCGCTACTACCGGAACCAGGCCGACTGCCGGTGAGGGACATGACCAACTCCGTGACGCCGGTGACGCCCCTGAACTCGGCGAATCCGACCTCTCCGATCACGCCGGTGGGCCGGACCACGGACTCGCTCGCCGACATCCTCGAACGGGTGCTCGACAAGGGCATCGTGGTGGCCGGGGACATCATGGTGAACGTCGTCGACATCGAACTGCTCACCCTGAAGGTACGACTGCTGGTGGCGTCGGTGGAGACCGCCCGTGACCTGGGCATCGACTGGTGGACGTCCGACCCGTTCCTGTCCAACGCCGGGCAGCGGCTCCAGCGGGACAACGACGAGCTCAGGCAGCGGGTTGGCCGCCTGGAGGAGGCGCTGAGCGGTGCCGCGGCCCCGGGTCGCGCGATCGGTTCCGAACCGGAACCGGCAGCGCCGGTCGACACCCCGCACCGGGCCGGCCAGCCAGCGGGCGGGACCCGCCGGGACGAGCGATGACCACGGGCACGGACGACCCGGCCGCGCCGGCGGACACCCCGACCGGATCCTCCGGCCCGGTTGCCGAACCGGGCGAGATCGAGTCGATGGTCGCCCAGGCCCGCGAGCGCGCCCGAGCCGCGGTGGTGGAGGAGTTGGTCGCCGAGCTGATCCCCGCCTACCGCCGGGCCGTGGGCGCGCTCGCCACCCCGCCGAACCACAGCCGCGACCAGCCGAACCACCACCGAGATCACCGAGACCACCAGGACCTCAGCCAGGACCAGACTCGGGATGCTGGCCGCGTCGGCGATGCTCCGGCGATCGCGTGGTACGTCTACGCGGTCGCGCGCCACGACGACCTGGTCGGGCTGGTCGTGGACGACCTCGTGGGCGTCGAGGGCGGCCCGGTGAC
>DASULA010000500.1:0-18231 GCA_036278435.1 Mycobacteriales bacterium | reverse complement strand
ACAGGAACTGGTGCAGCCGGAAGGCGAACAGCGGGCGGTCGGTGTCGGGGTGGCGGGCCGCGCCGCCGGCGTGCAGGGTCAGCCGGATCGCCTCGGCGCAGGCGTCGTGCTGCTGGCCGGTGCGTGCGCTCAACTCGGCGGCGGCCCGTTCCACCGTGACCGGGTCCCGGCGGACCAAGCCGTCAGTCTCCGGGTCGGTGGTCACCCCGAACCTCGTCTCGATCCAGCCGGCCAGCGGGTCGGCGCTCAACTCCGCGTAACTCGCGGCCGAGCCCGCCGGCGAGGTCGCCGGCGGGCTGGCGGCCCGCACCCGCTCGGCCAGTGCCGCGTCGGTGGCCGGCCCTGCCGGCCCTGCCGGCGTCGCCCGGACCAGGGTCTCGCCGATGACGTGGTCGGCGTCCACGGTGTCACCGAAGATCAGGCTCGCCACGTCGGCCACCACCCGGTGGCGTTCGGCCGCCGAGCCGCGGGTGGACATGGTGGCCGAGGTGCCCACGCACTGGAGGTCGGTGGCCTCGCAGGCGTCGCGGACCCGGCGGACCAACATGGCCACGTCCGCGCCCTGCCGGCCCCGGTAGGTGTGCAACTCGTCCAGGACGAGGAACCGCAGCCCGCGGGCGGCCCGGACCAGCCGCTGCCGCTCCCGGGGCCGGGTCAGCACCAGGTCGAGCATCACGTAGTTGGTCAGCAGGATGTCCGGCGGGTCGGCCAGGATGCGTTCCTTGTCCTGCTCGGTCTCCTGGCCGGTGTACCGGGCGAACGTCACCGGCTCGCCGTGGTGGGGGTAACCGCGGCGGAGGAACTTCGTCAGCTCCTCGACCTGGCTGTTGGCCAGCGCGTTCATCGGGTACACGATGATCGCCTTGATGCCGGGGCGGCGTTCCGCGCGCAGCACCGCGTCCACGATCGGCACGATGTAGGCCAGGCTCTTGCCCGAACCGGTGCCGGTGGTCAGCACGTAGTTGTGCCCGTCCCGGGCGGCCCGCACCGCTTCGGCCTGGTGCCGGTGCAGCATCATCGGCTGCCCGCTGGCATCTGATTCATCCTTGTTTATCCGGAATATCCGCGCGCATTCGGGATGCAGGACTCCGGCGTTCGCCAGCTCGTCGACCCGGCCACCGGCGGCGAAGTTCGGATTGAGGGACAGCCACGGGTCTGGCCACTGGCTACCCTGCTCCAACTGCCCGGTCACGTGGGCGGCCACCCGTTCGTCCAGCGGGTCGACGAACGCCGAGGTGAATTCCGAATAGTCCCCGACAAGCCGCGCGCGCACCTCAAAGATATCCCGCACTTCTCCCCCTGATCCGTGGCAACGGGCCAGTATGCCCCACCATGAATCCGGACGGGTCTGTACCGCGATATCCAACCCGGAAGTGCAGTCGATACCGCGCCGACCGGGCCACCGGAGCGTGGCCACCCAGCGCCGATCTTGGTCACGATGCTGCTATTCGACGCTCCTTAACGCCTCGGGTTCGGGGGTAGTGGGGGCGGGTTAGTGGGCACAGGTGGTTCTGGCATGCGGGGAGGTGCCGGTCGGGGTGATGACGACGGCCTCGACCCACACGCAGCCGGTACCGGTAGACAGCACGTCGCTGTAACTGCCTGGCGGGGTGTTGTTGCTCCAGTCGTCCCGGACGATGGCGCCGTCGGCCGGGCGGTGCACGGTGATGCGGATCGTGTAGAGGTGCGGGTTGCGGTAGTACGCCGAGCCCCAACTGGCCGCGCAGTGCCGGGAGTGCCGCAGCCGCAGCGTGCCGAACCGGGCACCGCCCGGCAGGTCGAGCGGCACCGCCTGGACCACCACGGCATCGGCAACGCAGTCCCGGGCCCGCGGATCATCACCGTCCATGGGTTCGGGGCTGCTCGCCGGAATCGCCTTGTCGGTGACGTGCTGGGTCGGCTGGCTCCACGTCGGGTCCAGGCCGGTGCGCGTCGAGGCCGCCGAGGCCGCCGGGTCGGTCCGGGCCGGCGGGGCAGACGCGGACGTGCTCAGCAGCACCGCCACCCCGACCGCCGCCGCGGCCAGCGTGGCCGCCGAGACCGGGCGCGGCCGGCGGCGACCCCGGGCCACCGGCGACCCGGCTCCACCCGGCACGGGACCGGCGTCGGTGGCCGGCTCGGTCTGCCCGGCATGGGCGGTCGCGGCGGCGCGGGCGGCCAGCGCGCGCAGCCGGTGCCGCAGGAGTTCCCCCTCGGGCAGGCCGAGGACCCGCTCGTAGGCCGCGACGATGTCCTCCGGCGGGATCCGGCGGCCGGTCTCGTAGTACCCGATGCTGCTGTGCGCGCTCAGGTGCAGCCGGCGGGCCATGTCGCGCTGGCTGAGCCCGACCGACCGGCGCAGCCAGCGCAGCCGCGCGCCGAGATCCAGCTCCCCGTTACCGTCGCCGCCCGGTACTGGCGACGGTAACTCCGTCTCGGTGGCGTCATCGGCCATCGAACCCTCCTGCCCGGCCACGGCACACGCCGGCCAGGGTCATCGGCCACTGGATGCCACTGCGCCCGTTTCGTCGCCCGTTTCGGCGCTGTTCGGCGTGCGGTCCATTCTGCCATTCGGCCCGGCTCCACCCTCCTGGATAACCGGCGCTGCCAATCGCCACCCGGCCGTCGGGTGGTCGCTGGTTGGTCGCTGGTTGGTCGCCGTGCGCGGCACCGGCCGCCCGGGGTGTTCTGCTGGCAGCTCACCACTGTCACCTGCCCCAGGGCGGAGCTGCGAGGAGCCATCCCGATGATGCGACGCACCGGCGCCAGGCTGGCCACCGTGCTGTTGGCCTGCGTGCTGACCGGCCTGAGCGGCCTGACCGGCACCGGCGCCGCCAGCCCGACGAGTACCGCCGGCACGGCCACAACAGGCGGGCCGTCGGCCACGCCGAGCGGCGGACCGACCGATCCGGCCGCAGGCAACGCCGCCACGGCCGCACCCACCACCGGCACGCCGCGCCCGGCGCACCAGCACGCCCGGCCGCACGCCGACCGGAGCCCCGAACCCGCCACCGGGCAGTCCACCGGGACAGCGGGCCGGCCGCCGCGGCCGGCGCGGACCGCGCCGCACCTGCCGGCAGCGCCTCCGCTGCCGCGGATCCGCCAGGGCACCGCGACGCGGACGTTCTTCGGGCCGGCGAACGCCAACACCTCCGCGATCGTCACCGGCCTGGCCGCCGGACGGTCCCCCAGCTCGCTGGGCCTGACCACCACCGCAACCCCGGCAGCCGGCGGCTCGTCGAACCCGGCCGCGAACCCTGCGGACCCCGCGAACCCTGCGAATCCTGCGGCACCCGCGGACGATTCCGGCACCACGATCACCGGCGGCCAGGTGCAGCCCGGCCAGCCCCGGTACACCGTGGACAGTTCCCGATACACCAACGCACCCGGCCTGTCGCTGCTCACGCTGTCCCAGTGCCGGGCACATGGCAGCGGCCCCTACGACAAGGACCGCTTCGGCGCCTGCACCAGCTACACGGTGTTCTTCTGGACGACCACCTGCCTGCTGGGGACGTGCAGCACGGCGAACCTCGGATTCCGGGACACCGTGCTGGCCTGGGGCAGCGGGGCCAGCCGGACCATCCAGTTCCAGCACTACCTGGACCAGTTCGCCTGGCTCGGCGCCGGTGAGTTCGCCCAGATCGCGATCAACATGACCTGCACTCCGCGCGGCGTGGGTGAGTGCCACCCGGACCACCCGTCGGTCACCGGCATGGCGCTGGACTGGTCCAACGCGGAGGCCAGCGGCGCGCCGCAGGCGGTGTTCCAGATGACCTCCGACCCGGCCCAGGCCGACACCGGCAGGCCGGAGAAGGTCACCTTCGCCACGGCCGGGCTCAGCTTCACCTTCGACGGCGACGCCGCCACCACCACCCCGCAGGCGTTCCCGTACAACTTCCGGTACGACACCACCAGCTACCTCAGCCCGGGGAACACCGCCGGCGGGGTGGTGTTCGCCGGAGCGGTGCCGACGTTGACATTCGACCGCTCCGACTCGCTGATCACCCAGAACGCCTCGCACATCTACGACGCGCTGTACCACCCGCAGTTCACCACCCCGACTTGGGCGGCCGGCACCAAGCACATTCCCGGCCGCGGGGCCGATCCCGACGGCTTCCTCACCCGGCTCGACCCGACGCTGAAGGGAGCGAACCGGGACGCGTCATGCAGCGACGCCGCGAAACTCCTGTACAACCCGCCGGACTACGGCGTCGCGGGGAGGAGTTCCTGCGACGAGTTCCCGTTCGCCACCACCGACCAGGGCGCGGCGGCCACCGCCGGCACGGCCACCCCGGAGTTCTCGGTGCGGCTCATCTCGGCCGCCGACAACAGCGCGGCCGGCAACCGGCTGAACATCTTCTACGCCTACGAGCACATCCTGATCGGCGACCCGTTCGCGGTGGACGCGATCGGCGACCCGCCGCACACCGGCCCGTTCCCGGTGGTGAACGTGCCGGCCGGCGGATCCTTCCGCACCGCGTGGGACGCCGCCGGGGGTGCCGGCGGCCCGCTCGGCACGGCGAACTACTTCGAAACCTACCTGCCCGGCGGGCAGTTCCAGACGTTCACCGGCGGGGTCATCGCCTGGTCGCCGCCGACCGGCACCCACACGGTCACCGGCGCGATCGCCACCGAGTACTTCACCGACAGCGGGCCCAGCGGGGCGCTGGGCTACCCGACCGGCGAGCCCTACCCGATCGGCGCCGGCACCGGCCAGGACTTCACGCACGGCACCATCTACACCTCGCCGACCGGCACCTACCGGGTCATGCACGTGCTGCTGGACACCTACCTGTCCAACGGCGGGCCGACCGGGCCGATCGGGTTCCCGGTGGCCGAGGCCGTCTCCACCGGTGGCGGCACGCTCCAGGAATTCCAGAGTGGACGGATCGTGGACTCCGGCGGGTCGGTCACCCTGTCGCGGTGGGTCGTCGGCCACGCCGCGCACGCCGGCGACGACTATCCCTACGAGACGATCGGCCAGTTCGAACACCAGGACGAGGGCACCGACGCCTGGAACGAGTACTACGGGCAGTGCGACTCGTTCGCCGCCTGGAAGGTGTACGAGAACCTGGCCGGGTCGGCGACCCAGCACCCGCCGGCCGTGCCCGCGCCCGGCTGGACTCCCACCAACGCGTCGATCAGCCCGGTGAACCAGTTCACCTGGGGCAACGCCGACGTGTGGGGGGCGAAGTTCGCCGCCCTGGGCTACCGGGTGGACAACGTGCCCACCCCCGGCGCGGTCGTGTGGTGGCCGAACGCGACCGCCGACGCCCAGGACGGCAACCCGCCCGACCCGGTGCACGGCATCGGCGCCGTCGGGCACGTCGGCTACGTGACCGACGTGTACCCGGACGGGTCGATCACCGTCGAGCAGTACAACATGCGGGTCAACGGCGAGTACTCGGTGGTGCACATCAGCTACGGCTCCCCCTACACCGACGTCAGTTTCGGGCTGGGCGCGTTCACCGTGCCGTGGCCGGGCGGGTTCGTCCACGTCGCCGACGGACCGTCCGGCGCGGCCTCGCCGCCGGAACCGGCCGACGGCGTGGTGCACGCCGGCTACCCGTCCGGGGTGACCGTGATCGGCCCGGGTTCGCCGGCGTCGGAGTTCTCCACCGCCGACGTCTGGTTCCAGCGGCCCGGCCACGGCGAGATCGGCCAGGAGCTGTACACCCACACCAACGGCGCCACCGCAGTGTCCACGGCCACCTGGACGCCGGCCGGGCTGGCGGCGAACACCTGCTACCGGGTGGACGCGTTCGTGCCGGACAACTTCTCCGACAACCCGGTGGCCGTCTACGCCGTCACCGACTCCTCCGGCACGGCCTACGCCGCGGTCGACGAGAACGAGCAGACCAACGACTGGTCCGAACTCGGGGTGTTCGAAACCAACGGCGGCGGGACCGGGCTGTCGGTGCGGCTGGACGACCGCGGCCAGACCGGCCTTTACGTGGCGGCCGACGCCGTCCGGTTCTGGCGGCAGGCCGGCTGCGGCCAGCAGGGCGACGCGTCGCCGATCATGATGCCCTCGTCGTACTCCGGCACCTGGTCCACCCAGCCGGGGCACAGCTTCTTCGGTACCGAGCACTACAGCCCGACCACCGGCACCGGCACTCCCAGCCGGAGTGCCCTGTGGAGTCCGGACGGACTGGTGAGCTTCGGCTGCTACGACGTGTCGGTCTACGTGCCGGACAACTTCTCCGACAACCCGGCCGCGTCGTACTGGAGCAACGACTCCTACTACGGCCCGTTCACCGAGCAGGTCAACGAGACCGCCTACACCAACGGCTTCGCCGGCATCGGCACGTTGCAGGCGTGGTCGGACGGCACGCTGCCGGTGGAACTGTTCGACGACGGGCCGGCCGGTGACTACGTGGCCGCCGACGCCGTCGCGTTCGTGCTCAACCCGCACTGCACGGCCCAGAACGGCGGGGCGAACGCGTTCGGCAGCCTGCCGTCGGACTCGCTGCTCGGCCCGGGTTCGCCGACGACCCGGTTCTCCACCACCGGCACCTGGTACTACCGGCTGGGGCACGGGTTCTCCGACCACGAGCTGTACACCACCGACGGGAGCGGCGCCACGGCCACCTGGACGTTCACCGGGGCGGCCAACTCCTGCTACAGCGTGGACGCCTACGTGCCGGACAACTTCGCCAACAACCTCGACGCGCTGTACCAGGTGTCCTCCAGCGTGGTCGGCGGGGGCGGGACGGTGGACCAGAGCGACACCACCGGCTGGACGCCGCTGGCCACGCTGGGCACCGGCCCGGACGGGCGGATCACGGTGACCCTGGACGCCACCGGCGACCCCGGCCGGTACACCGCGGCCGACGGCGTCTCCTTCACCCCCACCGAATGCTGAGCCACCCCGCACCACACACCCGCACGCACCTGAGGTTTTCGCGAGAAAACCTCCATTGGTAACCGGTTACCCCTGAGGTTTTCGCGAGAAAACCTCGTCCCTCAGGGGTTGTTCGACAGGAGGTAGGAGCCCATGAGCGGGAAGATCCGAACGTTGCTGGTCGCCACGGTGCTGGCGATCGCAAGCGCGGCCTGGACCGGCGGCACGGCCTCGGCCGCACCGGCGCCGACGCCGCACGAGACCATCGCGGCGACCGCGGCAGTCACGTCCGCCACCGCGGTGGCGCCGGCGGACGACTTCGAGAGCCCCTGCCAGAGGCAGCCCAGTGCCCAGACCTGCGACAACACCGACCCGGTCGACACCGGCTGCAACGAGGGCAGCTTCGTGGCGAACTCGGTGCCGCTGAAGTTCGGCTCCGGGGACACCATCGGGTACATCCAGAACTGGTTCTCACCGCAGTGCGGCACGAACTGGGCGCGGTTCGTGGACACCAGCGGCGACGAGGGGCTGGGCTTCGTGATGACCTGCCACGGCACCGACTTCACGTCCTGCACGGACGACTTCGGCTCGTTCGTGTTCCCGTGCTGGTCGGACCAGGTCTACTCACCGAACGCCCCGGCCACCGCCTACGTCAGCTTCGCGCTGTACAGCGCCGGGATGCCGGCCGGTGCCAGCGCCCAGGCCAGCGCCACCGCCTGACACCGAGTCACCAAAACCGCTGACCAGAAGGCTCGGCTCGCCCTTGACAAGCGCATCGGCTCCGACGGCGACGCCGATGCCACCAAGGTACGGTCCTGGCTGAGCAGGTGCGAGGGCAGATTCACCAACCACTCCGGACAGCAGATCCTCCCCTGACGGGCGAGGGGACGTGACCAGGCCGTGCCCGGCAGCAGCTCACCCGGGCACGGCCTGCCGGCGTCACCCGCGGAGCGGGAACCCGGTCAGCCGGCGGGTAGGACGATGGTGCCCAGGGTGGTGAAGTGGACGGCCAGGACGCCGGACAGGCGCAGCGGCACCGGGTCGGTGAGCATGCCGGTGAGCACGACCCAACCCGGTTCCAGCGCCCTGCCCCGGGCGGCCAGCAGGTTCGCCGCCGCGGCCAGCGCGCCGGCCTGGCCACCCGGCACCGCGGCGCCGGTGGCCGACCCGACCACCTCCCCGTCAACCTCCAACAGGCACGCCTCCAGCGACAGGTCCAGCGCGGACGGGGCCAGCGTCACCGGCCCGGTCACGAACGCCGCCACGCCCGCGTTGTCGGCCGCCAGGTCCGGCCCGGTCGGCGCCGTCGACACAGCGGGCACAGCAGAGCCAGCGGGACCAGCGGGACAGGCCGGGCCGAACGGCTCGGGGTCCCGGTAGCGGCTGTCGGTCACCCGCACCGCGGCGCAGACCGCACCCACCGCGGACATCGCCCGGGCCGCGGTCACGCCCGGTCCAGCCAGCCGCGAGGCCAGCACGAACGCCAGTTCCGGCGCGGCCGAGGCGGCGATCAACGTGCCGTGCGGCACCGGGCGCCCGATCGGCAGCGCCATCGAATCGGTGAGCCAGCCGGTCACCGGTTCGGCCGGTTCCCCGCCGGCCAGGGTGCCCAGCGCGACGCCCACCAGCGAACCGCCCGCGGCCAGCCGGCGGCGCAGCGTCTGATCCTGCACCGCGTAGGCCAGGTCGATGTCCAGGCACGGCCACGACACACTGATCGGCTCGCCCGGCACCCGATCCCGTTCCCGTCCGAACAGGACGGCCGAGGCCCGGACGATCTCCGGGTTGATCCGCGCGTCGGCCGATCCGGCGACCTGATCGGCCAGCGGGTCGGCCACAGGGGCGGCCAGTGGACCGGCGAACCTGCCGGCCAGCGTGCCAGCCCGCGGACCCGGTGACGGCCCGGTCACCGGTTCGACCGGACCGTGCCGACCGCGTCCCGCTCGTCCAGGATCCGCAGCGCCACGTCGATGATCACGTCCTCCTGCCCGCCCACGTACCCGGCCTCCCCCACCCGGTGCATGATCTCGTGCACCGGGATGTCGTAGCGGTTCGCGGCCCGCTGGGCGTGCCGCAGGAAACTGGAGAACCCGCCGGACTGGCCCGCCGGCAGGCCGGCGCCCGGCCCGGCCTGGGCGCGCTGAACCATCGGAGCCACCACATCGGCCGCCGCGGCCAGCACCGCCGCACCGTCCACTCCGGTCGGAACGCCCAGGCGCTCGAACACCGGCACCAGCACCTCGATGGACGCGTTGCCCGCACCGGCGCCCAGCGAGCACAGCGCCCCGTCGATCCAACGGGCCCCGGTGTGGTAGGCCAACACCGAGTTCGCCACCCCCAGCGACAGGTTCTGGTGACCGTGGAACCCGACCTCGGCGTCGGCACCGATCTCCCGCACCAGCGCGGCCACCCGTTCCTGCACCGTGGCCAGCGCCAGCGCGCCGGCCGAGTCGGCCACATACACGCACTCCGCGCCGGAGTCCACCATGATCCGTGCCTGCCGGGCCAGCGCCCGCGGACTGGCGTGATGGGCGAACATGAGGAAACCGACCGCCCGCATGCCCAGGTCCGCCGCGGCCCGGAAATGCTGGACGGACACGTCGGCCTCGGTGCAGTACGTGGCGATCCGGGCCACGCCGGCGCCCACCTCGTGCGCCGCCCGCAGGTCCTCGATGGTGCTTACCCCGGGCACCAGCCGGACCGCGATCTCCGCCCGGCTGGCCTCCTGCACGGCGGCGGCGACCAGCCCGATCTCGTCCTCCAGCCCGAAGCCGTAGTTGAACGACGAGCCGCCCAGGCCGTCGCCGTGGGACACCTCGATCGCCGGCACCCCGGCGGCGTCCAGGGCGTGTACCACCGCCCGAACCTGGCCCTCGGTGAACTGGTGGGACAGGGCGTGACTGCCGTCGCGGAGCGTGGAGTCCACGATCCGGACCGGATCACTTGCCGCTGTGCTCGTTCTCACGCGCGTCCTCGCTTCGCTCCGGACGCCCACGAGGCACAAGCGCACCGTGCTTCCCGGTTCGCTCGCCGAGGCTTGCTCACAGCGCACCCACCCGCTCCCGAACCAGGGACTCGGCGACCCGAACCGCCGCGCCGGTCATGATGTCCAGGTTGCCGGCGTATGGCGGCAGGTAGTCGCCCCGGCCGCGCACGACCAGGAACACCGCGACCCGGGCCAGCCCCCGCCACTCCGGCCTGGGGCCGTCGAACTGCGGTTCCGCCCGCAGCGCGTACCCGGGCGCGTACCGGCGGACCTCGGCCACCGCCCGCAGGATCGACGAGGTGATCTCGCCCTGATCTGAGTCGGCCGGGATCGCGCAGAACACGGTGTCCCGCATGACCACCGGCGGCTCGACCGGATTGAGGATGACGATCGCCTTGCCGCGCCCGGCCCCGCCCACCGACTCCAGCGCCCGCGCGGTGGTCGCGGTGAACTCGTCGATGTTGGCCCGGGCGCCGGGCCCGACCGACCGGGAGGCCACGCAGGTCACCACCTCGGCGTAGATCACCGGCGCCACCCGGCTGACCGCACGCACCATCGGCACCGCGGCCTGGCCGCCACAACTGATCAGGCTCAGGTTCGGCGCGGACGCGTGCCGGTCGAGGTTCACCGCCGGGCAGACGAACGGGCCGGCCGCGGCCGGGGTGAGATCCACCACCCGCACGCCGGCCTCGGCGTAGCGGGGCGCGTTGACCAGGTGCGCGGCGGCCGAGGTCGCATCGAACACCAGTTCGGGCAGGTCGGCCCGGGAGAGCAACCAGTCGACACCCTCGGCCGAGGTCGCCACGCCGGACTCCCGGGCCAGCGAGAACCCGTCGGAGGCCGGATCGACGCCCACCACGTACCGCAGGTCCAGGTGTTCGCTGCGGAGCAGCTTGACCAGCAGGTCGGTACCCACGTTGCCCGGACCCACGACTGCCACGGAGGCCCTGCTCATGACGGCCATGCGGCACCGCCATCCCAGGCCGCCTGACCCGCTTTGCCGGCGCCCTGGTCACGGCCCTGTCGCCCCTCGGGGCCGACCGGACTGACCAGGCTGACCGGACTGACCGGACTGACCGGACTGGCCAGGCCATCCGGGCGGTCCAAGCGGTCCGGGCCGGCCCCGTCGGCGAACCGGGCCGTCACGCTGCCCATGCCGGCGAACACCGCGGTGACCACGTCGCCGCTGACCACCGGGACCGCGGCGGTGACCGAACCGGGGATCACCACGTGCCCGGCACTCAGCGGCACACCCACCGCGTTCACCAACCAGACCAGCGCGTTCAGCGGCGACCCGAGCACGGCGCCACCGGCGCCGGTCGCGGTGACCTGGCCGTTGAGGTAGAGGTTGCAGCCACCCAGCCTCAGGTCCACGTCGGACAGTGTGGTGGGCCGGCCACCGAGCACCACCCCGCCACCGGAGGCGTTGTCGGCGACCATGTCCAGGAAGCCGATCCGCCAGCCGCGGATCCGGCTGTCGGTGATCTCCAGGGCGGGCAGCACGAAGTCAACGGCACAGGCCGCCTCGGCGACGGTCACGCCCGGGCCGCGCAGCGGCCGGCGCAGCACAAACGCCACCTCGGGTTCCACCCGCGGCTCGATGAAGCGTCCGATCGGGATCGGCTGACGCTCCAGGTGGAACATGTCATCGAACAGATGGCCGTACTCCGGCCGGTCCACCCCGGACCACCGCTGCGCGGTCACCGAGGTCAGTCCGACCTTGTGCCCCTTGACCCGGCCGCCCTGGGCGAGTCGCTGGTGCACCTGGAGCAGTTGAATGTCGTAGGCGTCGGTGCGGGTCAGGTCCGGATGCGCCGAAGTGAGCGGTTCGATCGGAGTACGCGTCAGTCGCGCCGTCAGCAGCGACTCAGCGATCTCCGCCTGTGCGACTGGATCCACAGAACCTCCGCACCGCGGAGCCGTTCCTGGCCGGGCCAGGCGGCGCCCCGGTGCGGGCCCGGACGGCGATCCGTGGCGGTGGAGGCCACCCGCACGAGTCCGTACCCACGGTGCCACCTCCAGCCTCGGCTCTCATCCATCCGACCTCGCCCCCTGCGCTCAACCCGAACCGGATTCACGAACTGGCCCCGAGCTTCTCGCCTCCAACGTCGTCTGTCCCGTCCCGGCGGGTAACCGGGATCGGCCGTCACGTTCACAGTACGGACAGCTACAACCAAGAATGGCCTTTCATCCAGTGGAAGGTACATGATTCAAGCAGTCCGCCCTTGATGTTGTGCTCTGCACGTCCCGATCGAGGAGGCGCGATGGCCGGCAACAGCGGAGAGCCCGGACGCTCGGTGACGAGCAAGGTGCTCGCGATCCTGGGCGCGTTCAGCGTCAACCACTCCGAGCTGACGCTGGCTCAGATCGCCCGGCGGACCAGCCTTCCAGTGCCCACCGTGCACCGGCTGGCCCGCGAGCTGGTGTCCTGGGGCGGGCTGGAGCGGCTCAACGACGGCACCTACCGGATCGGCCTGCGGCTGTGGGAGATCGGCTCGCTGGCACCACAGCAGCGGCGTATCCGGCAGGTCGCGATCCCCTACATGGAGGACCTCTACGAGGCCACCCACGGCAACGTCCAGTTGGCCGTGCGGGAGGGGCACGAGGCGCTGTACATCGAGAAGATCAGCGGCCGGTACGCGGTGCCGATCGTGTCCCGGGTGGGTGGTCGGCTCCCCCTGCACGCCACCGGCGTGGGCAAGGTGCTGCTGGCGTTCGCCCCGCCGGACGTCATCGACGAGGTGCTCACCGCCGGGCTGGCCCGGCTCACCCCCAAGACGATCGTGATGCCGGGCAAGCTGCTCAAGGCACTGGCCGACGTCCGGCACACCGGGTTGGCCTTCTGCTACGAGGAGATGACGCTGGGTTCGGTGTCGGTGGCCACCCCGATCGTCGGTCCGGACCAGACCGTGATCGCGGCCCTGTCGATCGTGGTGCACTCCTTCCCGGCCGACGCGCAGCGGTTCGCCCCGGCGGTACGGGCGGCCGGGCTGGGGATCTCCCGGCAACTGGCCCGGCTCGGCACCGGCACGCCGGACGAGTTCGCCCACCGTGCCGCCCGCTGAGCGGACACTCCACTTCGGATAGTCCAACTGGCGGGACCGGCAGGTGGTCCGGCGCGTCCGGGACCGCGACGTCCGCCGGAGGCGGGGTGTCCTGGATGGATCGTTCTACCCAGCCGACATCGGCCGGATGATCCTGGCGACGGATTTCCGTCCAGTGGAACTGGGGACAAGGAATCCCGGCCGGGTAACGGTCACTCTCAGAGCCTGCCGCTCGTCGTCCGACCACCGGCAACCTCCCGCCGGCAGGGCCGCGCCGCGGGTGCGGTGGGTGTGGCGCGGGTCCCCGAACGCGGTCAGGCCGGGCTAGTCGCGCCGGCCGTGCCGCGGGCGGACGGCAGCGCGGCAGGACGTCAGGCTGGCGGCGACTCTGCGGAGGTACCACATGGAGGTGCCGCCACCCGAGCGGCGGGAGTTCGTGGATCCCGAGGTGTTCCGGCACGTGATCGGCCACTTCGCCAGCGGGGTGACCGTGGTCACCGCGGCAGAGGGCGGCAGGAGGTACGGCATGACCGCCAGTGCGGTGACGTCGCTGTCGCTGGAGCCCCCCATGCTGCTGGTCTGCATGAACCACCGGACCCGCACCCAGGCCGCGGTGTCGCGCACCGGCCGGTTCGCGGTGAACATCCTGGGCGAGGAACACGGACTGGTGGCCGAACGGTTCGCGCTGTCCACCGACGGGGTGGCCGACGGCGACAAGTTCGTAGGGCTGGCCACCTCCAACGGACGGCTCGGCGCCCCGCTGCTCGCCGACGCGCTGGCGCACCTGGAGTGCCGGGTGACCCGGTCGGTCACCGGCGGCAGCCATCGGGTGTTCCTGGCCGAGGTGGTGCACGCCCAGGCCGGCGCCGGGACGCCGTTGACCTACTATCGGGGCCGGTTCGGCCGATTCCAGGAGGTCGGCGACACCGAGGTCTACGAGGCGCTGCGCGGTCGGGTGCTCAACCGCGAGGTCACCGTGGGTGCCGCGGTCCGGCCGGCCGATCTGACCGGCGAGCTGTCGGCCAGCGAGACCCAGGTGCGGCACGCGCTGGCCCGGCTGGTGGCCGACGGGTTGATGGCACGCCAGGACGACGGCTTCACCGTGCGGCCGTTGGACGCGGCCACCTCGGACGCGGCGTTCGACGCCAAGCTGGTGCTGGAACTGGGCGTCCTGGACCTCACGGTGGGACGGATCGGTGCGGACCGGCTGGCCCGGCTGCGCACCCTGATGGAGTCGACCGTGCCCTACATCCGGGATGGACACTTCACCGACCCGCGGGCCTACGAGCGCGCCAACAGCGCGTTCCACGGGTACGTCATCGGGCTGGCCGACAGCCCGCTGCTGCCCCGTCTGTACGACCGGCTGCGGATCCCGGAGATCACCGCCCGGGCACTGTTTGGCGACGTGCGGGCGTCTGTGGCCCTGGTCCACGAGCACCGCCGGCTGGTCGAGGCCTACGAACGCGGCGACCTGCCCACCGCCCGGTCGGTGGTCAAGGAGCACAGCGAACGTTCCAAACAGACCCAACGGGCCGGCATCGAGCTGGCCGGCGGAAGCATCTGACCCACCTGGTCCCGGTCGGCACGGTCGGCACGATCGGCACGGGACCCGACCGTGAACCCGGGCCGTGCACCCACCACCGGTTCCGACAAGTCCCGACACCCAGAGGAGATCCACCGATGACCGGGCCCGAAGACACCACCAGCGCGACCGACGACCTGATGACGGGCGCGGACTACCTGGACAGCCTGCGCGACGGTCGCCAGGTGTACGTCAACGGCGAGCGGGTCGCCGACGTCACCGCGCACCCGGCGTTCCGCAACGCGGCCCGGTCGGTGAGCCGCCTCTACGACGCGCTGCACGACCCGGAAACCAGGGACGTACTGACCACAGTGGACCACCTGGGGCAGCGCACCCACCGGTTCTTCACACCCAGCCGGTCGGCGGCCGAACTGATGGCCGCCCGCGAGGCAATCGCCTGCTGGTCCCGGCTGAACTACGGCTTCATGGGCCGCAGCCCCGACTACAAGGCGTCGTTCATGGCCGGGCTGGCCGCCAATCCCGAGTTCTACGAGCCCTTCGACGACAACGCCCGGGACTGGTACCGCAGGTACTCCAGCCGGGCGCTCTACCTCAACCACGTGATCGTCAATCCGCCGATCGACCGGAAGAAACCGGTGCACGAGATGACCGACGTACTGGTGCACGTGGTCTCCGAGACCGACGGCGGCATCGTGGTGAGCGGGGTCAAGATGCTGGCCACCGGTTCGGCCATCACCAACGCCACGTTCGTCGCGCAGAACAGCGCGGCCCAGTTGGAACCGGGCCGGGCCGAGGACTTCGCCCTGGTCTTCTTCGCCCGGATGGACAACCCGGGCACCCGACTGGTCTGCCGCACCTCCTACGAGCAGCGCGCGATCAGCCCGTTCGACCACCCGTTGTCGTCGCGGTTCGACGAGAACGACGCGGTGTTGATCTTCGACAACGCGTTCATCCCGTGGTCGGACGTGCTGGTATACCGCGACATCGGCAAGTCCACCGCGTTCTACGCGCAGTCCGGATTCGCCAACCGGTACAACTTCCAGTCCGGAATCCGGCTCGGCGTCAAACTCGACTTCATGAGCGGGTTGATCGCCCGCGGCGCGCAGGTCAACGGCACCGACGAGTTCCGTGGCGTGCAGGCGTCGATCGGCGAGGTGATCAACGTGCGCAACACGGTGTGGGCGCTGACCGCGGCGATGGCCGCCGACCCCGAACCCGGCGCTAACGACACGGTGCTACCCAGGTTGGAGTACGCCTCGGCGGTCCGGATGTACGCGACGATGGCCTGGGACCAGATCCGCGGGCTGTTCGAGACCACCCTGGGCGGCGCGCCACTGGTCGTCCCGTCGACGAACCTGGACCTACTCAACCCGGAACTGCGGCCATTGATCGACCGCTACTACCGCGGGTCAGACTCCTCGGCGGAAAACCGGGTGAAGCTGTTCAAACTGGTCTGGGACGCGATCGGCGGCGAGTTCGGCTCCCGGCACGCGCTCTACGAACGGAACTATTCCGGCAACACCGACCAGGTGCGGCTGGACGCGCTGAACTGGGCCCGTCGGCGCGGGCAGTTGGCCGGGTTCACCGATTTGGTGGCCCGCTGCATGGACGACTACGACCTGTCCGGCTGGACCCGCGGCCCCTGGGTGAACTGATGCGCTGACCACCAACCCCGGCCAGCTCTCCCCCGACCTGCCCAGGATGAGGTTTTCTCGCGAAAACCTCAGATGTAACCGGTTACCAAGGCAGGTTTTCTTGCGAAAACCTCTGGGCTGCGCTGCGGGAGACCGGGGTGGGGCGTCGGTGGGTGGGTCGCGGTGCGCGGCGGGCGGAGGCGTCGTCGTACCGTGGCCGGTGGGGCCCGGCATGCGCGCCGGCGCCGTGGCGGTCCGGCGATGCTCGGCGATCTGGCGTGGAGGTGCCAGTAGGTGAGGGACAGGCTCCGATCGGTCCGGCAGATGTGCCCGATATGCAACGGGAAGGGCGCGGTGCTGGTGCCCCGGTACGGCATGAGCAGCGACGGCACGGCCGGGACCGTGCACGTGGAGGAGCAGTGCCGGACCTGCGTCGGGGACAGTTGGCTGGAGCGCGGCCAGGTCCACGTCGCCTGAGTCATCACCGCGACGGCCCACAGCGCGAACCGGGGGAAACGGAACGGCCCGGCCGCGAGATCGCGACCGGGCCGCGCCGCGGCCAGCCACATGGACCTAGGACGCCCCGCCCCGCCGGGGCTCCGAGCCGCGCCGCCGGACAACCGCCAGTCCGACGCCGCCGGCCACCAGCACCGCGCACAGCGCGACCGACCCGCGCAGCACGCGACGGAAACCACCAGCCGGCTGGTCACCCACCACCGCGCGGCTGCGTGACATTCCGTTACCATCCACGACGGGCTTGGTGGCGATCGGATGGCTGGCGCGTGCCTGGGTACGGATTGCCATTGCGGTCTCCCCCGTGGTGGACGATGTGGTGCCGGACTGGAGATACCCATCCGTTCGACCATTCCACACTAGCCCGAACGGGTGGATCTCGATCCGACATACCGGCCGAACAGACCGTGTCCCCGCGATTCACATTCGGATCGAGTAAAACGGCGAATTGCGATCGCCGCAAGATTACTCCGAACCTCCCGGGGTCCGGGGCGGGTGGTGGACATTTTCCGACCGACGGATTCCTTCGCGCAGAGTAGTGGTGTGCACCCGTTCGAGTGAAATATCCATCTCCGCGTGAACCACTTCGGAAGCTATCTATACTCGCGCGACTTCCATCGAAGGGAAATACCTCGCGAATCCTTGCGCTGCGGCACCGACGTCGATTAACTTCACCAACCGTCGGGCATTCGAGCAGCCGGTTCACGGCGATTCCCGGCCCGGGTTCGGAGATCATTTCCACGGCAATATGCATTCGGGGGGAAATCGTGACGACCGCCACCGCCGACATCGCCACCACCGGCGACGACCTGGTCGCCGGAGTGCGCGACCTGATCGCCCCGGTCGCCGGCCGGGACGGCTGGCGACTTCGGGCCCGGGGCCCGTGGTGGCTGGTGCTGCCGCCGGGGCACCGGCCGCGCGAGCAGGGCTGGAAGCTGCACCTGTCGGCCACGGTCGGCGACGCCGCCGCCGTGCTGCGCGCCGCCGCCGGTGTGCTCATCGACGAGGGCTGCGCGTTCAAGTTCGCCGCGACGCTGCGCACCGTCCGGCTGATCGACGGTCGGGGCGCGGACCGCTCCTCGGCCGGCAAGTTCCTCACCGCCTACCCCGATGACGACGACCAGTTCCGCCGGCTGGCCGCCCACCTGCACGCGGTCACCGGGGGCCTGGCCGGTCCGGTGATCCTCTCCGACCGGCCGTACCGGCCCGGCAGCCTGGTGCACTACCGGTTCGGCGGATTCCACAGCCGGTCCGTGCTGGACAACGACGGCACCTACCGCCCGGTGCTCACCGCCCCGGACGGCACCGTGGTGGAGGACCGGCGGGAGGCGCGGTTCGCCCCACCGGCGTGGGCCACCGCACCGTTACCAGACCCGCCGCCGCGACCGCCGGCCACCGCCGCCGGATCGGACCGGGGTCCACTCGGGGGTCCACTCAGCGGTCGGTTCAGCGGTCGGTTCAGGGGGTCGGACCGCATCGGCGGGCGGGCGGTGCTGCTGGGTGGGCGCTTCGTGGTCCGAGAGGCGATCCGGCACTCGACCAAGGGCGGGGTGTTCCTGGCCGAGGACACCCTGGCCAGCCCGGAACCCGGTTCGCCGGCCGGACCGGACCGGGTGGCGGGCACGGTGGTGATCAAGCAGGCCCGGCCGCACACCGAGTGCGACGGCACCGGCCAGGACAGCCGCGAC
>DASULA010000499.1:0-7246 GCA_036278435.1 Mycobacteriales bacterium | reverse complement strand
TGTCCGCCCACGCTGGTGATCGGTTGGTGGAGACCGCGTCGTTGGGGTCGGGTTGTTATCTGCTGTACACCTCGGGGTCGACGGGGCGGCCCAAGGGGGTGTTGGTCGAGCATCACGCGTTGGCGACGTATCTGGATTTCCTGTCCACGGTGTTCGATTTCGGGCCGGGGGATCGGATGTTGCAGTTCTCCTCGTTGGTGTTCGACCTGGCCGAGGGGGAGATCTTCACCGCGCTGTCTCAGGGCGCGACGCTGGTCTTCGTCCCGCCTGAGGCGATGGTCTCGCCGGAGGAGCTGGCCGTGCTGATCCGCCGGGAGCGGGTCACCTACATGGGTGCCCCGCCGGCCCTGATCGGGCTGTTGGATCCGGAGGGCTACCCGGACCTGCGTGGCATGTTGGTGGGTGGGGAGGCGTTCTCCGGGGATCTGGTGAACCGGTGGAACCGTCCCGGCCGGTTGTTCCTCAACGCCTACGGGCCGACTGAGGCGACGATCGGGTGTACCTACCATCCGTGTGAACACCGGGAGTGGACCGCCTCCCCGCCGATCGGGCGGGCCATGCCACACCGGCGGGTGTACCTGGTGGACCGGTGGTTCAACCCGGTACCAGTCGGAGTACCCGGAGAGATCCTGGCCGCCGGAGAAGGACTGGCCCGCGGATATCTACACCGGGCCGGGTTGACCGCCGAGAAGTTCATCCCCGACCCGTTCGGCCGGGGCCGGGCCTACCGCACCGGAGACCTGGCCTACTGGACCGAAGACGGCCAGATCCAGTTCCTCGGCCGAATCGACACCCAGATCAAACTCCGCGGCCAACGCATCGAACTGGAAGAGATCGAAGCCGTGCTGGAGCGGCACCCCGGGGTCCGGCGAGCCGTGGTGGCGCTGCGCGAGGACACCCCGGCCGGGCAGGGGTTGGTCGCCTACGTCATCGGTGGCGACGACGAACCCCCCTCGCCGCGCGAGCTGCGCGACTATGTGTCGGCCGCCCTGCCCGGATACATGGTGCCGGTGGCCTACGTGGGGGTGCTCGGACTGCCGCTGAGCCCGACCGGCAAGGTGAACCGGGCCGCGCTGCCGGCTCCGGAGCCGGACGACTTCGTGTCCGCGGACTACGTGGCCCCGCGCACCGGGGTGGAGGAGCAGGTGGCCGGGGCGTTCGCCGAGGTGCTCGGCGCCGGGCGGGTCGGGGCGATGGACAGTTTCTTCGACCTGGGTGGCAGTTCGTTGCAGGCGGCGCTGGCGTTGAGCCGGATCCGCGACCACACCGGGGTGGCACTGCCGATGCGCCACTTCTACAGCCAGCCGACGGTGCAGGCGGTGGCCGCGGCGGTGGCGTCGTTCCGGGCCGGCGGCGGGGGCGACGGCGGCGTGATCGTGCCGCTGAAGGCCGGCGGCACCCGGCGCCCGCTGTACTGCGTGCACAACGTCTCCGGCTCGGCCTACACCTACCTGCCGCTGGCGCAGCGGTTACCCGACGAGCAGCCGCTGTTCGCCTTCCAGTCTCCGGCGCTGGAGGGCGGCGTGGCGCCGGCCGATCTGGTCACGCTGGCCGCCGGATACGTCGCCGCGCTGCGCGCCCAGCAGCCGCACGGCCCGTACCGGCTGGCCGGGCACTCGATGGGCGGCACCATCGCCTACCAGATGGCGTGCGCGCTGGCCGAGGCCGGCGAGCGGGTCGAGCCACTGGTGCTGTTCGACACCCAGCCGCCACAGCCGCGGCCGGACGGCGGCTGGCCGGAGATCCTCCAGTTGTTCGCCGACGACCTGGCCGGGGTGGCCGGGGTGCCCGCGCCGCGGCTTGATCCACGGTGGACGTCCGAACCAGACCCGGAGTGGCTGGTCGCAGAGCTGCGTCGGGCCGGCGTGGTGCCGATTGACACCGGGCCGGGCTTCGTGGCCGACCGGCTGCCGGCCTTCGCGGCCAACGTGCGGGCGCAGTGGGGCTATCGGCCGCCGGCTGGCGGGTTCGACGGCCGGCTGGTGCTGGTCCGGGCGGCCAGGTCGGCCAACACCGGGCAGCGGTGGCGGGGGCTGTGTGCCGAACTCGACGTGCGGGTCGCGCCGGGGGACCACTACAGCATCTGGGAACCGGCGAACCTGCCGGCGCTGGTGGGGATCCTGCGCGGTTGCCTGGACTGACCAACCTTGACCACCTTCCCCAGCGTTGTATACAATAAGCTCGATCATGAAGGCTAAAGACGGACAAAACTCCTGATCAGTGTGAGCTTCGTGTACACAAGGGGAATCGTTGGACGACTCAGCGCCCCTCCCGCTGGCGGGAGTACGGGTCATCGAGACCGGACAGTTGCTGGCCGGCCCGTTCTGCGGCCAGCTCCTGGCCGACTTCGGCGCCGAGGTCATCAAGATCGAAGAACCCACCAAGGGTGACCCGATGCGCCAGTGGGGGCGGGAGAAGCCGCACGGCCACTCGCTGTGGTGGCCGGTGTTGGCCCGCAACAAGAAGTCGGTCACCCTCAACCTGCGCTCGCCGGCCGGCCAGCGGGTGGCCCGCGACCTGGCCGCCCGCTCGGACGTGCTGCTGGAGAACTTCCGCCCCGGCACCATGGAGCGCTGGGGCCTGGGCCCGGATGATCTGGCCGTGATCAACCCCCGGCTGGTGTTCATCCGGGTGACCGGCTACGGGCAGGACGGCCCGTACGCGGCGCGGGCCGGCTACGGCGCGATCGGCGAGGCCATGGGCGGGCTGCGGCACGTGGTCGGCAACCCCGAGGCGCCGCCCAGCCGGATGGGCATCAGCATCGGCGACTCGATGGCCGGCATCATGGCCGCGCTGGGCGGCCTGGTGGCGCTGCACGCCCGGGAACGCACCGGGCGGGGCCAGGTGGTCGACTCGGCCATCTTCGAGGCGGTGCTGGCGTTCATGGAGTCGCTGGTGCCGGAGTTCCAGGTCGCCGGCTACATCCGCGAGCGGACCGGCGCCATCCTGCCGAACGTGGCCCCGTCCAACGTGTACCCGACCGGTGACGGCCAGATGGTGCTGATCGCGGCCAACCAGGACACCGTGTTCCGTCGGCTGGCCGGCACGATGGGCCGGGCCGAGCTGGCCGAAGATCCCCGGTATGCCACCCATTCGGCCCGAGGGGCGCACCAGGCCGAACTGGACGATTTGATCGCGGCCTGGACGGCCACCCTGGACACCGGGCCGCTGCTGGACCTGCTGGAGGCCGACGGGGTGCCCGCGGGGCAGATCTACCGGGCGCCGGAGATGCTGGCCGACCCGCACTTCGCGGCCCGCGAGTCGATCGTGTCGGTGCCGCACCCCGAGCACGGCCGGCTGCAAATGCAGAACGTCTTCCCCCGGCTGTCGGCGACCCCGGGCCGGGTGCGGTGGGCCGGACCGTCCCTGGGTGAGCACAACGACGAGGTGCTGCACGGCCTGCTGGGCCTGTCCGACGACCAGATCGCCGAAGCCAGAGCCTGATCCTGGCCTGACCCGGTCCTCGGGTCAGCGCGCCGGGGAGAGGATGTTCAGGTGCGCCGGCAGGTGCCGGGCGGCCAGCAGCACGGCGTCCACGTCGTTTCCCGGCGCCAACTGCCGGCGCAGCCATCCGGTCGCCTCGGCCCGGGTGTCGGGGTCGTCGGTGGTCAGGCCGAGCGCCTGGTTGGCCCATTCGATGACGTCGGTGACGACGCGTTCGCACCGGTAGTAGGTGAGCGCCGCCCAGTCGATCTGGTCGGACCGCAGACCGTAACCGTGCCGGAACGGCCGCGCCAGCGGGACCGGCCGCCCGGGCCCGGCCGCGCCGCCGGTCGGGCCGTGCGGGTCGCGCGGGTCGTGCGGAACGAAGATCAGGTCGCGTTCCCTGGGCGCCAGCAGCACGTCGTCCCAGTCGATGAGGTGCACGCGTTCGCCGTCGATGAGGAGGTTGCCCGGGTGCAGGTCCCCGTGGCAGACGACCTGCTCGCCCGGGCGGTCCCGCAGGTACCCAGCCAGCGTCCGCATCTGGTCGAGCAGCGCCCGCACGGTCCCCCGGTGACGCTCCCACTCGGCCACGAAGTCCGTCGGTACGCCGGTGTCGCTGGTGCTTCCACGCACCCGCTCGTCCCGGACGGCCAGCACGTCGTACCTGGCGGTATCCCAGCCGGGGCGGGGTAGTTCGTCCAGGACCCGCCGGGGCGGAGTGAGCCGGTGCGCGGCGCGCAGCACCGCCCCCAGCCGCTGCCAGTGCCGCACGGCCATGCGGCCACCCCAGCCGTCGACACCGTCAATGAACGGGTACACCGACCAGGTCAACCCGTGCGAGGTGACGAACAGGTCCCCGGTCCGGGCCGGAACCGGCGCCACCACGCCGTCCACACCGGACAGGTGCAGGTGCCGGGGCACCGCGTGGGCGGCCGGTCGCGGCGCCGCGCGCGTCAACCGCAGGACGGCGTCGCCGCGTCTCCTCCAGCCCGCCCAAGGTGAGGTTTTCTCGCGAAAACCTCACAGTTAACCGGTTACATGGTGAGGTTTTCTTGCGAAAACCTCGGGGCTGTGCGGGCGGTGGACGTCAGCGGCCACCGCGCTAGAACTCGCGGAGCAGTCGGCCGGCGCCGGCGATGCGGTCGGTGAAACCGTTGGCCCGCAGCGCGTGCCACAGGGTGGCCGCGTTGATCGCGATCACGGTCCGGCCCAGCCACCGCTCGGCCTCGTCGGCCAGTGCGACCATGGACAGGTTCGTGCCCACCTGCACGATGGCGTCGGGGTCGTCGGCGGCGAGCCCGGTGAGCACCGGCCGCAGTTCATCCGGGCCCACCTCGGCGATGGAGGTGGCGGTCGGGCAGCGCAACCCGTGGAAGCGGACCACCTCGAACCCCGACTCGGTGAAGAACCGGGTCACGTTCTCGTCGGCGACCGGCTGGTACGGCGACAGGATCGAGATCCGCCGGGCGCCGAACCGCTCCAGCGCCTCGCGGCAGGCACTCGCCCCGGTGGTCACGCCCAGCCCGCCGGACAGCGCGGTCACCCGCTCGGTGAACCGCTGGTTACCCGCGACCCCGTCCCAGAACGTCTCCGCGGACATCCCCATCACCAGGTAGTCCGGCTGGCAGGTCAGCACGTCGCGGATGGCCACGTCGATGGAGTGCCGGATCTGGCCGAGCAGCGCCACGAACGCCTGGTCGGACCCCATCGCCGGATCGGCGATGTACATCCGTCCGGTGTGGAAGGTGATGCCGTGCGGACCCATCGCGTTGAAGTCGTGCTCCACCACGGTGTTGGTGGACGGCGCGATCACGGCGAACTTGGCCCGGTAACCGGTGACGTCCGGCATCGTGTACCTCCTGCTCTCTCGCCTTGTGTATACATCTTGCTCCGGAGACGGGCAAGACCCGCAGACGCTCCGCGCCCATCCTGGCCATACACAATGGGCGAATCGCCCCAGCGGGTGGCGTCGCCGCCAGAGTCACGGTTAGAGTAAATGTATACAACAATTGTTTTGGGCGCGATGGTGGCGTCGCGCTGTCCAGGGAGGGACCGCACATGGCGCTGGACCCGGCGGCCGGCACCGCACCGCAGTTGCCCGCGGCCGGTCCGCCGGGACGGCTCGGGGTGCTCGTGCCGCCAGCCAACCCGACCGTCGAGCCGGAACTGTGCGCGCTGGCCGGGCGGCACCGGCCGCAGGCGGTCAGCGTGCACGCGGCCCGGCTGCCGGTGCTGCCCGGTCCACTGGTCGACCGGCTGGCCGGCTACAACGACGCGCTGCCGGCCACCCTGGACGCGTTCGGCGCACTGCGGCTGGACGCGGTGGTGTTCGCCTGCACCGGCTCGTCGTACCTGCTCGGCCCGGATTCCGACCGGCGGCGGTGCGCCGAACTCGCCGCCCGGCGGGGTGTACCGATGACCACCTCGGCGGTGGCGGTGCTGGACTGCCTGGGCGCCCTCGGCCGCCCCGCGGTGACCCTGGTCTCGCCCTACCCGGACTGGCTCACCGACCTGTCCCGGGAGTTCTGGCAGGCCGCCGGAATACCGGTGCGGGACGTGCTGCCGGTGCCGGGCGGCGGCGCCATCTACGACCTGGACACCGGCGCGGTCACCGCGGTGCTGCGCCGCGCCGATCCGGACCGGCACGGCGCGCTCCTGCTCACCGGCACCGGTATGCCGACCGTGCCGGCGATCGACCGGTTCGCCGGACAGTGGCCGCATCCGGTGCTGTCCTCGGCGGTGTGCGGGGCGTGGTGGGCCCGCGGGGCACTGGCCGCGGCCGGTGTGCGCCCGGCCGAACCGGCGCCGTGCCTGGTCGCGCTGGCCACCCACCTCGCCGCCGCCCGGTCTGCCGGGGACGGCCGTCGGTCCGGTTAGGACTGTTAGGACGGTACAGGCGGTGCGGCGGGGTGGGCCGGGTGCACGGCCGGCACGGCTGGCACGGCCGCGGGTCGGGGCGGCGGGCCGGCAGGCGCCGTCACCGGGCCGAGGCCCGCGGCCACGGTCCCAGCGTCGGGGCGGTGTCCAGCATGGACATCTGCCGCAGGTAACGCAGGGTCGCGGTCGGGTCGGCGGCGATCGCGGCCAACTCGTCGCGCCGGCGCTGCCGGGCCGCCAGGTTGGTCTGCACGATGTCCCGGTAGTTGCGGTCCGATCGGGAGCCCACCACGTCGCGGGCCACCCGACGCCGGTCGGTGGCGTATCGGTCCAGCACGTCCTCGCCGGCGTCGCCGGTCAGCACCGCCGCCAGTGCCCGGGCGGCCAGGTAGGCGTCGTGGATGCCGCTGTTCATGCCCATCCCGCCGGACGGGCTGTTCACATGCGCGGCGTCGCCGACCAGCAGCACCCGGCCGCGCCGGAACGTCGCGGCCACCCGCCGGTGCACCCGGTAGATGAACGCGTCGACCACCGGGTACGGCCCGCTCGCGGCCGGCAGCACCCCGGCCAGCCGCCGGGCGATCGCACCGGCCGACAGTGCCTCGGCGTCCGGCTCGCCCGGGGGAACCCGGAACACCGCCCGCCAGTGGTCCCGCAGCGCCAGCAGGCCCACCCCCTCGCCGCCGCCGGAGACGTAACTGACCGGAGCCAGTCCGGGCAGCAGCGCGTCGAACTCCACCGGGCAGGCCACCGTCAGGTACCGCATCGGGTAGGTCTCGCCGGTGAAGGCGATGCCCAGGCCGGACCGCACCGCGCTGTGCGCGCCGTCGGCACCCACCAGCGCGGCGCCGGCCACCTCCTCGCCGCCGGCCAGCACGGCCACCACCCGGTGGGCCTCCACCCGCACCCCGGTGACCGCGGTCCGGTAGCGCAGTTGCACCCC
>DASULA010000498.1:0-6717 GCA_036278435.1 Mycobacteriales bacterium | reverse complement strand
CGGCAACGCCCTGCTCGCCGACCGCGCGACTATCACAGGTAGCCTCGTCTGCGGCGCTGGATTCACCGTGCGTGGCCGGTTGTCCTTCCTCCACGCGCACATAGGAAAGGATCTCGACCTGGACGATGCAGTGCTTCATGGCGACGGGGTTTACGCGTTGAACCTCGAACGAGCGACGGTGGGTACCAAACTTCGGTTACGCTGCAAGAGCATTGACGGCGGAATCGTGGACGTCACTGGTACAGACATCGGGCATCTGGATGATAAGCCATCATGCTGGCCGGATAAGTCTCTCCTTGCTGGCCTCACCTACCGATCAATATGTGATCGTGGAGATGACTTCACCAAGGCGCGTCGTGCCTGGGTCCGTCGCCACCTTACTGGCTACGCGCCGCAGGTTTATGACCAACTCGCGAGTACATACCGCGCCGCCGGCCACGCAGGTGGTGCCCGGAAAGTGCTCATCGCCAAGCAGAGTGCCCGCCGCAGCCAGCCCCTGCCCGACCGAAGCAGGCTGCATCGCCTACTGCGGCATGCCCGCCGCGCTGTCCGGGCGGGTTGGAGTTGGTTCCTGCGCTGGACCATCGGGTACGGGTACGCGCCGTGGCGTTCGCTCTGGTGGCTTGCCCCGTTGTACCTCGCCGGCTGGCTGGAAATCTTCCGCCGGATCCGGCCGCAGGATCTGACCGCACTTCACCGGGGCGAGGTGTTCCATCCGGCGCTGTACACGCTCGACCTGCTGGTGCCGGTGGTGAGTCTGAAGCAGCGGGACGCGTGGGCCGTGCACGGCGGATATGAATGGTGGACCGCCGGGTACACGGCCATTGGCTGGTTGGCCGCCAGCATCATCGCCGCTGGCCTGGCGGGCGTGTTCAAGCGGGACTGAGCACGGTTCAGGCGGCCGACGCCGAGGCCGTCCGGAGAACGGTGTGGGGGGGCCGGTCTGATCCGGAAGGAGACGGCTCTCGCTTGCCGCCCGGGGTCTGACGACCGGGGAGGTTGCGGCGCACTTCGACGAGGTTTACGGGGCGAAGGTCTCCAGGGACACGATCTCCAGGATCACCGAGAAGGTCGCCGGCGAGTTGGCGGAGTGGTCCTCCCGCCCGCCCGATCCGATCTGTCCGGTGCCTGTTTCTTGTGTTCAGGGGCGCACGCGAATGACGGTTTTACCCTTGTGTCGCTCGGTGAGCGCGGGGACGGCGTCGTCGAGGGTTGCGACGGTTCCGATGTGTGTGCGAAGGCGCCCGTCACGCACCCGGTTGACGATCTCCACCAGCTGGCTTGGGACGGGCTCGACGACGAAGTCGACCGTGAGGCCGTCGGCAGGGCGAGCGTCGGCAGGCCCGACCACCGACACCAGCGTCCCGCCAGGCCGGATGATACTCGCCGAGCGCCTTTGGATGTCACCGCCGATGACATCGAAGACCAGGTCGACCCCGCCGATGTCTTCCAGATCGTCGCTGTCGAGGTCGAGGAATTCGTTCGCGCCGAAGTCGAGCGCCGTCTGGCGGTCTGCCGCCCGCCCGGTGCCGATGACGTAGGCGCCGAACTCCCGGGCGAGTTGGGTCACCACAGATCCGACCGCGCCGGCGGCGCCGTGTGCGAGCAGGCTCTGCCCGGCCTGAAGACGACCGTGCCGGAACAGGCCCTGCCAGGCGGTCAGGCCGGAGATCGGCAGGCTCGCACCCACCGTGAAGTCGACGGTCCCCGGCAGCGGCGCGAGGTTGCGTGCCTCCACGGCCGTGTACTCGGCCAGGGTTCCATCGCGGTGCCAGTCGGTGATCCCGAACACCCGCTGTCCCAGTGAGAGTCCCGTCGTGCCGTAGCCCAGGGAGGTGACGACTCCGGCGAACTCGTGGCCGATGATCGCCTGGACTCGATCGTGACCGCAGCGATCGACCCACGTCGAGGGCCACTTCCACTCCGCGGGGACGAAGCCCGCCGCATGGACTTCGACGACGACGTCGTTGATCGCCGGCGTCGGCTCAGGCCGCTCCGCGAGTGTGATCCCAGCTGCTCTTGCGGCCTGGTCCGTCGCGACGATTGCCTTCACTGGTACCTCCGCATGTCTCGTAGCCGATCAAGGGCGCCATCGCGTCCAGCAACGTGTGCCCGGGCGGCTCACCGCTCTGCCGCACCATCGTCCACCGCCACGTTGATCAGATCGGCGGGATTACCCCTCGACTGAACCACCCTGCGAAACCACTTCGGGAAACACAGGCGGCAGGCGAGGCCGGCAACCCGCCGTGCTCAGCGGCGACCACGACCAGGCCCGGCCCCTCACCGCCTACCTGCGGGGTTGCTGCTCACGGCGAGGCCGCGCCGCTCGGAGGCGGCATCGACCAGGCGGTAGAACTTTTCTGGCGGCGCCCACGACAACAAGGCCGGACGGGTCGTTCGGTCGTGTATCCGGTTCGTCGTCATCGAGCCATCGCTCGAGGGTGAGCAGGTCCCGGAGGGGGAATGGTCCGGCGTCCCACTTGCGGGCGTAGCCGCCTTCGCCGAGCCGGTCGAGCAGCGCCCGGGCCTGGGCGGCCACCGAGCGGACGAGTGCGCGCAGTGGCAGGTCGGTGTCGAAGATGGGATGCCCGTTGCTGTCCGGTAGTCGTGCTGACTCGTCGGGGAACCGCAGGATGTGTAGGTGTGCGTAGGCAGCAGGGTCGACGGTGAACAGCCAGCGGTACTCGGCCGGCTCGCCGTTCCAGGACATCCGCGCGTGTTGTTCTGCTCTGGTGAGCGCGACCAGGGCGGCGAGCAGGTCGTCCAGGGCGTGGGTGAGGAAGGAGGCATACAGGCGCTGCTCTGCGCGACCATCGCCGACCACGACGTGCAACCAACCCACGTACACCAGGTCGACGGCGAAGGTGAACGTGTGCTGCTGCCTGGGACGAATCCGGGCGCGGGTCGGGGTGATGGTGAGCATGTCACGGATGTGGGCCGTGCCTGGGTCGGGTATCGAGTGAGCCAGGTAGCGCTCGTCCAAGGGCTGGATGAGTGCGCGCAGTTCACGGGCGGCCCTGGGCGGCAAGGCGTAAAGCGCGACGCGCAGGGCCTCACGGCGCACGACCGGATCGCCCCACTGGCAGCGTGGGCAGAGACACGGTTCGGGCGTATAGCCGTCCAACTCGCGAGCGGGACCCCGTACGAACCGGGCCCAGCCGTCGAGTGCTTCGGCGATTGCGCCGGGCCGTAGCCGGGCGCGCTCCAGCTCGCCGATGGCACGCAGGGTCGACGCGGAAACTCGAGGAACCTGGCGGATGGACTGTCCGGGACGCTGCCGGAGCGGCACGCGAGCACGCAACTGCGCGGGGCGCCTACGCGGCATGGCCCTTTCTGTTCGTCATGGCAGCCATCCTCGCGCGCACCACGTGGGCTCGAGAACCACAACGAAACACGCGTACCGGCCGGCTCGGCATCGTAGCCGCGCCGCGGCATGGCGACCTGGTGGCAACAGCGGCGAACGCGCTCGCGCACGACATGCAATGCCGGTCGATGAGTCGTTACCGATGCTCAGCGTGGTCGCAACTCGAAGTCCCGCACCGCGCTGCCGTCCCTGTTGACCTCCAGCACCGGCTCGCGCCCGGCAGCCACGGCGACCGCCTTCGGCAGGATACGAGTCAGGTCACCGTCACCAACGCCCCCGGAGGCGAGCGGTGGTGGGGTGGGGCAGGCGGGGTTCGAACCCGCGACCGATGGATTATGAGTCCACTGCTCTGACCGGCTGAGCTACTGCCCCTCGACACGCCGGCACACGTACCGGATGTCGCGGGATCAGGTTAGGGCATTCCCGCGGACCGGGCCCGCACCCGTAGTCCTTCCGTCACTGACGAGCCACCCGGTGACAGTCGGTGGTCGAGGTGCGACGGATCGCACCGTACCGTTCGAGCCCGCAGCCGCGCCGCGCCAGGGCGCCGGAATCGAACACCTGTGGAAGACTGGGCCGGCATGAGACGCACGGGTGCCCGGCGACACCGGGTCCGCCGACGATCCGGTGCTGACGACGGCCCGGGCCGTCCCGGGCGCTGAAGCCGGATGGCGACCGCTCTGGGGGGACTCGCGATCGTCGCGCTGATCGCGGCCAACGCGCTGTTCGTGTTCGCCGAGTTCGCCCTGACCTCGGTCGACCGGGCTCGGCTGACCAGGCTCGCCCGGGGCGGGGACCGTCGGGCGGCCGGGGCGCTCGGCGCGATCAGCGACCTGTCGTTCCAGCTCTCCGGCGCGCAACTGGGCATCACGGTCAGTTCGCTGCTGCTGGGGTTCATCACCGGGCCGGTACTCGCCGGCACGTTCGCGCACCCGTTCCACGTGGTGGGGTTGGGTCCGCCCGCCGCCCGGGCCGCCGGCGCTCTGGCCGCGCTGCTGGCGGTCACCGGAACACAGATGCTGCTCGGCGAACTGGTCCCGCAGAACCTCGCGATCGCCCGGCCACTGCCCGCCGTGCTGCGGATCTGGCCGGTCCAGCGGGCGTTCTCCAGTGCGGCCCGGCCGCTCATCGCGGCCTTCGACAACACCGCCAGCGCCATCGTGCGGGCACTGGGTGCCCAACCCCAGGAGGAACTGCGGGCCGCGCGCACCCCCGCCGAACTGCACTCGCTGATCAGTTCGTCGGCGGAGGCGGGCGCCCTGGCCGACGACGTGGCCGGGCTGCTGCGGAGGGTGCTCGCCTTCGACGCGAAACGGGCCGGTGACGTGCTCACCCCCAGGGTGCGGGTGGTCTCGGCGCGGGTCGACCAGACGGTGGCCGAACTGCTGGAACTGGCCCGCGGGTCCGGTCACTCCCGGTTCCCGGTGCACACCGGGGACCTGGACGACGTGGCCGGCCTTGTGCACGTCAAGCACGCGTTCACGGTTCCGCCGGAACTCCGGCACCACACCCGGATCGGGCAGATCATGATCGAGCCGGTGCGGGTGCCCGAGTCGTTGCACTGTGACGAGCTGCTGACCGTGTTGCGCCGGAGAGGCCTGCAACTGGCCGTGGTGGCCGACGAGTATGGCGGCACGGCCGGCGTGGTCACCCTTGAGGACCTGGTCGAGGAACTCGTGGGTGAGGTCCGCGACGAGCACGACCCGGCCGAGACGCCGCCGGTGCAGCCGGTCGGCGAGGGGGCCTGGTCGGTGTCCGGGCTGCTGCGCCGGGACGAGTTCGACACGGTCGGCCTACCGGCCCCGCCCGGGCCGTATGAGACGCTGGCCGGCCTGGTCCTGGACCGGCTGGGCCGGGTGCCGCACGTCGGCGAGCGGACCTATGTGGACGGTTGGCGCCTTGAGGTGACCAGAATGGACCGTCACCGGATAGACCGGGTCATGGTCGCCAGACCGACGCCCCCACCCCGAGGCGGTCGGCAACATCGGAACTCCCGACCGCGCGGATCCGGTCAGGACGGTTCCACATCGGCGTCGCACCCGGGCACGCCGCCGGCCGGGCGATCGTGGCGTGAGCCCGGGTGACCGGGCTGCGACTGCTGCTCGCCGTGCTGCTGCTGGCCGGTAACGCGTTCTTCGTCGGCGCCCAGTTCGCGCTGGTCGCGGTGCGCGCCGACCAGATCGAACCGCATGCCCGCGCCGGCAGCCGCCGGGCCCGCGCCGCCGCCGGCCAGGTGCGGGCACTGCCTGACCTGCTCGCCGGTTCGCAACTGGGCATCGCGCTGTGCTCGCTGGGCCTCGGCGCGGTGGCCGAACCCGCGGTCGCGCACCTGCTCGACGGTGGCTTCGGCCTGGTCCGGATCCCGGCCACCCTGGTGCATCCGTTGGCGCTGGCTGTCGCCCTGGTCGCGGTGGCCTACTGCCACATGGTGATCGGCGAGATGGTGCCGAAGAACCTCGCGCTCGCCGGGACGGTGCGGGCCGCCCTGCTGTTCGGACCACCGATGGCCGGCTGGGTCCGGCTGACCCGGCCGGTGCTGTGGGTGCTCAACGCGCTGGCCACCCTGGTACTCGCCGCCTGGCGGGTCAGCCCCCGCGAGGAGCTGTCCCGCGCGTACGGCCCGACCGAGCTGGCCGAGATGATCGCCGAGTCGACCGCCGAGGGGCTGCTCGACCCGGACCAGCGGCAGCGGCTCGTCCGCGCCCTGGCACTGGGCCGGCGCACCGCCCGGGTCGTGACGATCCCGCTGGACCGGCTGGTCACGGTGAGCCGCACGACCACCCCGGTCGAACTGGAACGGCTGGTCTCGGCCACCGGCTACTCCCGCTTCCCGGTCCTCGACCGCACCGGCCACCCGCCCGGGGCCGGCCACCCGGACGGCCGCGCGGACTTCGCCGGGTTCCTACACGCCAAGGACATCATGGAAGTGGCCCGGCGCGACGCCCCGGTCCCGGCCCGGCTGTACCGGCCGATGCCGGTCATCGACATCGACCTGCCGCTCAGCCACGCGCTGGCCACGCTGCGGCGGGCCGGTGGCCATCTCGGCCGGGTCATCGACGCCGGACGGACGGTCGGCGCGGTCGCGTTGGAGGACGTGATCGCCGAATTCGTCGGCGAGGTGCACGACGCCAGCCACCGGGCGCCATGACCGCCGGAGGCGGGTGAACGCCAGACACCGCGACGCATCGGGCCGATGCGCGGGGTAGTGTAACGCGAACCACTGATTTGGCGGGTTTGTGCCATGTCGATAACCCGCCTCCGCTGAGTCAGGGGGATCGGCGTGCTGGAGGCCATCGGCATCTCTGCCACCGAAGAACGCTTCTACCTCGCACTACTGAACGACCAGGGCGTCC
>DASULA010000497.1:0-4018 GCA_036278435.1 Mycobacteriales bacterium | reverse complement strand
CGCATCCTCGCCCGCGCCTGGCTGTTCGTGATCTGGCACTGCTGGCAAGACCACACCGCCTACGACCCCACCCGACACCGAGCCCTCCAGCGTCTCCTGCAAGATCAACAACAGGCACCTTGACACAGGGCTACTCATCGGCCCGGCCCGCCATCGGGCCGACCTGAACCGGACTGACCGGCATCGGACGGGGCGGCCAGCCAGGCGCGCAGTTCGGCGCCGTGCTCGTCCAGCCCGGGTGGGGGCAGCGTGTAGCGGGTCGGCGTGGCCGAGAACGTGATCGGGTTGCGCACCGAGGGGACCGCGGCGTCGCCCCGGCCGACCCGCACCACCGGGTCCAGGCCCAGCCTGGTGGCGAAGTCCACCCCCTCGGCGATGGTGTTGATCGGCCCGCAGGGCACTCCGGCGGCCAGCAGCCGGTCGAACCACTCCATCCTGGTGCCGGTGGCCAGCCGTTCCAGCAGCAGCGGCCGGAGCTGGTCCCGGTTGGCGGTGCGGTCCTGGTTGTGCGCGAACCGCGGGTCGCCGACGAGTTCGGGCACGCCCAGCACCGCGCACAGCCGGGCGAACTGGCCATCGTTGCCGGCCGCGATGATCAGGTCGCCGTCGGCGGTGGGCAGCGGCTCGTAGGGGAACAGGCTGGGGTGGGAGTTGCCCATCCGGTGCGGCACGATCCCGCCGGCGACGTGGGCGCTGGCCTGGTTGACCAGGCCGGACAGCGCCGCGGACAGCAGGTTGACCTCCACGTGCTGCCCGGTCCCGGTCCGGCCGCGGTGGTGCAGCGCGGCCAGCACCCCGATCGCGGTCTGGAGCCCGGACATCACGTCGAAGACCGCGATGCCGGACCGGTACGGCGGGCCGTCGCTGTCTCCGGTCAGGCTCATCAGGCCGGACATGGCCTGCACGATCAGGTCGTAACCGGGCAGGGCGGCGCCGCCACCCGAGCCGAACCCGGTGATCGACGCGTAGATGACCCGCGGGTTGGTCCGCGCCACGCTGTCGTAGTCCAGGCCGAACCGGGCCAGCCCGCCGGGCTTGAAGTTCTCGATCAGGACGTCGGCGCGGGACGCCAGCTCGCGGGCCAGGCCCACGTCGGTGCCGTCGGTGAGGTCCAGGGCCACCGACCGCTTGTTGCGGTTGATCGACAGGTAGTAGGTGGCCACGTCACCGCGGGCCGGCGGCAGCCAGGTCCGGGTGTCGTCCCCGCCGGGGCTCTCCACCTTGACCACCTCGGCGCCCATGTCGGCCAGCAGCATGCTGGCGTACGGCCCGGCCAGGATGCGGGAGAAGTCGGCCACCAGCAGGCCGTCCAGCGGACCCGGGGTCCCCTCCGCTGGCTGTCCCGCATCTGTGGTCATCTCAGCACACACTCCCGTCCGTAGACCGGACGTCCGTCCGATTCTGCCAGTCTCGAACCCGGCCGCGTCACTGTCAAGAAGACGACAACGCCGTCAGGACGCCGTCAGGACGCGGTGGGCGCCGGGCTGATCGGCAGGGCGTCGCGCAGCGCGAAGTCGGCGCTGACCGCGCTGGCGGTGTGCAGCAGCAGCGGCAGGTACTCCCCGGTCAGCACCTGCACCGGGGTCTCCGCGGCGTGCACGGTCACGTTCATCGCGGCCACCACCCGCCCGGCGCCGTCCCGCACCGGCGCGGCCACCGAGCGGATTCCCGGCGCCAACTGCTCGTCGGTCAGCGCCCAGCCCCTGGCCCGCACGTTGCGCAGGACCGGGTCGAGTTCGGCCCGGTCCGGCTGCCAGGTGGCCCGCACGCTCGACCGGGTTGGCTGGGCCAGCGTCCGGTCGAGTTCCTCGGGGGTCAGGCCGGCGAGCAGCACCTTGCCCATCGAGGTGGCCGGTGCCGGGAACCGGGTGCCGATGTTCACCGCGATGGTGATGATCTTGGGTACCGACACGCGGGCAACGTACACGATGTCCGATCCGTCCAGTTGCGCCACCGAGCTGGACTCGTTGGTACGCGCCACCAGCGCCTCCAGGTGCGGACGGGCCACGTCCCACAGGCCCAGGGCCTGCACGTAGGTCAGGCCCAGTTCGAGCACCCGGGGGGTCAGCGCGTACCCCCTGGTCCGGGCGCGCGCGTACCCCAGCGACTCCAGGGTCAGCAGGATGCGCCGGACGGTCGGGCGGGCCAGTCCGGTGGCCGTGGACACCTCGCTGAGGGTCATCACCGGCCGGGCCGACTCGAAGGCCCTGATCACGTCGAACCCGCGGGCGATCGCCTCGATGAAGTTCGGGTCGTCGTCGCGGCGGGGCATCTGGGCTCCTGACGGCATTCGGCGGCGGGTCGGGTGGGTCGGCGGGACGGGCCGCGCCGACCAAGCCTAACCGCTGTGGCGCCATCCGTCCGTGCTGCGGACAGCGCACCTGTCACGCCGGTAACTCCGAACCCCTTGACAGCCAAGGTGGCTGGTTCCATGGTTACGTCTACAGCTCAGGTGCCCGCCATACGGACGATCGTCCGACCGTGTGTGCCGGGTCGGTGCCGACCGGGAGGGGTCACATGAACGCCACCACTGATCCGGGCGACGTGCAGCGCCAGTTCGGCGCCGGCCGGCCCGTGGTGTTCCGCGGTGGGACGGTGCTCACCATGGACGACCGGGCGAGGGTGCTCACCGGCGCCGACGTGCTGGTCGTCGGCGAGCGGATCGAGGCGGTCGGGCCGTCGCTCGACGTCCCGGACGGCACGGTCGAGATCGACGCCTCCGGCGGCATCGTGATGCCCGGCATGGTCGACACCCACCGGCACATGTGGCAGACCGCGATGCGGGGATACGGCGCGGACTGGACCCTGACCCAGTACTTCGTCTGGTACTACCTGGAGCACGGCAGGAACTTCCGGCCCGAGGACATCCACGCCGGCAACCTGCTGGCCGGAATCGAGTCGCTGGACGCCGGGGTCACCACCACCGTGGACTGGTCGCACGGGCTGCGGACCACCGAGCACGCCGACGCCGCCGTGGACGCGCTGGAGGCGGTCCCCGGCCGGTTCGTGTTCGCCTACGGCAACATCCACGCCGGTCCGTGGGAGTGGTCGGCCACGCCGGAGTTCCGCGACTTCGTCAACCGCCGGATCACCGGCAGCGACATGCTCGGCTTCCAGATGGCCTTCGACGTCACCGGTGACCCGTCGTTCCCGGAGAAGGCCGCGTTCGAGGTGGCCCGCGAGCTGGGGGTCCCGGTCACCACCCACGCCGGGGTGTGGGGCGCCACCAACGACGACGGCATCCGGCTGATGCACGAAGGCGGGTTCATGACCCCGCAGACGGTGTATGTGCACGCGGCCACCCTGGGCGCCGACTCCTACCAGCGGATCGCGGCCACCGGCGGGTCGGTGTCGGTCTCCACCGAAAGCGAGCAGAGCTGCGGGCAGGGCTACCCGCCCACCTGGGCGCTGCGGTCGCACAACATCGGTGTCTCGCTGTCGATGGACACCAGCGTGTGGTGGAGCGGCGACCTGTTCTCGGCGATGCGGTCCACCCTGGGCGCCGACCGGGCCCGGGAACACCTGGAGGCACACGCCATCGGCGAAACGGTCACCAACTGCCACCTGCGCGCCGACCAGGTGGTCGAGTGGGCCACCCGCGGCGGCGCCCGGGCGCTCGGCCTGGACGAGGTGATCGGCAGCCTCCAGGCCGGCAGGAAGGCCGACGTGGTGCTGATCAAGAACGACGACTCGCCAGTGATGTTCCCGCTGCTCAACCCCTACGGGCACGTGGCGTTCCAGGCCCAGCGAGGTGACGTGCACACCGTCGTGGTCAACGGCCGGGTGGTCAAGTACGACCACCGGCTGGTCGGCATCGACCTGGCCGGGGTGCGCGCGACCGTGGCGGCCACCGTGGACTACCTGCGCGGCCAACTCGGCGACGAGGCGTGGGCGCAGGGCATGAACCCGGAGATCCCCGAGGCCAAGATCCTGGACAACCCCTACACCTACACCGAGTACCGCAGCGCCTCCACCCACACCACGACCGGCGAATGACCCCCGCCGGCGCCGGGTGGGG
>DASULA010000496.1:0-8205 GCA_036278435.1 Mycobacteriales bacterium | reverse complement strand
CACCTGGGCCTGCCCACCGAGGTGTCCCTCGGTGCCGACCTCGCGGGCCATCCGGGTCACCTCGGAGGCGAACGCGGAGAGCTGGTCGACCATGGTGTTGACCGTGCTCTTCAGTTCCAGCATCTCCCCGGACATCCGCACGGTGACCTTGCGGGAAAGGTCGCCGGTGGCCACCGCGGTGGTGACCTGGGCGATGTCGCGGACCTGCGCGGCCAGGTTGCTGGCCATCAGGTTGACCGAGTCGGCCAGGTCCTTCCAGGAACCGCTGACGCCGCGCACCCGGGCCTGCTCGCCCAGGTTGCCCTCGATGCCAACCTCCCGGGCCACCCGGGTCACCTCGGTGGTGAACGCCGACAGCCGGTCCACCAACCCGTTGACCGTGCGGGCGACCCGCAGGAACTCCCCGCGTGGCGGTCGGTCGCCGGACTTCAGGTCGATCTTGTGGGACAGGTCGCCCCCGGCCACCGCGGACAGCACCCGGCCCACCTCGGTGGTGGGCCGGACCAGGTCGTCGAGCAGACTGTTGGCCGCGTCCACCGCCGCCCGCCACGCGCCGGTGCCCACGCCCGGGTCGAGCCGCTGGGCGAGCCGGCCGTCCCGGCCGACCACCCGCCGGGCCCGTTCCAGTTCACCGGTCAGGTGCAGGTTGCGTTCCATCAGCTCGTTGAAGGCGGCGGCGACCTCGGCCAGGGCGCCGCCGCGGTCGGTCCGCATCCTGGCCCGGAATTCACCGTCGCGGGCCGCGCGCAGTGCGTCCAGCAGCTCGCCGAGGTCGGAGTCGTGTGATCCAGACGTCCGTGCCTGGCCCCGATTGGCGGTATTTTTGAACTCTGCCGAGACTGTGGACTTCACCGATGAGCCCTCCTGATCTGACCGGCAGACGGCACTGTCGGTCAATCTGGACCGTACGCGTAGGTCACGAGGAAAGGCCTGGCTGTCAACAAAACCCCGCCCAACGCCCTGCCCGTGCACGCCAGCTTCCCGCCGCGGGCCGACTCGGTCGCCGCCGCCCGCCGCTTCGTACGTCAGGCGATGGTCGAGATCCACCTGGAGTCGCTGGCCGATGACGCCGCGCTCGTGGTCAGCGAACTGGCCACCAACGCCGTCGTGCACGCCGGCACCGTGTTCGAGGTCGCCTGCGTGCACCTCGGTGCCGCCGCCCGGATCGAGGTGCACGACCGGCACCCGGCCAAGGAACTGCCGGCCGCCCTGCCCGGGTTCGACCCTACCCGCGAGAGTAACCGGGGCCTACTGGCCTGCTCGGCGCTGGCCTCGGCCTGGGGGGTGGAGTACACCCGGGCCGGCAAGACGGTGTGGTGCCGGCTGGACCAGGCGGACCGGCCCGATCGGGCCGAACCCGCGCCGGTCGGCGCGTACCGGATGGACGCCCGGGCGGTGCGCGGGCCGGCTCTGGTCGCCGTGATCGGCCTCGACGCCGAGGACCGGGTCGGCGGGTGGAACGCCGACGCCGAACACCTGCTCGGCTGGACCGCCGCGCAGGTGACCGGACGGCCACTGGCCGCGTTGCGCAACCACAGCACCGACCTGGAGGCCGTGCCCGACCTGGCCGCCGGCCGCTGGCAGGGCGAGACCGACCTGCGCCACCGGGACGGGCACTTCGTGCGGGTCTTCGTCTCCCGGCTGCCGCACGACGGCCCGGACGGCGTGGCCGGGCTGTGGCTGGTGGTGCCCGCCTTGCAGCGCACCGTGCTGGAGGACCTGGGCGGCACCGGGCGGCCGGCCGATCCCACCGCCGTCGGGTGGGCGGTGTTCACCCGTTCGGAACTGACCCGGCTGCACCTGGACGACCTGCTCTCCCGCGCCGTGCAGCGGGCCTGCGACGCCATCGACGGCGACGCGGCGTACATCGTTCTGCTCGACGAGGACGGCGGGCAGGCGTACGTCTCGGCGTCCACCGGACTGGTTGCCGCCCCCAGCGCCTCCCCGGTGGCCGAGGGCGGGTCCGGGCGGATCCTGACCGACCGGCTGCCCGCGGTGCACGACGACCTGGCCGACCGCCCGACGCTGCCGGCGTTGGCGGGTACCAGCATGCGTTCGGCGGTGTCGGTGCCGCTGGTCGTGGAGAACCGGCTGATCGGCCAGTTGGTGGTCGCCTCGACCACGCCGGGCGGCTTCGGCAACCACGACGCGATCCGGATGCAGCAGGCGGCCGACCAGTTGGCGCTGTCCATCGAGAGTTGCCGGATCGCCGAGTTGGCCCGCCGGCACCGGGGCTGGCTGGGATACCTGGCAGACGCCAGCGACCTGCTCGCCGGCACCCTGGACCCCAGGATGACCCTGGCCATGCTGGCCCAGTTGATGGTGCCCAGGCTGGCGTCCTGGTGCGCCATCACCACCGTCGATCCGCACGACCGGGTCGAGTTCAGCCACGTCTGGCATGCCGACGAGACCCGGATCGACGACCTGCGCGCGACCCTGGCCGGCGACCCGCCGGACGCCGGCGATGCCGGAACCGAGATGTCCCGCGGCACCCTGAACGGTGGGACCACGCTGCGGTTGCCGCTGTTCGCCCGGGGCCGTCGGCTGGGCGTGGTGCTGATCGGCGAGCCGACGGGCGGCCGGTTCGACCAGGACGCGACGGAGCTGGCCCGCGAGCTGACCCGCCGGGCCGCGCTCACCCTGGACAACGCCCTGCTCTACCGGGACCAGCTCACCGCCAGCGAGGCGTTGCAGGCCAGCCTGCTGCCGGCCCGGTTGCCCGACGTGCCGGACCTGGAGGTGGGCGTCGCGTACCGCGCCGCGGGGCCCGGGCAGGAGGTGGGCGGCGACTTCTACGACCTGTTCACAGTGGCGCCGGACCGGTGGCGGTTCACCATCGGGGACGTGTGCGGTTCCGGCGCTGAGGCCGCCGCGGTGACCGGCCAGGCCCGACACGTGCTGCGGATCCTCGGCCGGCAGCGCCGCCCGGTGGCCGATGCGGTCCGCCAACTCAACCACTCGGTGCGTGAGGAGGGCGGCCCGGCGCCGTTCCTCACCCTGGTGCACGGCGAGATCACCCCGCGCCGCGACGGCGGGGTGCGGGTGGAACTCGTCGCCGCGGGGCATCCGCTGCCCTACCTGCTGGACCCGTCCGGTCGGATCGACACGGTCGGGTCCCACCAGCCGCTGCTGGGCGTGCTGGCCGACCGCCAGTACTCCGTCGATGTGGTCGAGGTGTCACCCGGACAGTCGCTGCTGTGCGTGACCGACGGCGTGCTGGAGCGGCGCCGGGACGGTCGGATGCTCGGCGAGGACGACATGGACGACTTACTGGCTGACTGCCTGGGCCTGTCCGCGGCGGCGATGGCCACGGCCATCCAGCGCGCCGCGGTCGACTACGCCAGGCTCCCGCCCGACGACGACATCGCCGTGCTGGTACTGCGCGCGACGTCCCCGACGTCGGCCGGGTGAGGCCCGGTCGGCACCGCCACCACCAGCCGCGCCTCGGCCAGTCCAGCCGCCGCTGCGCCTTGACCATGAACCCGCTCGCCTCGACCTCCACGGCCCGGGGCAGGTAGCACAGCTCGCCAAAGGTATCATGGTAAAGTCGGATAGTAGGAAAATCCGAACGTGCCTGGAGGTGTGTGTTCATGGCTGTGCCCGCCGCGAAGGCTGAGCCAGAGCCCCGGATGATGGCCCGCGTCAAGGTCCGCCCGAAGGCGCAGATCACCCTGCCAGAGGAGATCCGCCGCGCGCTGCACATCGGGGAAGGCGATGAGGTGGAGTTCGCCGTCCACGAGGACGGGACGGTCACCATCCGGGGTTATGTATCCATACCGACGGATCAGGCGTGGTTCTTCACCCCGCAGTGGCTGGCCGGGGAACGCGAGGCTGATGAGGACATCGCGGCACGGCGGGGCACTGTGCACGAGTCGGCCGAGGACATGTTCGCTCATCTTGACACGCTCGGGCCGGCGGAAGACTGATGCCCACGTTCGAGACGCTGCCCCGCTTCGAGCGGGACTGGAAGAACCTCACCCGGCAGCAGCAGGCTATGTTCCGCAAGGTCGTCACGGAGTACTTCGTGCCTGACCTAGCCGCCGCGGACCGCCCGTTCCGGCCAGGGCTGCGGGTCAAGGGCGTGACCGCCCATCCGGGCGTGTTCGAGATGACCTGGGACAACGACGGACGCGCGACCTTCAGCTACGGCCCGGAGCGAGTCGCCGGGCAAGCCCACATCATCTGGCGGCGCATCGGGACCCATGCGATCTTCACCCCGCCACCCGGCCCGTAAACCCGAGCCCGCGAAACCAGATACGGCGCATCGGGAGGTGCCCGAACCGCCGTTCCGCGTGCCTCGCCACTCGCCGATATCCCGCCAGCAGGTGGCCGGAGAGGCGCTGGACGCAGAGATCGTGCTACGCCTGCTACAGGTATAATAGGAGGTTCCCATGCGGACTATCAGCCATCGAGAATTGCGGAACAACAGCTCCGAAGTACTCCGTGCGGTGAGCGCCGGAGAATCGCTTGAGGTGACCAACCACGGGGAGGTGGCGGCGGTACTGGTACCGCCGTCGCTGACGCCATATGAACGACTGGTGGCCGCTGGAAAGGTCCGGGGACCGCGGAAAGACCAGCCGGTAGACCTGCGCGGCATCCGGCGTGTGACCGTACCGGTGTCAAGTGAGGAGATCATCGGGGACGTCCGGGGAGACCGTTGATCGTCTATATCGACACCTCGGCGGCGATGAAGCTCCTGGTGGAGGAGAAGGAGTCGGCCGAGCTGGCCGATCATCTCCAGCAGCGCAGGGAAGACGGCGACACGTTGGTGGCATCGCTGCTGTTGCATACCGAACTGCACTGCGCGGCCAACCGCCGGTCAGAGCACGTTGAGCATGAGGCCGTGTCCGCCGTGCTGTCGGCGTTCGCGTTGGTTGACCTTGAGAACGGCGACCTGACGACTGCGCCGTTGCTGCCGGGGCGCCTGCGCTTGGCCGATGCCATCCATCTCGCCACGGCGCTGCGGGTGAACGCCCGCGCGCTGGTCGCCTACGACACCGAGTTGCGGGCCGCTGCCCGGAACGCCGGTATCGACGCTCTCAGCCCCGGCGCGAACTGAGCGCGAAAGGGCTGTCAGCGTCCGCGCCTTCGGGGTTTGACCGTCGGCGGCATGGCCGGCCGTGCCACCTACAACCAGCCGCGTTCCTCGGCCGTCCGGACCGCCTCGGCCCTGGTGCGCGCCCCGGTCTTGCCGATCGCGGCGGACAGGTAGTTGCGCACCGTGCCCTCGCCCAGCATCACCGCCCGGGCGACGTCGCCCACCGTGCCGCCGGACCGGGCGGCCAGCAGCACCTCGCGTTCTCGGCTGGTGAGGGGGTTGGTACCGGTGGCCAGGCTCTCGGCGGCCAGCACCGGATCCACCACCCGGAGTCCGCGGCTGACCCGGCGGACCGCCTCGGCCAGCTCCGCGGCCGGAGCGTCCTTGACCATGAATCCGCTCGCCCCGGACTCCATGGCTCGCCTCAGGTATCCCGGCCGGCCGAAGGTGGTCAGGATCAGCACCCGGCAGCCGGGCAGTGCGGCACGCAACTCAGCGGTCGCCGCGAGGCCGTCCAGGCCGGGCATCTCGATGTCGACCAGCGCGACGTCGGGGCCGGTGCGCCGCGCCTCGGCCACGAGCTGGTCGCCGCTGCCGATCTGACCGACCACCTCGATGTCGTCCTCCAGTGCCAGCAGTGCCGCCAGAGCGCCGCGGACCAGGTGCTGGTCGTCGGCCACCAGAACCCGGATCACGACCGAACCCAGGCGGGTGTGGCGGGTGTGGCTGGGCTGGCCGGTGCGGCGGGCCCGGCCGGTCGCCCGCCCGGCAGGCCCACCCGCAACCGGAAGCCGCCGTCGGCCACCGGGCCGGCGGCGAGACGGCCATCCGCGCCGTGGACCCGCTCGGCCAGACCGGCCAACCCGCTACCGACCCCCGGCCGGCTCGCGTCCGCGACCGCCCCGTCGTCGTGGATCTCCACGCCGCTGGCCCACACCCTGATCGTGCAGGTCCGCGCGGTGCTGTGCCGCACCACGTTGGTGACCGCCTCGCGGACCACCCAGCCGAACAGCTCGTGCGACTCGCCGGGTACCTCGTCGATGGCGTGCGGCAGGTCGGCCCGGATACCGGCCGCGGCCAGCACCTGCCGGGCCGAGGCGAGTTCGCCGGGCAGCGACACCTGCCGGTACCCGGCCACGGTGGCCCGCACGTCGCCCAGCGCGGCCCGTCCCAGGCGTTCGATCTCGGCGATCTCGGCCCCGGCCCGTTCCGGGTCGCGGGTGACCAAGCGGCCGGCCAGGCTGGCCTTGACCGTGATCACGGTCAGGCTGTGGCCGAGGATGTCGTGCAGGTCGCGGGCGAACCGGACCCGTTCGGTGGCCACCGCCAGCCGGGCCAGTTCCTCCCGGGCGGCGAGGAGTTCCCGGGCGGTGCGCAGCAGCTTGCTGAAGCCGCCCACGGCCAGCGCAGTGGCCACCAACGAGTACACGACCGACGTCATGCCGTCCGTCCACCCCGGCACGGCGAACGACAGCGTCACGGTCAGGCCGAGGCACGCCGTCACCCAGAACATCGCCGCGCGCGCCGGCAGCAGCACGACCGCCGCGCTGATCACGAACACGTAGGTGGTGAACCCCGGTGTACCGGTCAGCGGCAGCAGCGCCGTGCCGCAGGCGAACAGTGCCGCCGGCACCAAGTTGCGGCGGCGGTCCGGGGCGGGCAGCCGCAGCAACGGCGGGGTCAGGCACAGGTAGATCGCGCAGAACACCAGGAAGCCGGCAGCGCCCAGCACGAGGGGGACCGACCGGCCGTGGGCCCGGTCTACCACCGACCCGAGCGGGTAGGCCAGGTACACCAGCCAGAACCCGGCGAACACCCGCCACCGGCCCGGGTGGGGCCAGGTGGAGCTGGTGGGGCCGCGTCCGAAGAACAGCCCGGTCGACTCGCGCACCCTCCACCTGCCCTTCGGTCGTGGTCGTGGTCACCGGTACGGGTCCGGCTCCCTCCCTCCAGTGTGCCCGCCGCCGGATCCGATCAGGACCGGGCGGCGTCCCGGCGGTACCGGCGGGCGGCGAACCCGGCGAGGACGACGGTCCAGCCGACCAGCACGGCCAGCCCATCGACTCCCAGGTGTTCGCCGGTCAGTGGCGAACGGGCCGCCACGCCGAGCCAGAACGACGGCAGCGCCTTACCCACGGTGAGCATGAGGTGCGGCATCTGGCTCACCGGCACCCACACCCCGCCGAACAGCGAGAGCACCATCTGGCTGGCGCCGTTGATCATCGGCGCGCTGTCGGCGGTCACCAGGTATCCCAGTGCGACGCTCAGCACGGCGAAGGGCACCAGCGCCAGCGCGAAGTACAGGCCGACCCGACCCCACTGCGACCCACTCATCCGCACCCCCAGCAACCGGCCGGCCAGGAACACCAGCAGCAGTGCCGGCAGGGCGGTCCCCAGCGAGCTGACGAAACGGGTCATCACATACCAGCGGGGGCGCAGCGGGGTGAGCCGCAGCAGCCTGTTCCACCCGGTCTGCCGGTCCACCGCGATCCGCGTTCCGGCGCTCAGGCTGGTGCCCATCGCCCCGAACGTCGCCATGCTGATCATCAGGTACGCCCTGGCCGTGGTGCCCATCAGAGCGCCGTCGCCGTACAGCGCGGCGAACAGCAGGAACAACCCGACCGGGAAGGCCACCGCGAACATCAGGTAGCGGGGCGAACGCAGAGTGCGCCGGAGCTCCAGGATGAGGAAACGGGTGCTCACTGGACGGTCTCCCTGTCGGGTGTGGACGGGTCGGTGGTCAGGGCCAGGAACGCCTCCTCCAGGCCGGCGCCGGACACCTCGATGTCCCGGGCCGCCGGCTCGGTGGCCAGCAGTACCCTCAGCGCCGCGTCGGAGTCCGAACAGGACAGCACGACCGCCGCGCCCTGTGACTCGGCCGTCCGCACGCCGGGCAGCGTCTCCAGCCGGTCGAGATCGGCGCCGGGCAGGGTGGCCCGGATGGTGCGCCCGCCGGCCATCGCCTTGATCTGGGTGGCCGGCCCGTCGGCGACCAGCCGGCCAGACCGGATCAGCACGATCCGGTCTGCGTACTCGTCGGCCTCGGCCAGGTAGTGGGTGGCGAACAGCACGGTCTTTCCGGCGCCGGTCTGTTCCCGCATCGCCCGCCAGAACGCCCGCCGACTCTCCACATCCATCCCGGCGGTCGGTTCGTCGAGCACCAGCAG
>DASULA010000495.1:0-6402 GCA_036278435.1 Mycobacteriales bacterium | reverse complement strand
CGATGCGGCGTACCTGCGAGGCGTTACGCCCCTCGACGCGGTCCACCACGTGGGTGGCGACCCGGGTGGCGGTGGTGTCGTCCAACCGGTAGGTGGCCTCGGTGATGATCCTGGCTCGGTACAGGTCCACCGCCCCGGTTTGCAGGGCGGCCAGTACGGCGGGGAGGCGGGTGGTCAGTTCCACGGCCTGGGCGATCCGGGTCTCCGCGGCCCGTCGGGTGATCGACAGTTCCAAAGCGATCTCGTCTGCGATGAACTCCCCGAACTGGCGCCCCGGGGTGTGCGGGCGGAGGCGGGTGAACTCGGCCATCGCCTTGACCTGCGCGGCGTGCGCGGCGGCCACTATCCGTTCCACCCCTGCCATCACGGTCAACAGGGAGTCCCCGTCCAACCCGGAGGGGTCGAACCCGGCAAGCGACCCGGCGACAGCGACGGGGTCGACTCCGGTGACCGGAAACCCGCCGTCCGATTCCACGCCGACACCACAGGTGTGGCGGGGTATCGAACAGAGCAGGCTATCCATGCCACCAATTCTATGTCGACGCCACTGCTGTTTGATCACCTGTACGAGTGAATTCGACAGTCACAGTCCGCGGATGAATGACAGGGTGAACCGGGAATTCTGTGGCTCCACGGATTCAGCCAGGGGATCGGCGGGTCCGACACTGTCGGCGCCGCGCTCGGTCGGGTGTGCGACGACGTGCAGGATGGTGGGTTATGCGAAAGTCTCCTTGAAGAAGTACAGGCCGGTAGCTGAAGCCTCCCGCGCTCAACCGCTGCATCTCGATCTTCACGACTGCGGCCGTAGAACTCTTACACCTGTCTTGGAGGTCACGGATGGCCTGCTTCAGCAGGTTGAAAGCCTCATGAACGCCGTGGCTGGCTCTACCCGGTGCATATGTGCCTTCCGAGGAGTACGCCTCAGGTGGGTAGTCAATCAAGTGAGATCCGGACGTGTCGCCACGTGTGGTTCCAGCGATGACGGGCACACCCACCGTTTCAGATGGAACTGTATTTTCTCAAGTCGATTCAGACATTCCGTACTCCTCGGAAGAAAGGGCCAGCCCTTCTAGGCTGACCATGAGGAGTTGCCGGCCCTAGCGACCGCTGACCTTCGCCCGTTGGCTCGGGACTTGCCCACTCGCCCCGGTGCAGAGAAGGGTGGATCTGCCCTATTCGGCAATTGCTCTCATTCCGATCAAGATAGACTTAATTTAGTCAAGCAAAGCTTGCGGCGCCCGTAGCTGACCTGTCGCGGGACTGGCCCGGCGGGATGCCATTCGCCGCTCGGCCACACGTCTCTACCTTCCGCATGCGGCGAGCGTACAGGCGCAGGCAGCGGGCTGGGTTGGTCGGATCGGCCGGTGCGGGAAATCGATGTGGCGGATCGACCGACCACACTATTGTCGGACCACATTGTCGGCCGGCCCGCCGGCTCACACCATGAGGCCAGATAGGCGGGACCCGGCCGTGCGAGAGGAGGGTTGTGCATGGTGACACGGATGTCGGCGACGCTGCACCGGACGCTGCGTGAGGATCCGGCCGACGCCGACGTACCCAGTCACCGGCTGCTGATCCGGGCCGGCTACGTCCGCCGGGCCGCGGCCGGGGTGTACACCTGGCTTCCGCTGGGCCTGCGGGTGCTGGCCAACGTGAGCCGGGTGGTACGCGAGGAGATGGACCGGATCGGCGGGCAGGAGGTGCTGTTTTCCGCGCTGGTGCCCCGCGAGCACTACCAGGCCACCGGTCGCCTCGCCGAGTACGGCGACCTGCTCTTCTCGGTGCGGGACCGGCGCGGTGTCGACTTCGTGCTCGGCCCCACCCACGAGGAGATGTTCAGCCTGCTGGTGGCGGCCGAGGTGTCCTCCTACCGGGAACTGCCGCTGATCCTGTACCAGGTCCAGCACAAGTACCGGGACGAGGCCAGGCCGCGCTCGGGCGTGCTGCGCGGCCGGGAGTTCCTGATGAAGGACTCCTACTCCTTCGACCTCGACGACGCCGGCCTGGCCAGCTCGTACCGGGCGCACCGGGACGCCTACCGGCGGATCTGCGACCGACTCGGCCTGGAGTACCGGATCGTGCGGGCCCAGTCCGGCGCGATGGGCGGCAGCCACAGCGAGGAGTTCCTGGCCCCGTCACCGTCCGGTGAGGACACTTTCGTCTGGTGCCCGGAGTGTGACTACGCGGCCAACACCGAGGCCGCGACCATCGCCCCGCCCGCGACGGCGGACCCGGTCCGGGTAGACCCCGCGGAGACGCTGCACACGCCCGGCGCCCCCGGCATCGGAGACCTGGTCCGCTACTTCGACGCCCACCTGGGCGGCGGGATCGGGGCCCGGGACATCCTCAAGTGCGTGGTGTTCGGAGTGGACGGCGCGCCGGTCGTCGTGCTGGTGCCCGGTGACCGGGAGGTGGACACCGACCGGCTGGCCGCCGCGTTGGCGCCGGCGAAGGTGACCGTGTTCGGCCCGGAGGACTTCGCCGCCCGGCCCGACCTGGTTCGCGGCTATGTCGGTCCGCAGGGCATGGCCGGGCGTGGCGTGCCGGTCTACGCCGACCAGCGGGTGGCTTCCGGCAGCGCCTGGGTGACCGGCGCCAACCGGTACGAACACCACGCCCGCGGCGTGGTGGCCGGTCGGGACTTCGACGTCGACCGGGTGCTGGACGTGGTGCGCCCACAGCCGGATGAGCCGTGCCCGACCTGCGGGGCGGCGCTGCGGGTGGACCGGGCTATCGAGGTGGGGCACATCTTCCAACTCGGCCGGAAGTACGCCGACGTCTTCGGCCTGGACGTGCTCGGCCCGGACGGCCGGCCGGTCCGGGTGACGATGGGTTGCTACGGCATCGGGGTCAGCCGGCTGGTCGCCGCGGTCGCCGAGCAGTCCCATGACGAGCGCGGCCTGGCCTGGCCGGAGGAGGTCGCCCCGTACCACGTGCACCTGGTCGCGCTGGGCCGGGCCGGCCAGGCCGCCCAGGCGGTAGCGCTGGGCGAGCGGTTGGAGGCGGCCGGACTGCGTGTCCTGGTTGACGACCGGATCGCGTCGCCCGGGGTGAAGCTCACCGACGCCGAGCTGATCGGGGTGCCGCACATCGTCGTGGTGGGCCGTAGGGCCGCCGAGGGAGTGGTCGAGGTACGAGACCGCAGGTCCGGTACGGCCCGGGAGCTGCCCGCCGACAAGGTACTCGCAGCGATTACCAGAAAACAGGATTAACATGTGATATCGGTTGTTCTGGGCTAGCGAGGTTTGATATTGCTGAGATCGTGACTATCGACACGGTTATCTTTGACTGGGGTGGCACGCTCACTCCGTGGTACACGATCGACCACCGGCTCGCGTGGCGCTCCTACCTCGGGCGGCTCGCGGAGGTCGACGGCGCCGTCGGTGCGGATCCCGACGTCCTGATCGGCCGGCTGACCGCGGCCGAGGACGCGGCCTGGCGGCGGTCCCGCGACGAGCAGCAGAGTTGCACGCTCGAACGGATCCTGCGCGCCGCCGGGGTCGCCGTGCACGAACCGGCGCTGGAGGCCTACTACGCGGCCTGGGAACCGCACACCTACACCGATCCGGACGTGCCGCCGCTGTTCCGGGGTTTGCGCGAGCGCGACATCCGGATCGGTGTGCTGTCCAACACGCTGTGGTCGCGGGCCTCGCACGAACGCTGGTTCGGCCGCGACGGCGTGCTGGACCTGATCGACGGCGCGGTGTACTCCTGTGAGATCCCGTGGACCAAGCCGCATCCGGAGGCGTTCCGAGCCGCGCTGGCGGCGGTGGGCGTGGCCGACCCGGCCCGGGCGGTGTACGTCGGCGACCGGCTCTACGACGACGTGCACGGAGCCGTGTCGATGGGCATGCGGGCCATCCACGTCCCGCACAGTGACATCCCCGAACACGAGCGCGGCAGCGTGCAGGGCACCCCGGACGCGGTGGTGCGCCGCCTGGTCGACGTGCTGGCGGTGGTCGACCGCTGGCGGTTCTGAGTTTCGCCCGTTCCAAGCCCGTGTAACAGTGGCGGGGTGGCGCTGGTCCTGAACGTCATCTGGCTGGTATTCGCCGGACTGTGGCTGGCCCTGGCCTACGCGTTTGTCGGGGTGATCTGCTGCGTTCTGATCGTGACCATCCCGTTCGGGATCGCGGCGTTCCGGATCGCCAACTTCACCCTGTGGCCGTTCGGCCGGGTGCTGGTACGCCGGCCCGAGGCCGGCACCGCATCCACCGTCGGAAACGTCATCTGGTTGGTCGTCGCCGGCTGGTGGCTTGCGCTCGCCCACCTCACCACCGGGGTGGCCCAGTGCCTGACCATCATCGGGATCCCACTCGGGCTGGCCAACTTCAAGCTGGTCGCGGTGTCGCTGACCCCGCTCGGCCGGGAGATCGTCCCGGCCGACGACCCACGCGCGATCGTGGTGCACTTAACCAGACCGTCCACGGCACCGCGACACACCGGGTCACAAACACCCGGACTCAACCTTTACCCGATCCGCCGCCGTCTACCGAGTGAACCTGTTCGGACCGGGCGGCGCAGGTACCAGAACAGAAAGCGCCGGTCGGCCGGACGACGCCGAGGAGGGCAACATGTGGGTGGTGGTTGCGTCACTCGTGGCAGCGGCGGTGCTGGTCGTGTACGGACTGGTGGCCGACGTGCGGATGGGGCGGGTCCGGAGACGGATCGCGCAGATGACCGGCGCCGGCCAGCGCCGGGCCGAGGTGGTCAGATCGCTCGGGTCGCGCTCCCGGCGGGACAAGGTGCGCATCCAGTTGCAGGGAGGCGGCCCGATCGACCTGCTCAGGGTCCGCGACGAGCGCTGACCGGCTGCGGCCCGCCGTCAGCCCAGGCGGACCAGCATCTTGCCGGTGTTGGCCCCGCGGAGCAGGCCGAGGAACGCCTCGGGGGCGCGTTCCAGGCCCTCCACCACGGTTTCGGCCGCGCGCAGCCGGCCCTCGGCGTAGGCGGCGCCCACCTCGCGCTCGAAGTCGGCGCGCAGGTGGGCGTGGTCGCTGACCAGGAAGCCGCGCACGGTCAGCCGTCTGCCGATCAGCAGCGCCAGGTTGCGCGGCCCGGGCGGCGGTTCGGTCGCGTTGTACTGCGAGATCGCCCCGCACACCGCGACCCGGCCGTGCACCCGCAGCGCGCCGATGGCCGCCTCCAGGTGCTCCCCGCCCACATTGTCGAAGTACACGTCGATGCCCTCGGGGGCGGCCTCGGTCAGCAGATCGCGCACCGGGGCGTCCCGGTAGTTGAACGCCTCGTCGAAACCCAACTCGTCGCGCAGGTGGGCCACCTTCGCCGCCGACCCGGCACTGCCGATCACCCGGTGCCCGCGTAGCCTCGCGATCTGCCCAGCCACGCTGCCCACCGCCCCGGCGGCGCCGGAGACGAACACCACGTCACCGTCCCGCAGCCCGGCCACCTCGACCAGCCCGGCGTAGGCGGTGAGGCCGGGCATCCCGAGCACGCCGAGGTAGGCCGGCAACGGAGCGACATCCGGGTCGACCCGTTGCGCGCCGGCCGCGTCCAGCACGGCGTAGTCCCGCCAACCCAGGCCGTGCAGCACGTACGCGCCGACCGGCAGGTGCTCGGCCCGGGTGGCCACAACCTCGCCGACCGCACCTCCGTTCATCGCCACCCCCAGCGCGAACGGGGGCGCGTAGGACTTCACGTCGTTCATCCGGCCGCGCATGTACGGGTCGACCGACATCCACACGTTGCGGACCAACACCTGGCCCGGTCCTGGCTCGCCGACCGCGACCTGGGCCAGCGCGAAGTCCGACTCGACCGGCTCCCCGCGCGGGCGGGAGGCCAGCCTGATCTCGCGTGCGTTCATGGTTTACCTCCTGGGAATGCGACCGCGGCGTCGGCGGGGTTCAGAGCGGCGCGCCACATGGTCGCCTGGACCGCCGAGTCTGACAGCGCGCCGACGGCGTCGGTCCGCACCGGTGCCTCGGAGGTGGCGCCGAGCAGGTAGTGCCACGCCCTGGCCGCACCCTCCTCCAGGTGCACCGCCAGACGCAGCGCGGAGCGTTCGTCGGTCACCGGGAACGGGACGTGGTAGGCGGCCCGCGAGTCCACCGGATCGCCGCCGCGACCCCGGATCGTGGCCGCGGTGGCGTCCCGGCGGGCCCGGTGCGCCAGGTCGGCCTGGCGCACCCGTGCGCGCCGGCCGTCCCCGATCTTCGCGCCGACCAGGCCGTAGCCCCAGATCACCGCGTGTTCGGCGGCCAGCGCAACCTGGAGTCCGCGCAGCGTCGAGTCGGCACTCATGTGGGGGAGGCTCCGTGGTCCGGGTGCGGTGTCTGGTTCGTTCGCTGCTGTCCGGTCATGTCAACAGCACCTCGTGGCTGGCCTCGCAGGCGGCGATGCTGCCCAGCAGGGCCGCCCGGTCCGGGCGCGCCGACACGCACG
>DASULA010000494.1:0-5862 GCA_036278435.1 Mycobacteriales bacterium | reverse complement strand
TGCACCACGGCCTCGTCCTGTTCGGTAAACGGTGTGCCGTCGTACTTCTCGGTCAGGTACAGCCGGCCGAACACCTCACCGCGGGCTTGAAGGGGCACTCCGAGGAACGCCCGCATCGGCGGATGGTGGGGCGGGAAACCGACCGAGGCCGGATGCCGGGACAGCTCCTCCAGCCGTAGCGTCTTGCCCTCGTCGATCACCACGCCCAACACGCCCCGGCCGGTCGGCAGGTCCCCGATCAGCTCCCGGGTGGCGTCGTCGATGCCCAGGTAGATGAAATCGGTCAACTCGCCCTGGGCGCCCAGGATCCCCAGTGCGCCGTAGCGGGCATTCACCAGGTCCATCGCCACCCGTACGATCCGCCGCAGCGTCTGGTCCAGATCCAGGCCGGACGATACCGCCAGCACCGAGTCCAGCAGGGCGTCCATCCGCTCCCGGCTGCCCTCGACGATGTCCTCGACCCGCTGCTGCACCTCGGCCAGTAGCTCGCCCAGCCGGGCCCGGGACAGCACCGCTCCGACGCGGGTCAGTTCCGCTTGCCTGCCAGGCGGGGGGCCCGGGTCACCGCCGTCATCCTCGCGCACCGGCCCACTGTCCCACGCCGCCATGGTGGTCACAATCGATGGCGCGGCGCGATGACGTAGGCCCATCAGGGTGGGACGTTCGACACTGGGTGCTCCGGCGACCAGCACGCGATAGTGGCGGGGAAAGCTGGAATACGCCAACCCGGAAGGTGCTCGGGATGACCACTAACATTCGGCCGGTCGGCAACCTGACCGAGCAGGACGTGCGAGACGTCCTCACGGCCGCCACGGCGGCGCCGTCGCTGCACAACAGCCAGCCGTGGCTGTTCCGGTGCACGCCGAGCGTGATCGAGCTGTACGCGGACCCGACCCGGGACCTGTCCGTCGCCGACCCGGATCGCCGGGAGATGCTGCTGGCCTGCGGCGCCGCCCTGTTCAATCTCCGGCTCGCCCTGCGTGCCCGGGGGTTGCACCCGACGGTCTCCCTGGTGCCCGATCGGACCCGACCCGACCTGCTGGCCACGATACGACCAGTCGGCCACCGTCCGGTCGCGCCGGCCGACCTCACCCTCGCCGAGGCGATCACCCGTAGGCACACCAACCGCCGCCCGTTCGCCCCGACTCCAGTACCGGCGGGGGCAGTGTCCGCGCTGCGCTCGGCGGCGCGGGCCGAGCAGGTGTGGCTGGCGACGCTGGCGCCGGCCCGGCTGCCGCTGCTGCGCGGCCTAGTCGCCACCGCGCACCAAGCACAGCAGCAGGATCCCCGGTTCGTCGCAGAATGGCGGGAGTGGACCGCTCGCGAGGCCGGAGCCAGCGATGGCGTACCACGGCGCAACAGCGGACCCCTGCCCGAGCCCCAGGACGAATGGGTGCTGCGCGACTTCAGCGGCGGCCAGGCCAAACAGCGGGTACCCGGCAAGGACTTCGAGCCCGACCCGCTGATCGTGGTCCTCGGCTCGTTCCACGACCAGCCCCTGGCCCGCCTGCAGACCGGCCAGGCGATGCAACGAGTCCTGCTCACCGCGACCGTCGCCGGCCTGTCCGCGTCGTTCCTGTCCCAAGTGGTCGAGGTACCCGACACGCGGCGACAACTCCGCGAACTGATCGGCGGCGGGCTGTGGCCCCAGACCGTGCTGCGCATCGGCTACGGCATGCCTGTGCCGCCGACGCCGCGGCGTGACCTGTGTGACGTCGTGGCCGGCGACCGTGCGGGCACCCAGGTCAACTGACTGGTCGGTGGCGGTTGGGCGCGACGACGACACCGAGCACGCCTCGGCCAGTATCACGGCCACACCACCCAACGGCCTGGCGGGCAATCTCCAGGTCTTCCCGAGACACGCCCCGCCGGTCCGGCGGTCGAACGTGCTGTTGCAGACCGTAGCCGACAGATCTACACGAAAGGCATCACGACCGGTTCTTGCGCGGGTCAGGCCACGGCCCGGAACGACACACCACGATCCTCACGGTTCTTGCGGGCCTTCGCAACGGCGTAGCGGTGCGGGTCGTCCCCGAATTCACCGAGCACCCAGGCGCCGAGCACCTTCCCAGCCCGGGCTGGGAGGTGATGATCTCAGCGGCCGGGTGGACGCGGTCTCGTTCGGACCGAACAGCCGGAAGTCGCGGCGGGCCGTGTCGCGGGTGATCACGTCCCGCAGATAGCGGCCCAGGGTGTCGGTCGGCGCGGAGGACACCGATCCCGGTGTGGCACAGGCAGCCTGATGCTCGCCCGGCTCCGGTAGATCCGGCGGGCGCAGCAGCCGCGCCGGATGCCGGCGGAACCTGTGGCGTGGATGTGATCCGGAGCCGGATGACACCGCCATCCACGCCCGTCGCCTGCTCCAACCACGCACACAGGCTGGCGTGTCGCCCACCACCCGGTGACGGTTGGCAGCCGCCGCACTACGTGCGACGGAAGTGGTAGAGCCACTGGCCACCCGCCTGGGACGCCCACCACCCAGGTGGGCGGACCCGAGGCAACGGATATCGTTCCGGCTCAGGAAGTTCCGGATTGATTGGAATATTCCGCTGAGTGATCATCTTGGCAAGTCGTCGGGGGACCTCCGAGCCGGAGACGGGCAGTCCGTTCTCGACGAGTACCGGCATGGGAATCCGGCCCAACGCGTCCCATTCGCTCTGCCATGAGCGAATCTGTCGCCAGGCGCTGGTGGTGATGGGGCCCCGGCCCAAACTCACCGCATAGCCGGACAACCGCAGTGGGTCAGAGGGAGAGTGTCCGCGCAGAATCGGCCCGACCAGGGGTCGGCGCAGTTGCTCGGGATCTCCGATGTCCACGCCGCCGCACCAGTACGCCCGGAAAAGCAGTCGACGCACGTCATCGGCGACGCCCGCGCAGTATGCCTCGGTGTAGGCAGCGACCGCGGCTTCCGTGTTCGGCACGAAGCCGGGCACCCGCCACGTGACTTGTTCGTCGGGCAGGAGCAGCTCGCGAATTTCCGTGAGCTCGGTGTCCAGTGTGTGCCGGCCGACCTCATCGAGTCGGCGGCCGGTCGCCGGCAGCCGTGGCGCATGCTCGACTTGGACCGCGCGCCAGTCGACGTCGATCCCGGCCGAACACAGTGCGTCCACCCGCCTGCTCGCCAAATAGCAGAGCGGGCTGCCGAAATCCGCATAAATGATCAGGCTCATGTGCTTCACCACCGGGTTTCAATCGCGGGGCATGCGAATGGCCAAGTCGTCCAACCTCGTTGAGCTGTGACCATGTTGCGACTCCTCGCGTTGGACCCGTAGTGGTCTAGGCCCTGGAAGTCCGGGACCAAAGTCATGCCGACGGGTGCGGCGCTGGCCAGATGGGCACCGGGTAGGTCCAGCGGCCCGTTGGTCTTCAACTCTGTCCACCGAGGTCCTGACCGGTTATGGCATTGGTCCCTATCGAGACGCCGGCCAACTCGGCGATTCTCGACTGCGGGTTCCGCGTTGCCATGGAGAACGCGGAACGGCCGGCACCGCATGCCCACGAGAATCGGATGACGACGATGGCGATCACTGTGAGCCGCACCGAAGCCACCACATCTGACCGTCCCGCCCGGACCGGGCGTGCGGGTTTGATGCTGGCCATGGCCACGGTCGGGTTCGGATTGAATTTCTGGGCGTGGGCCCTGCTGTCCCCGCTGGGCCCGCGCTTCCAGGACATCCTGCGCCTGTCGGCGTTTCAGCAGGCGCTGGTCGTCGCCGTGCCCGTGGTGGTCGGCTCGCTGGGCCGGATCCCGGTCGGTGCGCTGACGGACCGTCTCGGGGGACGAATCATGTTCCCCGCCGTCTCCGCCGCGACCATCGTGCCGGTGCTCTACCTCGGCCTGGCTGGCCAGGCGACACCGGCCGGGCTGCTGATCGGCGGATTCTTCCTCGGCGTCGGCGGCACCGCGTTCGCCGTCGGCGTGCCGTTCGTCAATGCCTGGTTCCCGCCCGAGCGGCGCGGCCTGGCGTTGGGGATCTTCGGCGTCGGTATGGGTGGCACCGCGATCAGCGCGCTGACGACTGTGCGCCTGGTGACCGGGCACGGCTCCGCGACACCATTCGTGATCACCGCGGTGGTGCTGGCTGCCTACGCCATCGCTGCCGGGCTGGTGTTGCGGGACGCGCCCGGCCGCGTGGCGCCGACCGAATCGTTGACCACCCGGCTGGGGGGTGCCGTCCGGTTGGCGGTGACCTGGCAGGCGTCCGCGCTGTATACGGTCGCGTTCGGCGGCTACGTCGCCTTCTCCGTCTACCTACCCGCCTATCTCAGGACCGCTTACCACCTGACCCTTGCGGACGCGTCGAACCGGATGGCCGGGTTCGTGCTGCTCGCGGTCCTGATGCGCCCGGTCGGCGGCTGGCTGTCGGATCGAATCGGACCGGTACGGGTGTTGGCCGCCGCGTTCGCGGTGGTGCTGCTCGGCGCGGCCGTCCAGGCAGTCACCCCGTCGCTGGCGCCGGTGGGCACGGCGGCGTTCCTGGCGATGGCCGCCGCTCTTGGGGCGGCCAGCGGAGCAGTGTTTGCGCTGGTCGCGTCGCTTGCCCCGGCCAGCCGGGTAGGCGCGGTCACCGGGGTCGTCGGCGCCGCCGGCGGGCTGGGTGGGTTCGTACCGCCGCTGGTCATGGGCGGCATCTACGGAGCGACCGGCTCGTACGGCCTCGGTTTCACGCTGCTGGCGATCGTGGCCGCAGCAGCGGCCGGTCTCACCGCCGTCACCGTCCGTTCCCACCTTCAGCGCCACCTTCCTCCCCAAGGGACTCAGCTGACGGACCGCAAGGAGAGCGATCCAGATGTCCAGCCGGAGACCGGCCATGTGTGAGTACTGCGGCTGTCAGTCCATCGGTGCGATCGGTGAACTGACGCGCGAGCACGAGGCGGTCGTCAACCTCATCGGCGATGTCCGCACCGCCGCCGCCCACGATGACCTGGCCGGGATGGCCGAGACGGCCCGGCGGATCGCCGCCATTCTGGCCCCGCACACTCAGGTCGAGGAGGTGGGCCTGTTCCCCGCCCTGACCGACGAGTTCCCCGATCACATTGCCGCGCTTCGGCTCCAGCACCGCCGGGTTGACGCGGTACTGCGCGAGGCCGCCGAGCGCACACCTACCGATCCTGCCTGGCCACACCGGTTGCACGACGCTCTGGAGATGCTGCGCGAGCACATCCTGGCCGAGCAGGACGGCGTGTTCCCCGCCGCCCTGGCCAACCTGGGCCCGGCCGACTGGGACTCGGTCGACGCGGTACGGACACGGGCCGGCAGCGCACTGTCCCGCATCACCCACTGACCGAACTCGACCTCGCGCCATCCGTCAACCCCAGAGCACGGGCGGTGGGCTGTTTCCAGATAATTCTTCCGGCCCGACGCGCCAGGCTGAGATCCGGCGGGATGTACCGTGAGTGATGACATCGGAGCTTGTGAGTCCACGCAAGCATGACCAGAAGCCGGCGCGGCTGCCGCTGGTGGTCGCCGGCGGCGTGGCGCTGCTGGTCATCGCGGGCAAGGAGTACGGGTCCGGGTCGTCGCGGGAGTAGTCGGCCAAGGGCACCGCGTTGCCGGGTGTCCGCGCCGTGCTCGCCGAGTCGTACGAGCGGGTCGATCGTTCTAACCTGATCGGCATGGGTGTGCTGCCGTTGCGGTTCCCGCCCGGACAGAACGCCACGACCCCGGGCCTGTCCGGGGACGAGGCGTCGGCCCGCCTCGGCTGGCCGACGACAGGCTCAGCGATGCGGACTACTGCCGCCACGGAGGGATCCTGCCCTATGTGCTCCGCCGAATCGCCGCACGCTAGCCCACCGTCGACGCAGGACGCGATCGACGCGCTGATGCGTTCGGCCCAGTGGTTCTTCCCCGGTCAGCGGTCG
>DASULA010000493.1:0-5808 GCA_036278435.1 Mycobacteriales bacterium | reverse complement strand
AGCGAGGGTGACACCCGGTCCCGCGGCGACAGGCCACTGCCGTCCACCAACTTCTCGCCGGTGATGTCCACACCCAGCCCGCGCAGCACCCGGCGGACCGCGTCGGCGGCCCCGGCGAAACTGGCCGGCGCGCCCCCGGCGATCGCCACCTGGCGGGCCAGGCACTCAGCCAGCACGTTGTCGCTGACCGCCAGCATCTGCTCGATGATCCGCACCAGCGGCGCCGACCGGACCGCGGCCAGCACCGGGGCACCGGACGGCGCCCGCCCACTCACCACGGCCGCGGGCGGCAGCCCCAGGAACGCCGCGAACGCCCGAGCGGCGTCGATGTCCGGTTGGGCCGAACGGGTGTCGCGGTCGGGTCGCTGCCGGCCGCCGTCGGCCATCAGCGCGCGGATCGGGGCGACGTACCCGCCGGCCACGTCGGTGGGGTCCCAGGTCGGCTGCACCCCCGGCCCGGTGAACGCCGACGAGTCCACCCCCACCTGGCTGATCCGGGTGCCCGACCGCTTCGCCCAGTCCGCGACCTGGGCCGCCAGGTCCGACAGCCGGGCCGCACCCGGGTAGGCCGTGGGCGTGCCGGACGCGGCGGCACTCAGGGTCGGGTCACCGGCGCCAACCAGCACCACCTGACCCGGCTGGGCGCCCGCAACCACTGTGGTGGTGATCCGGTGTTCGGGTGACAGCACCGACAGCACGGCGGCCGTGGTGGTGAGCTTCGTGGTGGACGCCGGCGTGGCCAGCCGGTGGCCGCCGTGGTCCAACAGCACCGTCCCGGTGGCCAGGTCGACCACGCTGGCCGAGACCCGCCCGCCCAGCGCGCCGCTGCCGAGCGGTCCGGCCAGCGCCGCGGCGACCGCGGCCGGATTCGGCTCGGCGCCGGCGGCCCGGTCGGCCGCCAGAACCGGGGGCGGTGGCGGGGTGGGCGCGGCGGCCGGGTGCGACCGGGGCCCGATCCCGGGGCCGGCCAGAACGGCCCGGCCGACCCGGTCGACCCGGCCCGATCCGGCGGCCCCGCCACCGGCCAGGACGGCGACCAGCAGCAGGGTGGCCGCGCCGGCCAGCCCGCGCCGCCGTTCGTCTGCCGGCACCGCGCGCAGGCCGCGCACGGCGGCCCGGCCCGCCTTCCAGCAGCGCCGGCCCAGCTTTGACACCGCGGCCACCAGGTCGACAACCAAATAGCGCCAGTAGCCCCAGCCGGGAACGCGCGGTCGCCGTGCGAAACCCCGCACCGGTGCCCCCTCCGCGCCGTTTACCTGATGGTCGAACACCTTAGATGAGCGGACCCGACCGGCATGACCGGGTCGCGCATGCGGTATCACTCAGCGTCACGGACGCCGTAGGGGCGGCCAGTCGACGACCGGTGCTCAGTTCACCGGTGCTCAGTTCACCGGCTCAGTACACCAGGGCGCGGGCGCCGTCGGTCATCACCTCGGCCAGGAACGACTGCGCCCCGCCGATCCGGACCCCGTCGATCGTGTCGCCCGGCGCGATACCCCGCCGGGCGGCGCACTGGCTGCACAGGGTGATCGTGCCACCGGCCAGCACCGCACCCAGCAGGTCGGCCAGCGGCGGCGACTCGGCAAGTTCGAACCGCTCGGCACGGCCCGGCAACGCGAACCAGGCCGCCTCGCCGGTCAGCCAGAGCGAGGTGGGCACGCCGGTGGCCACCGCGACCGAGGCCACCGTGAACGCCTGGGCGCAGCGTTCCGGCGCGTCCGCCCCCGCCGTCACCTTGATCACCACAGACCCGTCCACACCATCACACTAGATGAGTGGGTCCAAACGACGCGGTCCGCGGTCACCGCACGAGGAGGGCTGTGCCTGTCCTGGTGCGGTCTTGAATGGTTATCCTCGGCGGGTGCTGGACACGGTGTACGCCGGAGTGCTCGTCGCGGCGTTCGGGGCACTGGCCGGACTCGCCGGATACGCCGTGTACCGGGTCTACCACGGTCAGCGCTGATCCCGACCGCGACCGCCGACCGACCGACGAACGGGTGCAGATGACCGAATCCGCCGGCCGCCCACCAATGGCCGACCTGCCGGTGCCACCCGGCGACCAGGACACCGCCGACCTGCGGTCCGGGCCGGACCTGCACCCGGCGCTGTTGCCGTTCCTGCCGCTGGTCGGCGTCTGGCAGGGCACCGGCCGGGGCGGGTACCCGACCATCGAGGACTTTGACTACGGCCAGCGGGTGACCTTCTCCCACGACGGCCGGCCGTTCCTGCGCTACGAGTCGCGCGCCTGGATCATCGGCCCGGACGGCGAGTACGTCCGGGCCGGCGCGCGCGAGGTCGGCTGGTGGCGGCCCGGCGGCACCAGCGACCCCAGCGGCGCCAGCGGCGCCGACGAGTTCGAGGCGCTGTTGGCCCATCCGACCGGCATCGTGGAGGTCTATCTCGGACGGGCCACGTCGGCGACCCGCTGGGAGCTGGCCACCGACGTGGTGGCCCGCACCACCACCGCCAAGGAGGTCACCGGCACCCGACGGTTGTACGGCATCGTCGAGGGGATGCTGCTCTACGCGGTGGACATGGCCGCGGTCGGGCAGCCGCCGCAGCCGCACCTGTCCGCCCGGCTCGCTCGGGTGGGCGGCTGACCGGCGGTCCGGAGACAGTCGAACCCCCGGGCCTGTCCGTGCCGTGGTGACACGGGTCGACTGGACTGGGTCGACGGCCCGGGGGTCGGGTGACTGTCTGGTTCTCGCCGGCCTGCTCACGTGCGGCTGATGGTCCGTCCGCGATGGAGACCGACACGGTCCGACACTGGCGGCTAGCGGACAGCCACCTCACGAGTCCGAGAAATATACAAGTCTGGACCACCTCCTTTCTCGTGTACCGAGAACGCTACGTGCCCGGCATGAGCCGCGCAACGTGCTTTCGGACCGTAGTCGTCTGACTCCATATCGTCACGATCACGGTCCGCTCTGGCCCGCCCTGCCGACCCGGCGACCGACCCGTAGCGTCGGTCCGGTGACCAACCGACCACCGGACCCCGGGGCCCCGACGGGAACCTTCGCCGATGCCGCCCGGACCGGGCGGATCTGGTCTGTCGCGGTGCTGTTCCTGGTGGTGCTGATCCCACTGGTCATCTTCCTGGCGCAGAACACCGGGGTCCGGGTCAGCTTCTTGACCCTGCACCTCCGGATCCCGCTCGGGGTGGCCATGCTGATCTCGACGGTTGGCGGGGCGCTGCTGGTGTGGCTGGTCGCCCTGGCGCGGACCTGGCAACTCCGCCGGACCAGATCGCGCCGGTGAGTGGCAAACCGCCGGCGATTGGATGCGACCCGGTGGCTGGGCTCGGCTGGGACTTGGGCGGACGGATGTTCAGCCCCGGCCCGGAACCCACCGGCCGGGCGCGGTGAGGCCGAGCGCGGCGTGCACCCGTGCGGTCAGGCCGGCATCGGCCCGCTCCCGTCCGTCCAACCGCGACACCCGCACCGCCGCGCGAAGGCTGGACACCAGCCAGATCTCGTCCGCGGCGTGAAGGTCGTCCACCGTCGCGCCGGCCACCCGGGTGGCGAACCCGTGCGCCCCGGCGCGGGCGAACAGGGTGCCCACGGTGGTGCCGGCCAGGATGCCCAACGAAACCGGTGTGGTGCACAGGCACTCCGACCGGGCCCACACCACCGTCGAGGTGGGCCCCTCGGTCACCTGGCCGTCACCGCTCACGAAGATCACGTCGTCGGCCCCGACCCGCCGGGCGTGCCGCAGCGCGGCCATGTTGACCGCGTAGGAGAGGGACTTCACCCCGCCGAGCAGCCACGGCGTGCCGCGATGGGCATCGGCCGGCATACCGCGGTCCAGCGTGATCACGCTCACCCCGTCGCGCCGCTGCCGGACTATGCCGTCGGGCAGCGGGCTCACCGTGGCGAACCCGGTGGGCACCCCGGTGCCCTCGACCCCGCGGGTGAGCACCAGCCGCAGGACCGCCTCGCCGGGTTGCGCCCAGGCCGCCACCACCTCGTCGATCAGCGCACGCCACCGGGACTCCTGCGGAGCGGGCAGGTCCAGCCCGGCCGCGGAGTGCCGGAGCCGGGCAAGGTGCGCGTCGAGGGCCTCGATCACCCCGTCGTGCACCCGCAGCGTCTCGAAGCAGCCGTCGCCACGCAGCACGCCGAGGTCGTCTACCCGCAGCAGGGGCGTGTCCGGGTCGACCGGTCCGGTTCCCAGCACGCCCAGCACTCGGTCAGCCATGGGTCCGAGGGTAGGCGGTGCCGACGTGGCCCGGGGTGACTCCCGGTGACGACGATTTCGGGGTCAACGGGGTCAACCCGAGCCCATGACCAGCCGATACATGAATACGAAGACTGTGAGCCTTGGGGGGTTATGTGACTGCGGCCGACGAACCGGCGGGACGCGTGATGGCCGCCCTGCGCGCCCACCTCCCACTGACCCTGCTGGTCGACCTGATCCAGCCAGATGGTCCGGGATCGGAGGAGATCGCCGCGTGGGAACGGACGTCACCCGTTCCGGACCTATCATCGGGCCATGCACGCTTCGGACCTGCACCATAGGTTGCGGGCGAAGGGATACCGCCTGACACCGCAACGTGAACTCGTCCTGGCGGCGGTACACCGACTGTGTCACGCCACCCCCGAAGCCATCGCCACCGAGGTGCGGCGCACCGCCTCCGGGGTGAACATCACCACCGTCTACCGCACCCTGGATCTGCTGGAGAAGCTCGGCCTGGTCACCCACGCCCACCTCGACCACGGCGCGCCGGCCTACCATGTGGCCGACGACGAACACCTGCACGTGGTGTGCCGGGTGTGCAACGCCGTGTCGGACGCGCCGGTGGACCTGGTCGCCGACGTGGTGCGGCGGATGGACGCCGAGCGCGGCTTCACCGTCGACGTCGGCCACATCACCCTGTTCGGGGTGTGCTCGGCCTGCGCGGCCTCACCGGCCGGCGGAAGACGACCGGAATGACCCGGGCCGCAGCAGCGATACTGGCGGTATGACTGCCGACACCCCGAGCGCGCCGACCAGCCCCGACGGCGGGTACGGACCGACCACTCCCTCACCGCTGCTCGCCCTGCCCGGTGCGGTGGCCGCGGACGGCCCGGACGCCGGCGTCGCCCTGCACTACGGCGATCCGATCGCCGAACAGCGGGCACTGGCCACCGGGGTGGGCTTCGTGGACCGCGGGCACCGGCAGGTGATCGAGGTCGGCGGGGCGGACCGGTTGTCCTGGTTGCACGACATCACCTCCCAGCACCTGTCCGCGCTCCCGGAGGGACGGGGCACCGAGGCGCTGGTGCTGTCCCCGCACGGTCATGTCGAGCACCACCTGCTGGTCGCCGAACTGGGTGGTGTGACCTGGTTGGACATCGAGGCGGGCACCGGCCCGGCGCTGCTGGGTTACCTGGAGTCCATGCGGTTCCTGCTGCGGGTCGCCCCGCGCGACGCCAGCGCCGAGTGGACGGTGGTGTCGGTGGTGGGCCCGGGCACCGCCGGTGTGCTCTCCGAACTGGGCGCGGTCGGCTCGGCCGAGCCGTACACGGTGCGGTCGCTGGCCGGCGGGGGGTGGGTCCGAACGATGCCCTGGCCGGGCCAGGCCGCCGCCGACCTGATGGTGCCGCGCGGCCTGCTGCCCCGGGTGGCCGAACGGCTGCGCGCGGCCGGTGCGAAGCCGGCCGGCACCTGGGCGTTCGAGGCCCTGCGGGTGCAGGGTCGCCGGCCCCGGCTGGGCCTGGAGACCGACCACCGCACCATCCCGCACGAGGTGGGCTGGATCGGGGTGGCCGTACACCTGGACAAGGGCTGCTACCGGGGCCAGGAGACGGTGGCCCGGGTGCACAACCT
>DASULA010000492.1:0-11959 GCA_036278435.1 Mycobacteriales bacterium | reverse complement strand
GAACTGGAACTCGACCGGGGCCGGGCCGACCAGGTCCTGGACCGGCTCCGCGACCTGGTCGCCCGCCACCCCGAACGTCCCGGCCTGCTCGCCGCCCTGATCCGCGCCCTGCACGCCACCGACCGCACCGCCGAGGCCCGGACCGTCCACAACCACGCCGCCGTAACGGCCCAGCGCCACGGCGTGCCGCTGCACCCGAAGCTGGCCCAAGTGGCCGCCGTCCTGCGAGCCGGACACCAGCCCTCGCCGCCGACGCGGCCGTCCACGGTGCCGTTCCAACTCCCCGCGGACACCTCACACTTCACCGGCCGCGCGGATGAACTCACCCGCATGCTGGACCTCTGGCCGAAGGGGGGTGGGTCCATGCCGGGGACGCTGGCGGTGTCCGCGGTCGAAGGTATGGCTGGAATCGGCAAGACCGCCCTGGCCGTACACGCCGGACACCACATTGCCGACCGGTTTCCCGACGGGGTGCTGTTCTGTGACTTGCGCGGGTTCACCCCTGGCGCCGAGCCCACCCCACCCGACCACGCCCTGGATACCCTACTGCGCGGGCTGGGAGTTCCGGGAGAGCGCATCCCACCCGACCTCGACGCCCGGGTCGCTCTCTATCGGACGCTGCTGGCCAGGCGGCGGGTACTGATCGTGTTGGACAACGCGTACACCGAGGACCAGGTCCGTCCCCTGCTGCCCGGTGCGGGTGGCTGCCTGGTGCTGGTCACCAGCCGCCGCCGGCTCGCCGGCCTCGACGACGCCACGCATCTGGTCCTGGGTGTCATGCCCGAACTCGACGCGGTCACGCTGTTCCGCGCTGTGGCCGGCGACCGGGTCAATGGCGGCGACCAGCAGACCGTCGAAGAGATCGCCCGGTTGTGCGGGCACCTGCCGCTGGCGGTCCGAATAGCGGCTGCCCGGCTGAAGACCAGCCATGCCATGACCCCACACCATCTACACACCGAACTCCACGAGGAACTGAAGGAGAAGAAGCACCTCGCCGGGCTCTCCGACGGAGACCGCTCGGTCGCCGCGGTCCTGGCCGTGTCCTACCGGCACCTCACCGCCGAACAACAGCATGCGTTCCGGCTACTCGGCCTACACCCCGGCCCGGACATCGAACCCTACGCCCTGGCTGCCCTTGCGATGACCACCGTCGAACACGCCCAGCAGCTCCTGGACGACTTGCATGCGGTCAGCCTCACCGATCAGCCCAGCTACCACCGTTACACCCTGCACGACCTGGTCGCCACCTACGCCACCGAGGTGGCCGCCACCGACCCCGAACCGGAGAGGCGGGCCGCCCTCACCCGGCTGTTCCACCACTACGCCCACACCGCGTCGGTGGCCATGGACGCGGTGTACCCGTTCGAGGCCGACCAGCGGCCCAACCCACCCGCACCGCACACCCCCATCCCGGACCTCGACGTCCCAGCGACGGCCGAGGCGTGGCTGGATGCCGATCTGGACAACCTCCTCACCGCCGCCACCCACGCTGCCATGCACGGCTGGCCCGACCACACCACCCACCAGTCGGCCACCCTCGCGCGCCACCTGCGCACCCGCGGCCGCTATGCCGGCGCCGAAACACTGCACCACCACGCGCTGGACGCCGCCCAGGTGGTGGGCAACCGCATCGGTGAACTCGCCGCGCTGACCGGACTCGGGCAGGTGTACTACGCACAGGGTCGGCACGAGCGGGCCGCCGGCTGTTACGAACGGGCGCTGAAGATCGCCCAGACCACCGGCCACCGCACCGGCGAACAGGACGCGCTGACCGGACTCGGCCACATCCACCGAACGCAGGGGCAATACGAACGGGCCGCCGAATGCTTCGGGCGGGCGCTGAAGATCGGCCGCGCCACGGGTCACCACGGCGGCGAACTGAACGCGCTGAACGGCATCGGCTGGGACTACCTGGCGCAGGGCCAGCACGAGCAGGCGGCCTCCCACTTCGTCCAGGCACGGGAACTCGCCCACGCGACCGGCAACCACGGCGGCGAGGTGAGCCAACTGAACGGCCTCGGCACTGTCCACCTGGTTCAGGGCCAATACGACCGGGCCACCACCTGCTTCAGGCAGGCACTGGACATCGCCCGGGAGATCGGTGACCGCGCCGAACTGAACGCGCTGAACGGCCTCGGCGTTGTCCACCTGATTCAGGACCAGTACGAGCGGGCCACCGACTACTTCGGACAGGCACTGGAGATCGCCCGCGCCACCGGCCACCGCAGCGGCGAACTGAACGCACTGACCGGCCTCGATGCCGTCCGCCTGGCGCAGGGCAGCCCTGAACAAGCCTTCGACTACTTCCGGCGGGTGCGGGACTTCTCCCGCGCCACCGGCAACCGGGTCGGCGAACTCGGCGGGCTGCGCGGTATCGGCAACATCCACCTCGGACAAGGTCGGTATGACCAGGCTGCCGATTGCTTCGAACAGATGCTGGACGTCGCCTCCCGGACTGGCGACATCGACTACCAGCTCCGAGCCCATCAAGGCATGGGCCGGGTCCATCGCGCCGTCGGCGACCACAGCCGGGCCCTCATCAGCCACACCGCAGCGCTCGATCTGGCCACCGACCTGGACCATGCCATCGACCAAGCTCGCGCGCATGACGGGCTCGCCCACGCCTATCTGGCGCTCGGCGGCCGCGCCTTGGCCCTGCGACACTGGCGGATCGCCCTGGACATCGTCGTCACACACGACATCACCCACACCGACGACCCGCAGGTCACCGCGGACGCCATCCGCGCCCGGCTGGCCGAACTCGATCGGCAGGAGGGTGGGACAGCGTAGCGGTCGCGGACCGGCGGCAGGGGCACTGGGCGTCCTGCTGCCTCGATAACCGCGGGCAGCCTCGGCGGCGGTGGGTTTGTCCCGGGTGAGGATCGTGCTCAGGCACATCCGCGGTCGATGAACTGGTCGACCTCCTCATCGGGAAGGTCGGCGCGGGGCGGAGCACGGCATACAGATAGTCACGAGTCTCTGGCGTTCCGGGAAGGAGCGTGACGCAGGACCCATCGATGCCGGTGGTGGCGTCGACCACCCTCACGTAGGTGACCGTGCCGGGGGGTGGAGCATCGGCAAGACCTGATGTAAGAAATAGAATCTTAAGCGTTATCTTGACTCCATTGAGTAACTACGGTTACCGTGTGATCACAGTGCGACCTGTCCGACGAACCGGGCGAGGCCATCCCTCGGGCCCCCGGACAGCACGGACCACCCACATCGCCGGCACACCGGTTCAGGCGGCGGTGTCTCACGACGTGAGGGGTGCCCACTGCCGTGTCCGCCCAGTCCACATCCGACACCGGCGGAACCGCCCCCGCGGACGGCGGTTTCCCGGCGCGGTTCGAACTGCTCGGCGAGTTCAACGTACTGTGCCGCGGGCGGCCGGTCAGGGTGGGCGGCCCAACAGCGCAGGCCGTGCTCATCGCCCTGCTGCACCACCGCAACGAGAGGGTCTCCCGCCAGCAGATAGCCGACGACGCATGGGGCCGGTCCACATCGGTCCGGCCCGACAGCGTCTACCACTACATCGCCGGCCTGCGAAGGGTACTCGGGCCCGCCGGGGTCACCATCGTCGGCCGGCCCGACTACCGCATCGACGTGCCCGACCACGCCGTGGACGCGGCCCGGTTCGACACCCTGGTGACCAGTGCCCGGGCGCTGCGCAACACCGACCCGGAACAGGCCGTGCACCGGTTCGGCCGGGCCCTGGACCTGTGGCGCGGCCCGGCCGCGCTGCCCGGCATCACCCTGCCCGGGATCCGGCTGCTCGCCAACGCCCTGGACGCCCGCCGGCTGGACGCCGAGGAGGACCTGGCCGAACTCGAACTGGACCGGGGCCGGGCCGACCAGGTCCTCGACCGGCTCCGCGACCTGGCCGGCCACCATCCCGAACGCCCCGGCCTGCTCGCCGCCCTGATCCGCGCGCTGCACGCCACCGGACGCACCGAGGAAGCCGAAGGCCACTGCGCCAAGGCCGAACGGGACGCCCAGGCCAACCGCAGGCCCGTGCACCCGAAGCTGGCCCGGGCCGCCGCTGACGTGCGCGCCGGCCACCGGGCCTCGCCGCCGGTGCGACCGTCCACTGTGCCGTTCCAACTGCCGCCCGACACCAGCCACTTCGTCGGCCGCGACGACGAACTCGCCTGCCTGCTCGACGTGTCGCCCCCGACGGAGCAGCCGGCCCCTGGCGCGCCGGTGGTCGCCGTGGTGGAGGGGATGGCCGGGGTCGGCAAGACCGCCCTGGCCGTCCACGCCGGACACCGGCTGGCCGACCGGTTCGACCACGGGGTGCTGTTCTGCGACCTGCGCGGGTTCACCCCCGACACCGACCCCGCCCCACCCGAGGCGACGCTGGACACGCTGCTGCGCGGGCTGGGTGTCCCCGGCGGACAGATTCCCCCCGACTCGGACGGGCGGGTGGCGCTGTACCGGTCGGTGCTGGCGCACCGCCGGGTGCTGGTCGTGCTGGACAACGCCGCGTCCGAGACCCAGGTCCGCCCGCTGCTGCCGTCCACGCCCGGCTGCCTGGTACTGGTCACCAGCCGCCGCCACCTCGCCGGCCTGGACACCGCCGTCCACATCGGACTGAGTGCCCTGCCGGCCTCCGACGCGGTCGCCCTGTTCCGCGCGATCCTCGCCGACCGGGTCACCGGTAACGACACCCGGCCGATGGAACGCATCGTCGAGCTGTGCGAATGTCTGCCGCTGGCCGTCCGGATCGCCGCCGCCCGGTTGAGAACCACCCGGGCGATGGCCCCGGCCCATCTGGCCGCCGAACTGGACGAGGAGTTACGCAGCCGCCGGCGGCTGGACGCGCTGTCCGACGGTGAACGCAGCGTGGCCGCCGCCCTGGCCGTGTCCTATCACCACCTCACCGACGACCAACGGACCGCGTTCCGCCGGCTCGGCCTGCACCCCGGGTCCCACCTCGACCCGTACGCGCTGGCCGCGCTGGCCGACACCACCGCCGAGCACGCCCGCCGGCTGCTCGACGACCTGTGCGCGGTCAGTCTGGCCGAGCAACCGGCCTACCAGCGCTATGCCCTGCACGGCCTGGTCGGCACCTATGCCGCCGAACTGGTCGCGGCCGAGGGCGACTCCGACCGCCGGGCGGCGCTCGGCCGCCTGTTCGACCACTACGCCCACGCCACCACCCTGGCCATGGACGCGGTCTACCCGCACGGCCTCGCCCAGCGTCCCCGCCCCCGGCCGCCGACCACCCCCACGCCCGAACTCGACGACCCGGCGGTGGCGGCCGGGTGGCTGGGCGCCGAACTGGACAACCTGCTGGCCGCCGCCCACCTGGCCGGGAACGGCTGGGCCGACCACACCGCGCACCAGTCGCAGACCCTGCACCGCCACCTGCGCACCGGCGGCTACTCCGGCGATGCCCTGCGGCTGCACGCGCGGGCTCTGGGCATCGCCCGCTCGGTCGGTGACCGCGTCGGTGAGGTGACCGCGCTCGCCGGCCTGGGCCACGCCCACCGCTGGCAGGGGCGCCACGAACGGGCCGCGGACTGTTTCACCCGGGCGCTCGACCTCGCCGAGCGGGCCAGCCACCGCCCCGGCGAGGTGGACGCGCTGAACGGCCTCGGCGACGTCCACCTGCTGCGGGGTCGCCCGCAGCAGGCCGCCGACTGTTTCCAGCGGGCCCTGGGCATGGCCCGCCAGATCGACAATCCGCTCGGCGAACTGGACGCCCTGGACGGGCTCGGTGACGTCCATCTGGCCCTGGGCTATCACCGACAGGCCGCCAGCTACTACCGGCAGGTGCGCGGTGTGGCCCGCCGGATCAACCACCGTCCCGGCGAACTTGACGCGCTGGACGGGCTGGGCGACGTCCACCTGGCCCAGGGGCACCATCGGCAGGCGGCCCGCTACTACCTGCGGGGGTTGGGCATCGCTCGGCGGGTGGGCAGCCGGCACTTCCAGTTCGAGGCGCACCAGGGCTGCGGCCGGGTCAACCACGCCCTGGACCGCCAGGGCCGAGCCGTCGCCTGCCACACCGCCGCGCTGGACCTGGCCACCGAACTGGGTCAACCCGACGACCAGGCCCGCGCCCACGACGGCCTGGCGTGTGCCCTTCTGGCGCTGGGCGACCGTGAGTCAGCCCGGCACCACTGGCAGACCGCCCTGGACCTCCTCACTCCCCGCGGCATCACCCACACCTGGGATCCCCAGGTCACCGCGGAGGCCATCCAAACCCGCATCTCGGCCCTTGACGACCCCGACGAACTCGACGGGTGACGGCGGCGCGGGACCTGGGGGGACCGGCCTTCGCAAGAATCAACGATTTAACGTCATGCAAGAAATCATGTCTGGACTTTGCGTAGTGGCGCGGTTACTGTGTGGGTACGCTCGCGGTCACGTGGGCGGTCGACAGCCCACCTGGAGGCGGTCCATGCTTCGACGGCGACGCCCCATCCCCTGCCCGCACTGCCTGGGCAAGGGCATCCTGTACCAGGAGATCAGCCGGCTGGGCGGGACACTCGCCCGCCGCCCATGCCGCCACTGCGGGGGCCGCGGCACCCGCTGACCCCATCGGTCGCGGGCCGGGCGTGCCGCGCCGGCCCGCGACCGATAAGAACCGGCGCGTTCCCGCTCCGCTTCGAACCACGGCCCGTTCCGTACCCGCGCCACGCACGCGGCGGCGCGGCGTCGGCGAGCGGCGACAGGACCGCGGTGCGGATGCGGACCAGGTCGGGGTGTGTGGGGTGGGCGCGTCGCCGTCGAGAAGATCACCGAGATTGGGCACGCGCAGCACCTCGGCCAGCCGGGCGACCATCCTCAGGCTGGTGCCGCGCTGGCCCACCACCCCGCCGATCTTGGCCAAAAGGCTCTTAAGATCGCTCTCATAACGCCTCTTTGACCAAGATCGGCGGCGATCTTCTCACCGGTCAAGCGGACCAACACCTGTGCCGATCGGGGTGTGTCCTTCGGATGGCTGGGTGGGGCGGGGGGTGGCGGCGAAGTCGGAGAGGGTGAACCAGCGGGGTAGGGCTCGGCAGAGGGTCCGGGGGCCGTCCAATTGGACGGTGCCGGCGCGCAGGGCGGCCGGCCAGGTCACGTCGCCGCGCCACACCCGGACCATGCCGCGCAGGCTGGCGGTCACCGTGACCGCGACGGCGTGACCGGGGTCGGTGTCGCACACGTCCACGTCCTCACCGGTGATCACCAGCCACCAGTCGCGGACGCCGGGGGCGGCGTCGGGGAACCGGAAGCGCACGACGGTTCGCCCGTCCGGCACGGCGGTGCTGTCGACGTTGCGGTGCATGTCCCACAGCAGCAGCTTGGGGTCCAGGTCCTCGTCGCCCAGCTCGCCCACCCAGCGGACACCCCAGGCGCCCAGCGCCTCGACGACCGGGCGCAGTTCGTGGCCGGCCGGCGTCAGGACGTACCGCACGTCGCCGCCGTCGGCGTGCCTGGCCACCACGCCGGCGCGGGTGAGCTGGTGCAGCCGCCGGGACAGCAGCGTGGGCGACATCCGGGGCAGGCCCCGGCGCAGCTCGTTGAACCGCTGCGCGCCGGTCAGCAGTTCGCGGATCACCAGCAGGGTCCACCGCTCGTCGAGCAGTTCCATGGCCTTGGCCACCGGGCAGAACTGGCGGTACGCCGACGTCATACCCAGCAGGCTAGCGCCAAGCGGTACAGATCATGTACTAGGCCGTGGCTGCCGCGACTCCTAGCGTCTGTGCCCATCGGACAGGCGACCGAGGGGGCACCCAATGACCACACCCATCAGCACGGCAGTCGATGACAAGGCACTGAAGGCCAAGCACCGGGCCACCTGGGCACTGGGTGACTACGCGGCGGTCGCCGCCGACGTCATCCCGGACCTGGGCGCGCTCCTGGTACAGGCGTGCGGCGTGCGACCCGGCGACCGGGTGCTCGACGTGGCCGCCGGGTCGGGCAACGCCGCGATCCCGGCCGCGCTGGCCGGGGCCAGCGTGGTCGCGGCCGACCTGACGCCCGAACTGCTGGAGGCCGGGCGGGCGGCGGCCGCCCGACGCGGGGCGAGCATCGAGTGGCGGCCGGCCGACGCCGAGGCCCTGCCGTTCGGCAACGGCGAGTTCGACGTGGTCATGTCCTGCGTGGGGGTGATGTTCGCCCCGCACCACCAGGCCAGCGCCGACGAACTGCTGCGGGTCTGCCGGCCGGGCGGCACCATCGGGCTGGCCAACTGGACGCCCGAGGGGTTCGTCGGGCAGATGTTCACGGTGATGAAGCCGTACCTGCCCGCACCCCCGCCGGGCACCCAGCCGGCACCCCGGTGGGGCAGCGAGGAGTACGTGCGGTCGCTGCTGGGGACCGGGGTCACCGACGTGGTGGCGCGCCGGCAGGCGGTCACCGTGGACCGGTTCGCCGAACCGCGCGACTTCCGCGAGTACTTCAAGGCCAACTACGGGCCGACGACCGCCGCCTACCGCGGCCTGTCCGGCCAACCCGACCGGGTCGCCGCGCTGGACCGCGACCTGGACGACCACGCCCGCCGCCACGGGCGCGGCACCGACGGTCTGGTGATGGACTGGGAGTACCTCCTGTTCACCGCCCGCAGGCGCGCCTGACCACGGCGCCGGGCCGGGCTTGAGGTTTTCTCGCGAAAACCTCACGTGTAACCGGTTACCTGCGTAGGTTTTCTCGCGAAAACCTCAGGTTCCGTACCCGGATGGGGTAGCCGGTTCACCGTTCGGTTTTGGGTTCCAGAGCGCGGTGCCGCGGATGTGCGGGCTGGTGGGGAAACCGACGCCACCCTCGGGAACGCGGAAGTGGTGGAGGCGCTCGATGGTGAACCCGGCGGCGGTGATCGCCGCCGCGGTGTCCCGGCCGGTGTGACACCCACCGACGAAGTGCGGCCAGACGGTGGCGTCCACGGCGCGCTGGACCCGGCGCAGGCCAGCACTCTCGGCGGCGACGTGTTCGAGGAACCGCAACCGGCCGCTCGGCCTGAGCACGCGGGCTATCTCGGTGAGCGCGCCGTGCTGGTCGGCGACCGAGCACAGCACCAGCGCCGCCACCGCCGCGTCAAACCCGCCATCCTCGCCGGGCAGCCGCTCGGCCAGCCCGTCGACCACCTCGACCGGCACCAGCGCCTGCCTGGCCGCCCGCCGGGCCAGCTCGCGCAGGTGCGGTTCGGGTTCGACCGCCAGCACGCCGGTGACCCCGGGCCGGTAGTGCGGGAAGTTCAGCCCGGAGCCGGCACCGACCTCGATCACCCGCCCGGACAGGCCATCCAGCAGCGCCCGCCGGTGGGTCCCGAGAGCGGGTTCCATCCGCGGGCCGGCCCACGCGTAGAAGCGGGCGAACAACGGATGACCGGTGCGGCTCATCGACACCCACCTCCACAACACTCCGCGCACCCTACGACACCGGACGGTCCCACACACCGATCCGCCGGAGCGTGGAGCGCTCGGGCGCGGTGCTGCCCCCTCCTGGTGGCGACGGTCGTGCGCGGGCGCTGGCGGTGCGGATCATCTGGACCGGCTCGCGCCGACCAGGCGGAGCAGTCGCGGTCGGCAACGCCGGCCCGCGGTCACCGCCACTCGTGTTCACCAGCGAGACGACGGTGTAGGCGATCAGCAGGTAGCCGTCGACCAGGGAGTCGCCGGTGACCATCGCCAGCGTGGCGCCGCCGACACGCGCCCGCTTGCCGGACCCGACCCGGACGCCGCCGTCGCCACTGTCCTCACCGCGGGCCGGCGGCGGTCAGCCGGACCGTCACGGTGTCGCCCTCGTCGAGCCCCTCGGCCCTGCGCACCGTCGTCTTCACCGGTACCACGTAGCGCCCGTCCTTGGGAAACAGCGAGGTCTCCCACCTGGTGGCGCCGATCCGCGCGGTGACCGGGATCATCCCCCACCCGTAGCTGACCGCGCCGGACACGGCGCGCAGGTCGCGGCTCTCCTCGTTCGGAACCGTGACGAAATACCAGGGCGCCGGGCCCCGCCAGTACCAGAGCTCGCCGCTGAACGTCAGGTCCATTCCGTCAAAATCCCTCCAGACCCGCGTTTCCCAGGCCGTCATGATGGCTGCGGCGGGTCCTCCCCGACCAGGCCGTCGACGGCCTCGCGGAGCAGGTCGGCGTGGCCGACGTGGCGGGCGTACTCGTCGTGCAGGTCGACCAGGAAACGCCGGATGTTGGGTGACTGGCCGGAGCGGGTGGTGTACTTCGACGGCCGGTCGGGTCCCCCGTCGGCCAGCGCCGCGGCCCACGCGACCCGGGCGCGCTCCACGGCGCCCTGCCAGAGAGCGTAGAGATCGCCGGGGGAGTCCTCGGCAGCGGTGTGCCACTCCCAGTCGGGGTCGGCGGTGAAGTCGACCGCGTTCCAGGGCGACCCGACGGGCTGCCCGGTCAGGTGCGTGGCGACCTTGCTGTCCTCGACCCAGGCCAGGTGTTTGAGCAGGCCACCCAGGGTCATCGCCGACGGCGGGTACGGCCGGCGCAGGCCGGCCGCGTCCAGGCCGCCGCACTTCCAGGCGAACTGGGCGCGGGAGCGCTCCAGCGCGAAGAGCAGCATCTCGACCTCGCCGGCCGTCATGGACGGTTCGTGAATCGTGGTGTCCAGCATGATGTTCTCGGTCATGGCGGGCATGTTAGGTTCGGTTCCGGACGTTCTGCTTCCGGATCGTGGAGTGCCGTGAAACACGACGTGAGCCCCACGGCACGGGCGCTGCTGGCCCTCGAACTGCTCCAGGGCAGCCCGGGTATCACCGCGGACCGGCTCGCCGACAAGCTCGGCGTCACCGAGCGTGCCGCCCGGCGGTACGTCGGCATCCTCCGCGAGGCCGGCATCCCGATCGAGTCGGTCCGCGGGCCTCACGGCGGCTACCGCCTCGGCCGCGGCCTGCGGCTTCCGCCGCTGACGTTCAGCGGCGCGGAGGCCCTCGGCCTGGTCATGGCCGTCCTCGACGGCCACCACGACCCGGGCGATCCCACCGACCCGGTCGGCAGCGCGCTCGGCAAGATCATGCGGGCACTTCCCGAGTCGGCCGCCGCCCAGGCAGAAGCGGTCCGACGGGCCACCGCGCCGGCCCCCGACCGGGCCGCCGCCCGACCCGACCCGGCGACCACGGCCGCCCTGGTGCGGGCCTGCTCGGACCACCGGCGAGTGCGGCTGGACTACCGCTCCGAGGCCGGGTCGGAGTGGGTCACGCAGGTTGACCCGTGGGCGGTCGTGGTACGCCACGGCCGGTGGTACCTGCTGTGCCGGTCCCACCCCACCCACGCCCGGCGGGCGTACCGGATCGACCGGGTCCGCGCGGTGCAGGTGCTCGACGAGGCGTTCAGCCCGCCGGACGACCTCGACCCAGTCGCCACGCTGGAGGAGCATCTCGCCGCTGGATGGGAGTACGACGTCGACATCCTCGTCCACGCACCCGTCGACACCCTGGCGCGTTGCCTCCCCCGCACCCTCGGACGGCTCGAACCGCTCGACGCCACCACCACCCGCCTGACCGGCAGCACCGGCAACCCGACGTGGTACGCCGAGCGGCTCGCCGCGATCCCTGCGCCGTACCGGATCGTGAAGTGCGCCGAGATCCAACAGGCCGCCCGCGTCCTCGGACAGCGGCTGCTGGCGGCGGGGGAAAGTTCGCCCGCTCCGTGACGGCCGGTTCGGCCGGTGGGAACACGACCGACGTCGCGGCGTCGGAGGACCACAGCCCGATCAGTCCGGTCGGGAATCCCCGCCGTCGACCCTGTCAGGTGGGTCGTTCTGGTCGGCTCTGGCCGGTGGCGGGTCGTCCGGGACGGGGGCGTCGGTGACCCGGAGGTCCGGTCGGGTCGCCTCCAGGCCGAGCGGGTCGGCCCCGGCGGCGGCCGGACCGCCCAGCGTCGGGCCGGCCAGCGTCGGGCCGGCCAGCGGGGCCAGCCGGGGCCAGCGCACCGACGCGGCGCGCTCGGCGAGCAGGACCAGGCCCAGGATGCCGGCGGCGGCGAGCAGCGGCACGGTCGGGAAC
>DASULA010000491.1:0-8377 GCA_036278435.1 Mycobacteriales bacterium | reverse complement strand
AGCCTTGGCGAGCGAATCAGATGGCACAGGGTACTTGTGCCTCATGCGTGCCCGGGGAGCGAAGCGAGGACACGCATGAGTGAGCCTTGGCGAGCGAATCAGATGGCACAGGGTGCCTGTGCCTCATGCGTGCCCGGAGCGAAGCGAGGACACGCATGAGTAACTTTCCTTTTCTGCTGGTGCTGTTGCTGGTGCCGCTGGCCGGGTCGGCGCTGGTCGCGCTGATTCCCCGGGACCAGATCCGGCTGACCAAGCAGGTCACGCTGGCCTTCTCGCTGGTCACCCTGGCGGTCACCGTGGTGATGTGCGCCGCGTTCGACCCGAAGGGCGCCCGGTTCCAGTTCACCCAGTCCTACACCTGGATCAGGGCGCTGGGCGCGAACTTCGCGCTCGGCGTGGACGGCATCGCGCTGGTGCTGGTCGCGCTGGTCGCGGTGCTCACCCCGGCCGTGGTGTTGGCCTCCTGGCACGAACGGGCGCCCGGCCGGCGCAGCCCGCGGGTGTTCTTCTCGCTGCTGCTGCTGCTTGAGGCGTTCATGGTCGGGGTGTTCTCCGCCACCGACGTACTGCTGTTCTACGTGCTGTTCGAGGCCATGTTGGTGCCGATGTACTTCCTGATCGGCGGCTTCGGCGGGCCGCGCCGGCAGTACGCGGCGGTCAAGTTCTTCCTCTACAGCCTGCTCGGCGGCCTGCTCATGCTTGCCTCGGTGATCGGCCTGTTCGTGGTGTCGGCCGCCAACCACCACGGACACGGCACGTTCGAGTTCACCCAGCTCATCGGCATGGCGATGAACCAGAACACCGAGCGGCTGCTGTTCCTCGGCTTCTTCATCGCGTTCGCGATCAAGGCGCCGCTGGTGCCGTTCCACACCTGGCTGCCCGACGCCGGCGCCGAGGCGCCGATCGGGGGCGCGGCGATCCTGGTCGGCGTGCTGGACAAGGTCGGCACGTTCGGGTTCCTGCGGTACTGCCTACCGCTGTTCCCCAACGCGTCGCGCTACTTCGCCCCGGCCGTGCTGGTGCTGTCGGTCATCGGCGTGCTGTACGCGGCCATGCTGGCCATGGGGCAGAAGGACATGAAGCGGCTGGTCGCCTACACCTCGGTGGCACACTTCGGCTTCATCGGGCTGGGCATCTTCGCGTTCACCTCGCAGGGTGGCACCGGCGCGGTTTTCTACATGGTCAACCACGGGCTGTCCACCGGCGCGCTGTTCCTGGTGGTGGGACTGCTGATCGCACGCGGCCAGAGCCGGCAGATCAGCGACTACAACGGGGTGGCCAGGGCCGCGCCGCTGCTCGGCGGGGCGTTCCTCATCGCCGGGTTGTCCTCGCTGGCGCTGCCGGGTATGAGCACCTTCGTGAGTGAGTTCCTGGTGCTGGTGGGCACCTTCACCCGGCACCCGGTGTACGCGGTGCTGGCCACGCTGGGCATCATCCTGGCCGCGCTGTACATCCTGATCATGTACCAGCGGATGTTCCACGGACCGGTCTCGGACAAGGCAAAGGGGTTCCGGGACATCTCCGCCCGCGAGGCGTGGGCGATCGCCCCGCTGCTGGCGCTGGTCCTGGTGCTGGGCATCTACCCCAAGCCGGTGCTCGACGTGATCCGGCCGGCGGTCAACGCCACCCTGCACGACGTACACCAGAGCGACCCCGCTCCGACCGCGGGCGTCACCGCGCAACCTGGAGGCAGCAAGTGAGCCCCGCCCTGCTCGCGGCCGGTGAGGTGCACGCACCGTCGGTGTCCTACAGCGGCCTGTCGCCGGTGCTGATCGTGCTGAGTGTGGCCTGCGTCGGCGTGCTGGTCGAGGCGTTCGTGCCGCGGGCGTACCGGTGGTCAACCCAGGTCGTGCTCGCGGTGGGCGGGCTGGCCGCGGCCCTGATCGCCACCATCGTGCTGGCCGGCCGGGTGGAGACCACGGTGGCCGGCGCGGTCGCGGTGGACGGCCCGGCTCTGTTCATCCAGGGCACCCTGGCCGGGTTGGGAATCCTGTCGGTGCTGCTGATGTCCGAACGCTCGGTCGACGTGGGCGGCGGCGCGTTCGTCGCGCAGGCGGCGCTGCCGGCCGGCAGCGGGCCGGACCGTCGGCAGACGGTGTCCCGGCACATGCAGACCGAGGTCTTCCCGCTGACCACGTTCGCGCTGTCGGGCATGATGGTGTTCGCCGCGTCGAACAACCTGCTGGTCATGTTCGTGGCGCTGGAGGTGCTGTCGCTTCCGCTGTACCTGTTGGCCGGGTTGGCCCGCAGACGCCGGCTGCTGTCCCAGGAGGCGGCGGTCAAGTACTTCCTGCTCGGCGCGTTCGCCTCGGCGTTCTTCCTTTACGGCCTGGCGCTGCTGTACGGGTTCGCCAACACGGTGAACCTGGCCGGCATCCGGGCCGCCGCGGGCGGCAGCCAGAAGGGCGACGCGCTGCTCTTCGGCGGCCTGGCCATGCTGGCCATCGGCCTGCTGTTCAAGGCCAGCGTGGCACCGTTCCACACCTGGACGCCGGACGTGTACCAGGGTGCGCCCACACCGGTCACCGCGCTGATGGCCGGCTGCACCAAGATCGCCGCGTTCGGCGCGCTGGTCCGGGTGTTCTTCGTCGCGTTCGGCACCACGAACTGGGACTGGCGGCCGATGATGTGGGGCGTCGCCATCGTCACCATGCTGGTGGGGGCGATCCTCGGGCTGACCCAGACCGACATCAAGCGGATGCTGGCCTACTCCTCGATCGCGCACGCCGGATTCATCATCGTCGGGCTGATCGCACTGAACGGGCGGGGTCTGTCCAGCGTGCTGTTCTACCTGCTCGCCTACGGGCTGGCCACGGTCGGCGCGTTCGGGGTGGTCACCCTGGTGCGCGGTGCGGACGGCGAGGCGACCCACCTGTCCCAGTGGGCCGGGCTGGCCAAGCGCTCGCCGGTGGTGGCCGGGGTGTTCACCCTGTTCATGCTTGCCTTCGCCGGTATCCCGCTGACCAGCGGGTTCATCGGCAAGTTCGTGGTGTTCCGGGCCGCGTTCAGCACTGCCGGACCGCTGGTGGTGATCGCGTTGCTGGCCAGCGCGGTCGCGGCGTTCTTCTACCTGCGGGTCATCGTCATGATGTACTTCTCCGAGCCGGCCGAGAACGGTCCGACGGTGGCCGTCCCGGGCTGGGCGACGCAGGTGGCACTCGGCGTCGGCGTGATCGGCACGCTGGTGTTGGGTATCGTCCCCCAGGCGTTCTTGGACTTGGCCGACAAGGCTTCGTTCTTCGCGGGCTGAGGCCCGTCGCCACGACGGGGGGACCGTGACCGGAACACAGGGCCATGGCGATGGCCCCGGCGGCGTCGGCCTGGCCGGCCTGGCGTTCGCCGATCCGTCGCTGGAGTCGGCGGTGCGGGTGGGGCTGGACCGGGTCGAGGAGCTGCTGCGCGGCAGCGTGCGCAGCGAGTACCCGTTCGTCACCGAGACGTCGGGGCACCTGGTCGCGGCCGGCGGGAAGCGGTTCCGCCCGCTGCTGGCGCTGCTGGCGGCGCACTTCGGTGAGCCGGCCGCGCCGGAGGTGGTGCCGGCCGCGGTGGTGGTGGAGCTGACCCACCTGGCCACGCTGTACCACGACGACGTGATGGACCAGGCCGCCCTCCGCCGGGGCGCGGTCTCGGCCAACGCCCGCTGGGACAACACGGTGGCCATCCTGACCGGCGACTTCCTGTTCTCCCGGGCGTCGTCGATCCTGGCCGACCTGGGCCCCGAGGCGGTGCGGATCCAGGCCCGTACCTTCGAGCGGCTGTGCACCGGGCAGATCCTGGAGACGGTGGGCCCGGGGCCGGGCGCCGACCCGGTGGCGCACTACCTGCACGTGATCACCGAGAAGACTGGTTCCCTGATCGCCACCTCCGGGCTGTTCGGGGCGATGTTCGCCGGGGTACCGGCGCCGACCGTGGACGTGGTGCGGCGATACTCCGAGGCGATCGGGGTGGCGTTCCAGTTGTCCGACGATCTGATCGACGTGACCGCCGAGCGGGCCGTGTCGGGCAAGACCCCGGGTACCGACCTGCGCGAGGGTGTGCAAACCCTGCCGGTGCTGTACGCGCTGGCCTCGGACGACCCGGCCGAGGCGCGGCTGCGGGACCTGCTGGCCGGGCCGCTCACCGACGACGGGCCGCACGCCGAGGCGCTGGTACTGCTGCGTTCGTCGGCGGCGATGGGCCGGGCCCGCCGGACGCTCGGGGCCTACGCCGGCCGGGCCGCCGCGCTGCTGTCGGAACTGCCGGACGTGCCGGCCCGTGACGCGCTGGCCCTGCTTGCCGACTTCGTGGTGGCCCGGACCGCCTGAGATTCACTCGGGCGGGTGAGGCGAAGGGCTGGTGGGCGAGCTAGGTTCTAGAACATGTGTTCGATGGAGGATCCGCTGACCAGGCTGGCCGGGTTGGACCCGGCCGGGATGCCGCCCGCGGCCCTGGTCGAGGAGTTGACCGCGGCCTGCCGGTATGCCGACCGGTTGGCCGGTGAGGTCCTGCGGCTGCTGGGCGCGTTGGATGCGGCTGGTGGGGCCGAGGTGGTCGGGTGTGCCTCCACCGGGCAGTTCGCCCGGCAGTTCCTGCGAATGCTGCCGGGGCACGCCGGGCAGGCAGTGGCAACCGCGAGGGAGTTGCGCGGCCTGGAGGACACCGCTCAGGCGCTGCAGGATGGTCAGATCAGTGCCGATCACGCGGTGGTGATCGCCCACGCCAGCCAGAGGCTGGGTGCCGAGCACATGGCCGACGCCGAGCCGATCCTGCGCGAGGCCGCAGCCGGTGGCGCCTCACCGAGCGACGTCCGCCGTCTCGGTGAGATGATCCGCTACCGGGCCGACGCCGATGGCGCGCAACGCGACGCCGCACGGCAACACGACCGCCGGTACCTGTGGATCTCCGAGCTGCTGGACGGGTCGTGGAGGGTGGACGGCACGCTGGATCCGGCCTCCGGGCTCGCCGTGAAGACCGCGGTGGACGCGTTCGCCCGACGCGCCGGCGCGGCGGACGGACGCACCCCGCGGCAGCGGCGCGCGGACGGTCTGGCCGGTGTATGCCAGGCGGCGCTCGATGCTGGTGTGCTGCCCCCGAGACACGAGGTGCGCCCCCACGTGAACCTGGTCGTGGAGCAGACCACGCTGGCCGGTGAGCCGGGTGCGGCTCCAGCCACATCGGGATACGGCACCCATCTCGTTGGCGGGGCCGCCCGGGGCGTGGCCTGCGACGCGACCGTGAGCACGATCACCGTCGACGCCCGCGGGCTTCCGTTGAACGTCGGCCGTGCGGTGCGGGTGATCACGTCCGCGCTGCGCCGCGCGGTGGAGGTCCGCGACCGGGGTTGCCGGTGGCCCGGCTGTGACCAACCCGCCATCTGGTGCACGCCGCACCACATCCGGCACTGGGCGCACGGCGGACACACCCGTGTGGACAACCTCCTGCTCCTGTGCTGGGCGCACCACATCGGATTCGTGCACACCAAACAGTGGCGGATCACCGGGCATCCAGACCGGGCGATCCGGGTCACCTCGCCCGATGGACTGGTCACCCTGACAGGCCATCCGCCTTCGCGGCCAGCGGAAGCCGCAGTCGCGAGCTAGCTGGCGTTCTGTGCGTCGGGTCGCGGTCCGGCTGGCGTATGACACACCGGACGGACTACCGCCACGGGCCGAGGTCGGGCGGGTCGCCGGCCAGCGCCTCGCCCACCCGCGCGGTGCGCCCAGCCAACCAGCAGCCCAGTGCCCAGGCCGGCCCGGACACCTCGGCGCGGCGCTGACCGCTGCCGACGGTCCACCGCGCACCGGTGTCGGTCGCCACCAGGTCCAGGGTCAGATCGGTGGGCATCCGGCGGCCCAACCCGGTTTCGACCAGGTGAGAGACGAGGTCGGCGACGAACTCGGCCGGCCAGGTGTCCGGCCGGTAGTCGCGGTCCGGAGGCAGGTTCAGGTCCACCCGGTGGATCTCCACCTCGCGCCGGCGAGCCGGCAGCAACTGCCAGGCCGGCACCTCGCCGAGTCGGGGGACCACGACGCGCTGCCAGGCGGCGGCGTGCATTCGCGACCACGCGTCGTCGAGTCGGCCGGCCGCCTCGTTGAGGTCGGCCACCAGGGCGGCCGCACGTCGACCCGCGCCGTCCTGGATGGCCTGGTTCCGGGCGGTGTCACCGCCCGGGTACATCGGCAGGATGGTCCCGTGCAGCGCGCCGTCGAGGATGCTGGCTATGCCGTCGGCGTTGCGGGCCAGGTGGGTGAGTACGTGCCCGTTGGTCCAGCCGGGCAGGAGCGACGGGCGGCGCGCCTCGGCATCGGTGAGCGAGTGCAACGATGCCATCAGTCGGCGGGTGGACTCACGCGCGCCATCGAGGTGCCGGTCGAGTTGTGGATCCTGTCGTCGATCAGTGTCATCGGGCAGCATGACCGCCATCCTGCCAGCGCGTGGGTGGCGCTCTCCGGCGGTCCACCACGGGATACTCGTCACTGCCGCAAACGCCCCGAACGTGTCAAAATTAGATGAATTCACTGCATGTTGGCGCGGGTCGTGATGCGGGACACTGGTCTGAACCGATGGTGCGCGCATCGCGTGTCTACCTGGGCGGAGGTGGTCACGGGTGGCGTCGGAGGCACAGCTCATGCGTGCGCTGCACGACGAGCACTCCTCGGCGCTGTGGGCGTACGCGCTGCGACTTACCGGTGGCGACCGCGGTCGGGCACAGGACGCCGTGCAGGAGTCGTTGCTGCGTGCCTGGCGGCATCCCGAGGTGCTCGACCCGGCCCGCGGTTCGGCCCGGGCCTGGCTCTTTCGGACCCTGCGCAACCTGTTGATCGACGAATGGCGGGCACGCAGTGTCCGCCCAGAAGTGGTGACGGACCAACTTCCGGACGTGGCCGGTCCTGACACCGCCGAGGCGGCGGTGCAGTCGTGGCTGGTCGCCGAGGCACTACGCCGACTCAGCCTGGCGCACCGCCAGGTGCTGGTGGAGTGCTTCTACCGTGGATGCAGCGTGGCGGAGGCGGCCGAGCGGCTCGGCATCCCACCCGGCACGGTCAAGTCCCGCACGCACTATGCCCTGCGAGCGCTCAAGCTCGCGTTGGAGGAGATGGGGGTGACCGCATGAACTGTCCGTTCCTGCGGGACGACGCCGCCTACCTCCTGGGTGCCCTGGACCCGGAGGAGCGCCAACGCTACGAAGTGCATCTGGACACATGCGCTCCGTGTGCGCACGCGGTCAGCGGGTTGGCCGGGATTCCCGGGCTTCTTGCCCGGCTGACCCCCGACCAGGTTGCCGCCGCCGAGGGGGAGACCGAGGAACCACCACCGGCCCTACTCAACTCGCTGGTTCGCACAGCCCGTCGGGAACGGCGGGTGTCCCGCTGGCGGGTGGCCGTCGCGGCCGGCGCCGTCGCGGCCTGTCTGGGCGTGGCCGGCGCCGGATTCGCGATGCGCGACTCCACCCCGCCGACACCCGCGGGTGTCACCCTTCAGGCCGTTGGTGGCCTGCCGGTGAATGCCACGGTCAGTCTGCGGAAGGAACCCTGGGGCACCCGGATCCAGATGCGCTGCGAGTATGACGGTCAGTACGCGAACCCCACCGCTCAGTACGTGCTGGTGGTGCGGGACCGGGACGGCGAGTCGTACAAGCTCGACACCTGGCGGGTGATACCCGGCCACTCGACCGACGTGAACGGAACTACCGCACTGTCCCGCACCGACATCGCCACGGTGGAGGTGCAGACCACCGACGGCACGACCGTCGCCCGCGGCAACGTGTGACCCTGTATCAGCACACGAGTCACCGACTCACTCCGGTAGTGGACCCGGCCGCCTAGGCTGGGACTCCGGGTGAGGGGGTGCAGGGTGAGTGACAGCGGGCTGATGGGTGCCGAGGCGACCGAGGCTGCCGGTCGATCCGGCCAGGCAGGCCGGGCCGGACAGTCGAACCTGGCCGATCTGGTCATGGAGGGCGGCGGGGTCAAGGGAATCGGGTTGCTGGGCGCCGTCATTGAACTCGCCGAGCGTGGATGGACCTTCCCCCGGGTGGCCGGGACCTCGGCCGGCGCGATCGTCGGGTCACTGGTCGCCTCCTGCCTGCAGACCGGGCGGGACGTCACGTCGCTGGTCGAGGTGATGGAGCGGCTGGACTACCGGAAGTTCCGGGATCCGCGTTTCCTCGGCCGGTTCGGCCCGGTGGGCAAGGGCGTGGACCTGATGCTCCACAACGGCGTGTACCGGGGTGAATACCTGATCGAGTGGTTGGAGGCGGAGCTGGCCAACATCGGCGTGCGGACCTTCGCCGATTTGCGTATCGATGACGACCCGGGCACGTCACTGGCCCCGCACGAGCGTTACCGGCTGGTGGTGATGGCCAGCGACGTGTCCCGCGGCCAGCTTGTCCGGCTGC
>DASULA010000490.1:0-2045 GCA_036278435.1 Mycobacteriales bacterium | reverse complement strand
GTCGGTGGCCGCGCACCGCGGCCACCCTGGGTGGTAACACCTGCCAGCTCCAGGCCACCGTTGACTCCGGTTCGGGCCGGGTGGTGGTCTGTTCGGCCCTGGACAACCTGGGTAAGGGTGCCGCCGGGGGAGCCGTGCAGTGCGCGAACCTGATCCTGGGCCTGCCCGAGGCCACCGGGCTGAGCCCGAACGGGGTGGCCCCGTGAGCACCCGCAGCGGAGCGATCCAGGAGTGCCCGACGCGGGCGTTGCCACGCCCGCCCGAAGCGTTGCGAGGGCAGAGGTGAGCGTCACCGCGGCCAGGGGATTCCGCGCGTCCGGGGTGGCCGCCGGCATCGCCGCGACCGACCGGCTGGACCTGGCGATCGTGGTGAACGACGGGCCGACCGACGCCGCGGCCGGGGTGTTCACCGCCAACCGGGTCAAGGCGGCACCGGTGCTGTGGTCCCAGCAGGTACTCGCCTCGGGTCGGCTCACCGCCGTGGTGCTCAACTCCGGCGGTGCCAACGCCTGCACCGGCCCGGACGGCTTCGCCGACACCCATGCCACCGCCGAACGGGCCGCCGCCGCCCTGGGCACCGGTGCGGTCGACGTGGCGGTCTGCTCGACCGGCCTGATCGGCACCCGGCTGCCCATCGACGCCGTACTGTCCGGAGTCGACGCCGCAGCCAAGCAACTGAGCGGGCACGGCGGCCAGGACGCGGCCCGCGCCATCATGACCACCGACACGATACCCAAACTGGCCGCGCGGCGGTCCGGCAACTGGACGGTCGGCGGGATGGCCAAGGGCGCCGGGATGCTCGCCCCCGGGCTGGCCACCATGCTCGCGGTGATCACCACCGACGTGGTGGCCGACCCGTCCACCCTGGACGAGGCACTGCGCGCGGCCACCCGGGTGACCTTCGACCGGATCGACTCCGACGGGTGCATGTCCACCAACGACAGCGTGATCCTGCTGGCCAGCGGCGCCTCGCTGATCGCCCCGGCGTTCGAACAACTGGTCGAGGTGCTCACCGATGTGTGCGCCGACCTGACCGGCCAACTCCTCGCCGACGCCGAGGGGTCCACCAAGGACGTGACCATCCAGGTGGCACACGCCGACACCGAGGACGACGCGGTCGCGGTCGGCCGTGCGGTCGCCCGCAGCAACCTGCTCAAGTGCGCGCTGTTCGGCGACGACCCGAACTGGGGCCGGGTGCTCGCCGCGGTGGGCACCACGTCGGCCGCCTTCGACCCGGACCGGATCGACGTCGCGATGAACGGGGTGTGGGTCTGCCGGGCCGGCGCCGCCGGAGCGGACCGGTCCGCGGTGGACCTGTCCGGCCGCGAGGTGCGGATCACTGTCGACCTGCACGCCGGCCAGGCCGAGGCCACGGTGTGGACCAACGACCTGTCCGTCGGCTACGTGCACGAGAACTCGGCGTACTCGTCGTGACCCGGGACCGGGCCACCCTGCTGGCCAAGGCCGCGACCCTGGTCGAGGCGCTGCCGTGGCTGGCCCGGTTCGCCGGTGCGGTGGTCGTGGTCAAGTACGGCGGGCACGCCATGGCCGACCAGGAACTGGCCGGCGGCTTCGCCCAGGACGTGGTGTTCCTCCGCTACACCGGGCTGCGGCCGGTGGTGGTGCACGGCGGTGGCCCGCAGATCACCACCCACCTGGACCGGTTGGGCATCTCCTCGCAGTTCCGCGGCGGGCTGCGGGTGACCACCGCGGAGTCCATGCGGGAGATCAGGATGGTTCTGGTCGGACAGGTGAACCCCGACGTGGTGGGCCGGATCAACACGCACGGGCCGTTCGCCGTCGGGATGTCCGGGCAGGACGGTGGACTGCTCACGGCGGAACGACGGACGGTCAGCGTGGACGGCCACGACGTGGACCTCGGCCTGGTCGGTGACGTGGTCGACGTCGACCCGGGGGCACTGCGGGCGCTGCTCGACGACGGCCGGATCCCGGTGGTGGCCACCGTGGCCGGCGGCCAGGACGGAACGACCTACAACGTCAACGCCGATTCGGCCGCCGCCGCCCTGGCAGTCGCCCTCGGCGCG
>DASULA010000489.1:0-48504 GCA_036278435.1 Mycobacteriales bacterium | reverse complement strand
CGTCGACCCGGCGTTCGGCACCGGCGCGGTGAAGGTGACCCCGGCACACGACCCGAACGACTTCGAGATCGGCCAGCGGCACCGGCTGCCCGCCCCGGTGGTGCTCGACGAGCGCGGCGTGATCACCGCGCACGGCCCGTTCCTGGGTCTGGACCGGTTCGAGGCTCGCCCGGCCGTGGTGGCCGCGCTGCGCGAGCAGGGCCGGATCATCGCCGAGCGCCGGCCCTACCTGCACGCGGTCGGACACTGCTCCCGGTGCGAGACCGTGGTGGAACCGCGGCTGTCCCTCCAGTGGTTCGTGGCGGTGGCCCCGCTGGCCAAGGCGGCCGGCGACGCGGTGCGCGACGGTCGGGTGCGGATCCACCCGACCGAACTGGAGGGCCGCTACTTCGACTGGGTGGACCGGATGCACGACTGGTGCATCAGCCGGCAGTTGTGGTGGGGGCACCGGATCCCGGTGTGGTACGGGCCGAACGGTGAGGTGGTGTGCCTGGGGCCGGACGAGCCGCCGCCCGGCGAGGACTGGCGGCAGGATCCCGACGTGCTGGACACCTGGTTCTCCTCCGGGCTGTGGCCGTTCTCCACCCTGGGCTGGCCGGATCACACCGAGGACCTGGCCAGGTACTACCCGAACAGCGTGCTGCTCACCGGCTACGACATCCTGTTCTTCTGGGTGGTCCGGATGATGATGTTCGGGCTGTACGGGATGGACGGGGTGCCGCCGTTCCCGGTGATCGCGCTGCACGGCATGGTGCGCGACCAGCACGGCAAGAAGATGTCCAAGTCGTTCGGCAACGCCCAGGACCCGCTGGAGTGGATGGACGCCTACGGGTCGGACGCGCTGCGCTTCACCCTGGCCCGTGGCGCCAACCCGGGCACCGACGTGCCGATCGGCGAGGAGTGGGTGCAGGGCAGCCGGAACTTCTGCAACAAGCTGTGGAACGCGACCCGGTTCGCCCTGCTCAACGGCGCCAGTACCGCCGAGCCGCTGCCGGCCGCCGCCGAACTGTCCATCGTGGATCGGTGGATCGTGTCCCGGCTGCACCGCACGGTGGCCCAGGTGGACGCCTACTACGAGGATTTCCAGTTCGCCAAGGCGTCCGACGCGCTGTACCACTTCGTCTGGGACGAGTTCTGCGACTGGTACGTGGAACTGGCCAAGGTGGCACTCGCCGGGGACGACCCGGCGGCGGCCCGGGTGACCCGGTTGGTGCTGGGTCACGTGCTGGACGCGCTGCTGCGGCTGCTGCACCCGATCACGCCATATGTGACCGAGGCGCTGTGGACCGCGCTCACCGGTTCGGAGTCGGTGCTGGTGGCCGGCTGGCCGGCCGGGGACGAGGCCAGGCACGACCCGGCCGCCGAGGACACCGTGGCCGACCTGAGGGCGGTGGTGGCCGAGGTCCGGCAGTTCCGCGCCGACCAGGGCCTCCGGCCGGCGCAGCGGGTGCCGGCCCGGGTCACCCTGCCGGCACACCTGACCGGCCTGGACGGGCACGTGCGCGCACTGGCCCGGCTCGCCGCGGAGGGTCCGGATTTCGCGGCGCACGCCACCCTGTCGGTGCGCGGCGGCACGGTGGCGGTGGACACCTCGGCGCTGGTCGACGTGGCCGCCGAGCGGGCCCGGCTGACCAAGGACCTGGCCGCGGCGGACAAGGAGGCCCGGACCGTGCGGGACAAGCTCGACAACGCCGACTTCGTCGGCCGGGCACCGGAGGCGGTGGTGGCCAAGGCGCGCGGACGGCTGACCGCCGCCGAGCACGCGATGGCGCGGATCCAGGCCCAGCTCGACGGGCTCCCGTCCCGGTGACCGGGTCCAGTGGGCACAGTGGGTCCGGTGGGAGTCCGGGCGACCTCGGTCGGTCTGGCCGGACCGGCCGGAGCGTGGCGCGGGCCGACGACCGTCGAGACCTCGCCCGGGTCGAAGCTGAACTGTCCACCCGCTGGCCCGAGGACCGGCTGGACCCGACGCTGGACCGGATCCGGGCGCTGGTCGACCTGCTGGGCGCTCCCCAGACCGCCTACCCGGTCATCCACGTAGCCGGCACCAACGGCAAGACGTCCACCGCCCGGATGATCGACACGCTGCTGCACGGCTTCGGGCTGCGCACCGGCAGGTTCACCAGCCCGCACCTGTCCTCGGTGACCGAGCGGATCAGCGTCGACTCCGAACCGATCAGCCCGCGCCGGTTCGTCGAGGTGTACCACGACGTGGCGCCCTACCTGAGCATGGTCGATGGCATGGTCGACGCCGAGCAGCCCATCCGGCTGTCCTACTTCGAGGTGCTCACCGCCATGGGCTTTGTCGCCTTCGCCGACGCCCCGGTGGACGTGGCCGTGGTCGAGGTCGGCCTGGGCGGGTCGTGGGACACCACCAACGTGGCCGACGGGAAGGTCGCGGTGGTCACCCCGATCGGGCTGGACCACACCGACCGGCTGGGCGACACCCTGGCCGCCATCGCCGGGGAGAAGGCCGGCATCATCAAGCCCGGCGCGCTGGCCGTGCTGGCCGGCCAGGAACCCGAGGCGGCCGAGGTGTTGTTGCGCCGGGCCGGCCAGGTCGGCGCGACCGTGGTCAGGCAGGGACCGGAGTTCGGGGTGACCGGGCGCCGGGTCGCAGTCGGCGGGCAGATGCTCGACATACAGGGTCTGGGCGGGGCCTACCCGGAGATCTTCCTGCCGCTGTACGGGGCACACCAGGCACAGAACGCGGTGTGCGCGCTGGCCGCGGTGGAGTCGTTCTTCGGGGCCGGTGAGGATACCGGCCCGATCAGCCTGGAGGTCGTTCGCCAGGCGTTCGCCGAGGTCAGCTCGCCGGGGCGCCTGGAGCCGGTGCGCAGCGCCCCGACCGTGCTGGTCGACGCCGCGCACAATCCCGCCGGGATGGTCGCCAGCGTGCACGCGCTGCGTGAGTCGTTCGCGTTCGGGCACCTGGTCGGTGTGGTCGCCATGCTGCGGGACAAGGACGTCCGGAGCATGCTGCACATCCTCGAACCGGTACTCGACGAGATCGTGGTCACCCAGAACTCCTCGCCGCGGTGCATGGCCGCCGACGATCTGGCCGTGCTCGCCGTGGACGCGTTCGGTGCCGACCGGGTGACCGTGGAGACCCGGATCGACGACGCGGTGGAGTCCGCGGTGCGGTTGGCCGAGGAGTCGAGCAGCCGGGGGGACGTGGTACTCGGCGGTGCCGGGGTGTTGGTCACCGGATCGGTGGTCACCGCCGGTGAGGCGCGGCTGCTGCTCACCGGAGCGCAGGGGTGAGCGCGGCCTTGGCGGAGCGAACCGGACAACGGCGAACCAGACAACGGCGAACCAGACAACACAGTGCGTCTGGTGCCCCCTGCCCGCCCGGAGCGAAGCGAGGACGGGTATGAGCGATGCCGACGGCCCCAACCGGGTGGACCAGGCCACCGACCCGACGGGCGCCGACCCGACGGAGGATTTCGCCGCCCTGGAACGGGCCAGGTTGGCCGGCGCGACCCGGGCCGTGCGCGGGATGTTCGCCGGGACGCTGTGCTTGGAGGCGTTCACCGTGATCCTGGTGCCCGGCACGGTGGCCAAGTTCGGCACCGGGCTGACCGGCCCCAAGCTGGCCGCACTGCTGGTGCTGGCCGCACTGCTGGTGGCCGGTGCGTTCGTGCAGCGGCGACGGTGGGCCGCGGTGTTCGGCAGCGTGCTGCAACTGGGCGTGATCGGCTGCGGCCTGCTCACCGGAGCCATGTACGTGCTGGGTGCGATCTTCGCGCTCATCTGGTGCTACGAACTGCGGGTGCGTCACGACCTGCTCTCCCCCCGGCTGCCGCCGGAACGCTGAGCGCCGCTGTGTACGCTCGGCGCGAATTCCCGAAGCTGCTCCGGACCAGCTTCAGGCCCGTGTCGCGAGGAGTCACTGTCGGTGAGTAATGAGCGCTCCCTGGTCCTGGTCAAGCCCGATGGCGTCGCCCGCGGGCTGGTCGGCGAGGTGATCGGCCGGATCGAGCGGCGGGGTCTGCGGCTGGTCGCCCTGGAACTGCGCACGCTGGGCCGGCAGGTGGCCGACTCCCACTACGCCGAGCACCGGGACAAGCCCTTCTTCGGATCCCTGGTGGAGTTCATCACGTCCGGGCCGCTGGTCGCGATGGTGGTCGAGGGAGACCGGGCCATCGACGCGTTCCGCCAGATCGCCGGTGCCACCGACCCGCTGAGGGCGGCCACCGGCAGCATCCGCGGCGACCTGGCCCTCCAGGTGCAGAACAACCTCGTGCACGGCTCGGACTCCCCGGATGCGGCCAGGCGCGAGATCGCGCTGTTCTTCCCGAACCTGGGCGAATAGCTCCCCGCCCGCGCCGTGGCGGAGCCCGGCACCTGTCCGGCCGGGACGGCTCCGGTCGGAAACTTGGAGGCGATTGTCGTACCGCCCCGATAGCGTCGGGGACATGCGGGATGACGTGCCGTTGATCGAGGCCCGGGGGTTGACCAAACGTTTCGGGAGTTTCGTCGCGGTCGACGGCATCGACGTGGCGGTCCGGCGAGGTGAGGCGTTCGGGTTCCTGGGCCCCAACGGCGCGGGCAAGAGTTCCACCATGCGCATGATCGGGTGCGTGTCCCCGGTCAGCGGCGGCACGCTGCGCATCCTGGGGATGGACCCGGCCACCGACGGCCCCCGGATCAGGGCCCGCCTCGGGGTCGTCCCGCAGGAGGACACCCTGGACATGGAACTGACCGTCCGGGAGAACCTGCTCATCTACGGCCGGTACTTCGGCCTGTCCCGGGCACTGATCCGCCAGCGCGCCAACGATCTGCTGGACTTCGTGCAACTGACCGACCGGGCCGGCGACCAGGTCGAGCCACTGTCCGGAGGCATGAAACGGCGCCTTACCATCGCCCGGTCGCTGGTCAACGAACCGGACATCCTGCTGCTGGACGAGCCGACCACCGGCCTGGACCCGCAGGCCCGGCACGCGCTGTGGGACCGGTTGTTCCGGCTCAAGCAGCAGGGCGTCACGCTGGTGCTCACCACCCACTACATGGACGAGGCCGAGCAACTGTGTGACCGGCTGGTGGTGATGGACGGCGGCCGGGTCGTCGCCGAGGGGTCCCCCCGCGACCTGATCGACCGGCACTCCACCCGGGAGGTGCTCGAGCTGCGGTTCGGCCCGGGTGAGCACGAGGACATGGCCGGGAAGGTGGAGGGTCTGGCGCAGCGGATCGAGGTGCTGCCGGACCGGTTGCTGCTCTACACCGACAACGGCGACCGGTCGCTTTCGGAGGTACAGGCCCGGGGGCTCACGCCGACCAGCGCGCTGGTCCGCCGCAGCAGCCTGGAAGACGTCTTCCTGCGGCTCACCGGTCGCACCCTGGTGGACTGACGTGGCAGCGTTCACCGGACGGTCGTTGGAGTACTGGCTCTACAGCTACCGACGCACCTGGCGGGGCACGGTGGTGTCCAGCGTGCTCACCCCGCTGCTGTACCTGACCGCCATGGGGGTCGGGCTGGGTGCGCTGGTCGACCGGGGCGGCACCGCCCGGTTGCACGGGGTGAGCTACCTCGCGTTCATCGCGCCGGGGCTGCTGGCCGCCACCGCCATGCAGGTGGCCACCTTCGAGTCGACCTACCCGGTGATGGGCGCCATCAAGTGGCAGCGGACCTACCACGCGATGCTGGCCACGCCGCTGGGGGTGCGTGACGTGGTGGCCGGGCACCTGTGGTGGGTGGCCTTCCGGATCGGCTCGACCTGCGTGGTGTACCTGGGGGTGATGAGCGCGTTCGGGGTGGTCTCCTCGCCGTGGGCGGTGCTCGCGCTACCGGCCGCCCTGTTGACCGGGATGGCCTTCGCCGCGCCGATCATGGCGTTCGCCGCCAGCCAGGAACGGGACTCCGGCTTCAACGGGATCTTCCGGTTCGGCCTGATCCCGATGTTCCTGTTCTCCGGCACGTTCTTCCCGGTCAGCCAACTGCCGGCGCTGGTACGCCCGCTGGCCTACGTCACACCGCTGTGGCACGGCGTGGATCTGTGTCGGGAGCTGGTGCTCGGCACGGTGACGACCAGCGGCGGGGTGAACCGCCCCCTGATTCACCTGGCCTACCTCGGAGTGTGGGCGGTGGGCGGGGTGCTGCTGGCCAGGCTGTCCTTCCGCCGCAGGCTGGTCGTGTAGGAGGTGGACGGGTGGCCACGATGATCGCCAGGGTGGTGCCGGCGGTGGGCACGGGTCGGGCCAGGCTGCTGGTCGAGCGCAACCTGATGGTCTACCGGCGGACCTGGCTGGTGCTGGTGTCCGGATTCTTCGAACCGTTGTTCTACCTGCTGGCGATCGGGGTCGGCATCGGCGCGCTGGTCGGCCAGGTGACCGGTCCGGACGGCCACCCGATCAGCTACACCGCGTTCGTGGCCCCGGCCCTGTTGGCCTCCTCGGCGATGAACGGCGCGGTGTTCGACTCGACGTTCAACATCTTCTTCAAGCTGAAACACGCCAAGATCTACGACTCGATCCTGGCCACCCCGGTCGGTGCGGGCGACGTGGCGCTGGGCGAGATGACCTGGGCGCTGCTGCGCGGGCTGCTGTACTCGGTCGCCTTCCTGACCGTGATGCTGGCCATGGGTCTGGTGCACTCGGTCTGGGCGGTGCTGGCGCTGCCCGCCGCGGCGCTGATCGGGTTCGCCTTCGCCTCGGTCGGGTTGGCCGCGACCTCCCTGATACGCAGTTGGCAGGACTTCGAGTTCGTGCAGTTGGCGCTGCTGCCGATGTTCCTGTTCTCCACCACGTTCTACCCGCTGTCCACCTACCCGCGGCCGCTCCAGATCGCGGTGGAGTGCACCCCGCTCTTCCACGGGGTCGGGCTGCTCCGCGCGCTCACCACCGGTACGGTCGGGTGGTCCCTGATCGGGCACGCCGCCTACCTGGCGGTGATGGGGCTGGTCGGGATAACGATTGCGGCGCGCCGCTTCGAGCGGCTGCTGCTCACCTAGCCGCGGTGGCCGGCGACGTTCGCCGGGATCCTGGTCCCGCGCCCTGCCATCCCTCGCCACGTTGGCCCCGACAGGCAGCCGGGCACCGTTCCGGCTGGGTGTGGACCGGCTCGGTGTAGGACAGTCCACGGTGGCCGGGTAAACCTGACCCGGCAGCAGGACGTCGGGACCCGTAGACGGACGGCTCGGTGATTCCGGGGCGCGCTCGGCGTGACCCCGGGCCGGTGCCGGGCGGCGCGGCGAGGAGCGGGTGCACGCGCTCACCACGGGTACGATCGGCCCTGCTCCTCGCGTGCGGCTCGCACCTACGGTGCTGCTCCGTCGTGCCCAGTCCTCCGTCCTGCGAAGGGTCTCCTCGATGGCTTCGAGTTCGATGTCGTTCCTCGGCCGGGACATGGCCGTGGACCTCGGCACCGCCAACACCCTGGTCTACGTGCGTGGCCGCGGCATCGTCCTGAACGAGCCATCCGTGGTGGCCATCAACGTGAACACCAGTGAGATCCTGGCGGTCGGCATCGAGGCCAAGCGCATGATCGGCCGCACCCCAGGGAACATCGTGGCCGTGCGACCTCTCAAGGACGGTGTGATCGCCGACTTCGACACCACCGAGCGGATGCTCCGGTACTTCATCCGCAAGGTGCACCGACGCCGGTACCTGGTGCGCGGTCCGCGGGTGGTGGTGTGCGTGCCGTCGGGGATCACCGGCGTGGAGCAGCGGGCGGTGAAGGAGTCGACGTACAACGCTGGCGCCAGCAAGGTCTACATCATCGAGGAACCGATGGCCGCGGCGATCGGCAGCGGCCTGCCGGTCAGCGAACCGACCGGGAACATGGTGGTGGACATCGGCGGGGGAACCACCGAGGTGGCCGTCATCTCGCTCGGCGGCATCGTGACCAGTCAGAGCATCCGCATCGCCGGTGACGAGATCGACGCGGCAGTCATCAACTACGTGAAGAAGGAGTACTCGCTCATGCTGGGCGAGCGCACCGCCGAGGAGATCAAGATCGCCATCGGGTCGGCGTTCCCGACCGCTGAGGAGAGCCACGCCGAGATCCGCGGGCGGGACCTGGTCACCGGCCTGCCCAAGACGATCGTGGTCAGCGCCGAGGAGATCCGCAAGGCGATCGAGGAACCGGTCAACGCGGTGGTGGACGCGGTGAAGACCACGCTGGACAAGTGCCCGCCGGAACTGGCCGGGGACGTAATGGACCGCGGCATCGTGCTCACCGGCGGGGGAGCCATGCTGCGCGGACTGGACGAGCGGCTCAAACATGAGACCGGCATGCCCATCATCGTGGCCGACAACCCGCTGCACTCCGTCGCGTTGGGATCGGGGCGGTGTGTCGAGGACTTCGAGGCCCTCCAGCAGGTGCTCGTGTCCGAGCCTCGTCGCTGACCTTCACCCGGGATCGTCATGAAGAGTCCTACCCGCCGGCAACGGTTGGCCATCGTCGTCCTGTTGGTGCTGTCCGCCATGTTCGTGACCCTGGACTACCGGGGCGGGTCCTTCGACGGTGTCCGGTCCGGGGTCGCCACGGTGTTCGGTCCGGTTCAGCGCGGGTTCAGCGCGACATTCGGACCGGTCGGCCGGTTCCTGGGCGGCATTCCCCATATCGGCAGTACCCACGCTGAGATAGCGCAACTGCAACGCAGGAACGCCGACCTGCGCCGCCAGTTGCGCCTGAGTGGGATCGACTCCGCCCGGTCCGACCAGTTGCGTCGGCTCGATCTGCTGGCCGGGACCGGACAACTTCGGGTGGTGCCGGCGGTCACCATCAGTTTCGGTCCGTCCCTGGGCTTCGAGTGGACGGTGACGCTGGACGTCGGGTCCAACGACGGGGTCGCCGAGGGCATGACCGTGGTGGACGGCGACGGTCTGGTCGGCCGGGTCAAGCGGGTCAACGACAGCACCAGCGTGGTGGTGCTCGCGGTGGACCCGGGCTCGTCGGTGGGAGTACGTCAGGAAGGTTCGGGCAGCCTGGGGCTGGTCACCGGCAGTGGCCTTTCCCCGCTCAGCTACGACCCGCTGGACCCGCGCGGCGGGATCAGCGTGGGCGACCGGCTGGTCACCGGCCCGTACGGCGGCTCGACCTACGTGCCAGGGATTCCGGTGGGGGAGGTGACCCACGTCAATCCCGGTCACGGCGGACAGGTCACCGCCGACGTGCGCCCCTACGTCAAGATGACCTCGCTGGACCTGGTCGGCGTGGTGGTGACCGGCCCGCGGACCGATCCGCGGGACTCGATGCTGCCGCGGAAACCGAAACGGTTAGCGAACGGTGATTGATTCGTGAGGGTTTCTCCGCTGGGCCTGACCTCCGGCGCGGTCGGGGTCGTGCTGGCGGTCATCCTGCAGGGCACTCTGATCGCGCGCCTGCCGCTGCCTGGCGGCGGCCCGAACCTGGTGCTGGTGCTCGTGGTCGGGGTGGCGTTGGCCGCCGGCGCGACCGCCGGGATGGCCGCCGGGTTCGGCGCCGGCGTGCTGGCCGACCTGCTCTCGGCGCATCCGGTCGGCGTGTTGGCGATCTGTTTCGGCCTGGTCGGGTTCATGGTCGGGCTGCTGGACACCAGCAGCGAGCGCAGCATCTTCTGGCCTGTCGTGGTGACCGGGGTGGCCGCGGCCGGCTCCTTCCTGGCCTATGCCGCGGTCATGTCCCTGTTGCGCTCCGGGTCGACCAGTTCGACGCTGGGTGTGCTGCCCGGGACGGTCCTGTATGACGTGATGTTGACGCCGTTCGTGGTACCCGTGGTCGCCGTGGTCGCCCGCCGATGCGACCTCGACGCGCGGCGATGACGTGGCGATGAGGAGGCGACCGTGAGGTTCAGGCGTGCGACGACCCGGCTGATGGTGGTGCGGGTTCTCGTGCTGTCCCTGCTGGTCACGCTGGGATCGAGGCTGTACTACCTCCAGGTCCTGGACAGTCACAAACTCACCCAGACCGCCACCCGCCAGCATGTCCGTGAAGTGCTGCTGCCCGCCCCGAGGGGGCAGATCGTGGACGACATGGGCCGGCCACTGGCCGGGAACCGGACATCCCTGGTCGTGTCGGTCGACCGCAGCGAGTTGGTCGGCCAATCCGACGGCGGAAAGGCGGTGCTGCGCCGACTGGCGCCGCTGATCGGGATGTCGCCGGCGGAACTGTCCAAGCGGATCACCCCCTGCGCCAAGGGCGTGCCCAAGCCCTGCTGGAACGGGTCCCCCTACCAGCCGGTGCCGGTCGCCACCGACACCACGCCGCGGGTGGTGCTGAGCATCGCCGAGCACCGGGAGGACTTCCGCGGGGTGAGCGCCGACACCGAGACGCTGCGCCAGTACCCCAACCACAAGCTCGCCGCGCACTCCATCGGCTACGTCGGGCCGGTCACCCAGGCCGAGTTGGACAGCGCCGCCGCGGCCGGGCGCACCGACCTGCACGACATCGACCTGGTCGGCCGTACCGGCCTGGAGAAGCAGTACGACTCCGACCTGCGTGGCACCGACGGGGTCCGGCGGGTCAAGGTGGACAATCGGGGGACCGTGGTGGGACTGGACTCCGAGACCGCCTCGAAGTCCGGGGACACTCTGGTCACCAGCATCGACAAGAACGTGCAGGCCATCGCGGAGAAGGCGATTCTCGACCAGATCACCAAGAGCCGGGCCACCTTCGACGCGAAGAACGGCCGGAACTACGCCGCTCCGTCCGGCGCGGCGGTGGTCATGGACCCGCGCACCGGCCGGGTCGTCGCGCTGGCCAGCTACCCGAGCTTCGACCCGACCGAGTTCATCGGCGGGATCTCCCAGTCCGAGCTGAACTCGCTCACCGACGAGCAGTCGGGTATCCCGTTGGTGTCCCGGGCGACCCAGGGGCAGTTCGCCCCGGGCTCGACGTTCAAGCTGGTCACCGCGTCGAGCATCGTGATGGACGGCCAGGCCAAGCTGGACGGCAAGTACTCCTGCCCGGGCCAACTCAAGATCGGCAACGCGGTCAAGACCAACTTCGACAGCGAGAGCATCCCCGGCGCGGTGGGCCTGCGGCAGGCGCTGGCAAAGTCCTGTGACACGTTCTTCTACAAGTTCGCCGTAGACGCCTGGAACTCCGACCAGAACCGGATCCACCACGGAAAGAAGGCCGCGGAGAACCAGCAGCGGATGGCCCACGCGTTCGGGTTCGGTACCCAGCCGGGCATCGACCTGCCGGACGGGCAGCAGACCGGTGGGCTGATCCCCGACCGGGCGTTCAAGAAGGCCCGCTGGGAGCAGAACAAGGCCCAGTACTGCGGCAACGCCAAGAAGGGCTACCCGAACGTGGCCGACACGGCGCGCCGGACGTTCCTCACCGCACTGGCCAAGGAGAACTGCACCGACGGGTGGCGGTACAACCTCGGTGACAGTGCCGACGTGGCCATCGGGCAGGGCGAGATCACGGTCAGCCCGCTGCAACTCGCGGTGGCCTACTGCGCGCTGGTCAACGGCGGCAAGATCTACCAGCCGACCATCGGCCGGGCCATCGTGGACCCCAGCGGCAAGGTGGTCCGCACCATCACGCCCAAGGTGCGCAACAAGGTGCCGGTGCGTCCCGACGTGCTCCAGTTCATCCGGGACTCGCTGTCGTTCGGCAAGGGCCTGGGCGTGTCCGGCGAGGTCGCGTTCCCCGGCTTCCCGCTGGACAAGGCGCCGGTCGGCGGCAAGACCGGCACCGCCGAGGTGTTCGGCAAGCAGGACACCTCGTGGTTCGCCGCTTGGACACCGGTGAACAACTCGCGGTTCGTGGTGGTGGGCATGGTCGAGCAGGCCGGCCTGGGTTCGCGGGCCGCGGCCCCGATGGCCCGGGAGATCCTGGACGGCATCTACGGGTTCAACGGCCAGAAGCCGGCGCTGCCGCACAGCACCCCGCCGACCGCGCTCCCGAAGCTCCAGACGACTCCGGCTCCGACCCCCACCGCGAGCGGCCCTTCGCCATCCGGGACGTCCGCGCCGTCCGGTTCACCGACTCAGACCGGGACCGCTGGCCCGACCGTCGGCCCGACCGCGGCCAGCCCCGGCTCCAGCCCGCACGGCTTCGCGGCGCTGCCGGGCGACACACCGGCGCTGCCGCCGGACGGCTCGCCGCGCACCGGGCCCGGTCCCCGATGATCGGGGTCGCGCCGCTCGCCCGCGAGCGGGTGAGCTACTGGCGGCGGGTGGACTGGGTGTTGCTGGGCACCCCGCTGTGTCTGTCGCTGCTCGGTTCGGTGCTGGTCTGGTCGGCGACCAGACCGCGGTTGCTCGATGCCGGCCAGGACCCGACGTCCTACCTCAAGCGGCACCTGCTCAACCTGGTGATCGGCCTGGTGATCGGCGGGTTGGTCTCACTGGTGGACTACCGCAAGCTCCGGGTCTACACGCCGGTCATGTACGTCGCCTCGTGCCTGGGCCTGATCGGGGTGCTGCTGGTCGGCAGCACCATCAACGGCGCGCATTCGTGGATCGTGCTCGGCGGCGGATTCCAGGTGCAGCCGTCGGAGTTCGCCAAGGTCGCCCTGATCGTGGGCCTGGCGCTGCTGTTCGCCGAACGCGGTTCGCGGGAGGACTCCCGTCCCGGGGCGGACGTGCCGCTCGCGCTGGGGCTGGCGGCGGTGCCGATGGCGCTGATCCTGCTGCAACCAGACGTGGGCACCGCCATGGTCTTCGTGTTCGTGATCCTCGGCATGTTCGCGGTGGCCGGGGTGTCCGGGCGCTGGTTCCTCGGGATGCTGGCCGCCGGGGTGCTGGTGGGCATCGCGGTGGTGCAGTTGCACCTGCTCCAGCAGTACCAGATCGACCGGTTCAAGGCGTTCACCAACCCGAACCAGAACACCCAGGGCTTGGCCTACAACATCACCCAGGCCCGGATCGCGATCGGGTCCGGTGGCCTGACCGGCACCGGGCTGTTCAAGGGCACCCAGACCAACGGCAAGTTCGTCCCCGAACAGCAGACGGACTTCGTGTTCACCGTCGCCGGTGAGGAACTGGGGTTCCTCGGCGCGGGCGCGATCATCCTGCTGTTCGGTGTCATGCTCTGGCGCACGCTGCGACTCGCCGGTCGCTCGCCGGACATGTTCGGCCGGATGGTCGCCTCCGGGGTGGCGTCCTGGTGGGCGTTCCAGAGCTTCGTCAACATCGGCATGACGCTGGGCATCATGCCGGTCACCGGCCTCCCGCTGCCGTTTGTCTCCTACGGTGGCTCGTCGATGTTCGCCAACTGGATCGCGGTCGGCCTGCTCCTCAACGTGCACATGCGCGCCCGCGACGCCGGCACCGCCTGAGTCGGCTACCTGGCCGATCCGATCATGGCGAGGACAGCCGGGGCTGGGTCCCGTCGGCTACGTACGGCTTCGGCGAGGTTGCCGAGCACGTCCCGCGTGGTGTCCCAGCTCATGCAGGCGTCCGTGATGCTCTGGCCATAGCGCAACGGTTGCCCAGGGACGAGGTCTTGGCGATCCTCCACCAGGAAGCTCTCCAGCAGCGCGCCGATGATGCCGTGCTGGCCCGCCGCACCTGGGCGGCCACCGCCGCGGCGACCGCGGGTTGCTTGCGGTGATCCTTGCCGCTGTTGTCGTGGCTGACATCGATCACAACCCGTTCAGGTTGCCCAGCGTCGCGCAGCAGCCCCAGCGCGCCGGCGACCGAATCGGCGCCGTAGTTGGTCCGGCCGCCTCCGCCACGCAGGACGATGTGGCAGTCGGGATTGCCTTCGGTGCTGTAGATGGCAGGGACTCCGTGTTCCGTCACACCCGTGAACACGTGCGGTGCGGCGGCGACGCGGACCGCGTCAACGGCTGCCTGCACACCGCCATCGGTCCAATTCTTGATCCCGACCGGCGGGCCATGGTAAGGCCGGTGTTGACGTCACCACTGTCGTCCAGGTGGGGGTCGTTGATCAGCCCTTTCCAACCCAGCGTGGTGCGCGGCTTCTCGAAGTAGGCCCGCATCACCACTACCAGGTCGCCGACCAGCGTCCGGGCGAGTTCCGCGAGCCGACCGGCATAGTCCAGCGCCGCCGCTGGGTCATGCACCGAACATGGACCGACGATAACAAGCATGCGATCGTCGGCACGGGTCATGACATCGTGGACCGCGCGCCTACCGCCGAGCACAGTTTCGGCAAGCTCGGGAGTCAGCGGGAGCTGGTCCCGGAGCAGCCCCCGGGGAGACGAGCGGGCGAATCTGGCGGATGCGTTGGTCGTGCGTCTGGGGTGTCTCGGACACGGTCATCCTTTCCAGCCCGGACGCTATGAGCCGGACCGCTTGATGGCGGAAAAGTGAAGAGGCAGAGGGTGAACCTCTGCCTCTTGCCGGCTCTGGGGGTACGTGACCGTCTACATGGGGAAACGGCCATGCCCAACCAGGGCCGGCACACTAAACTACCAATAGCGGCGAGTCACAGTACGGAGGCTATCCTGTTGGCACAGATCTAGCAACCGTGATCGTCACTGGGTCGACTCAGTCCAACGGGGCAGTTCGGTTCCGTGGCGGCCCAGGATGTCAAAACTGTGGCCGCGGACGGTGAACCCAACCCCTGCTGCCTCCGCCGCCGCGAATAGACGTGGCGTGTGGTGCAGGTAGTGACCGTGCCGGGGGTGGCGTGTTGTCGTCTGGTCCGGGTGACGGTGGTTGACTTTGGCATGTCGGATCTACCCGACCAGGGCGGGTCGGGGGTTGTGTGACATGTCTTGGTGTGGGGTGGTTGTTATGGTGGGTCGTGGTTTTCGGGTCCGGTGGTGTATCGGCGTCTGGTTGGGCTGGTCCAGTGGAATTGTCCGTTGGTTTGGGTGAGTTGCCAGGGTGTTTGGTGTTTGAGGCGGTGGTGGTGGCGGCAGAGTGCGCCGAGGTTGCCCTGCGTGGTGGGTCCTTTGGGCCAGGGGATCGTGTGGTCCAAATCCGCGTGTTGAGCGGGGTGTTGGCAGCCAGGAAACCGACAGGTGCGGTCCCGTGCGCGGATGAAGTTATCGAGTGCGACCGGTGGCCGGTAGGTGTTCGGTGAGTGTTCCACCAGTGACCCGTCCACCGGGTCGGTGACCAGCCGTTTCCATGTTCCGGTGGGATCCGCGGCGATCGCCCGTGCGTACGCCGCGGAGATCGGTCCGTAGCCGTCCAATACTGCGGGGTTGTTGTTGGCGCCGGTGAGGGTGGAGGCGGCCACGGTGACGTGTACCAACGGCCGTACCCCGGGTTCACTGGTCACACCAGCGTCGCGACGCCCCAGGAGCAGATTGACGAACACGTCGGCCCGCCGCGCGTCGGTACCCCGCTCATCCCCGGGAACCCGCCTGGCTCGGGCGAGGGCGTCGACCCGCTGGTAGACCGCGGTGGCCTGCTCGGCCGGCAGCAGGGCGACCAGTTCGGCCATCCCGTCGTCGAGTGGGGTGAGGATCACGTTGCGGTCGGTACGGGCCCGTTCGTGTCGGCGTCTGGCACCGGCGGGGTCGAGTCGCAGGACGGTGCGGCGCACCAGGTCACGCACCTGCCAGGCGTTACGCCCCTGCACCCGGTCGACCACCTGGTCGGCGACCTGCGCGGCGGTCACCTCGTCCAACCGGTAGGTGGCATCGGTGATCACCTTCGCCCGGTACAGATCCACCACCCCGGTTCGCAGGGCGGCCAGCACGGCGGGGACGCGGGTGGTCATCTCCACCGCCTGGGCGACCCGGTTCTCCGCCACCCGCCGAGTCAGACCCAGTTCCACCGCGACCTCATCGGCTACGAACTCCCCGAACCGACGACCCGGGCTGGGCGGGCGAAGGCGGGTGAACTCGGCCAACGCCGTGACCTGCGCGGCGTGCGCGGCGGCCACTATCCGTTCCAACCCGGCCAACACCGTCAACAACGAATCCGCGTCCAAACCCGACGGGTCGAACCCGGAAAGTAATCCAGCTACCTCAACAGGGTCGAATCCGGTAACCGGAACCCCGCTACCTGATTCCACACCAACACCGGTATCGGTGTGGGGAATCGAACAGGTCAGGGCATCCATGCCACCAATTCTACATCGACGGCACTACTGTTTGATCACCTGTACGAGTGAACCCGACGGTGTTGTCAATTACCTGATACCGCGTACCGCCTGCTCTCCCGACATTCGACAGCGATCCACCGACCATCAACAATCAGGGTTTCGCATAATCCTCCATGCGTGCATCTGTGCCTTTGGCGACGACCACGCTCCAACAGCGCGACTCATCCTGGGCAATATCGGTGGTCGGATCGAAATCGAACATCCGGAATTCACGGTGTCGCAGGCCATGTCGGCGGTCGCACAACGATCCATGCCACAGGTGGTACGCAGCACCGACGCTGACGCCCAACTGACCGGCGACGTCGGCGGCGAACGGGGTGGCCCATGCCATCACATGGTTCATCTGGGCGGGCGTTCGCGGCCTACACCCGGCAAGCGTGTCGAGGTCTCCAAGGGCGGTCAGCGCGAACTCCCGGGTCCCCCACCGATCACGCTCGCGTCGTAGAAGCCGTGCCGAGCCAGGACGGCGCGTCGCCCCACCCACGCGTAACCGTCCGGCACTGGAAGCCCGGTACGAGCGCTACGCCATACTCGCCGGTACCCGGTGTCGAGTCGACCGCGAACGTACTCGTAGGTCAGGGAATGGCGGTGCGAGTTTTGGCTGTCTGGGACGACTTCCTCGACTGCGCCAGCGGGGTGCGATCGGTCCGGATCGAAGACGCCCTGACTGACATGCGGGCACGCCTCGTCGCCCTGCGCGGCATCGACGGCGTTGCCGAGCTGGACGAAAGGGCTGCCGCTGCTCAGGCGCGATAGCAGGCTGAGCGCTGTGGGCGCTTGGCGAGGTCGTTGCGGCCCGGTTACCGGCCGGCGGCAGCGGCCCGGCGGGACACCGGCTGGGGGCGGCCCTGACTCGGCCGGGCGCGGGCGCCCGGCACGGCCTACGCTGGGGCGCTATGAGCGTCGAGTCGGTGTTCCCCCGCCTGGAGCCGTTGCTGCCGAGGGTCGGCAAGCCGATCCAGTACGTCGGCGGTGAGCTCAACTCGACGGTGAAGGACTGGGACTCCGTCGACGTGCACTGGTGTCTGATGTACCCGGACGCCTACGAGGTCGGCCTGCCCAACCAGGGCGTGATGATCCTCTACGAACTGCTCAACGAGCGCTCCGACGCGTTGGCGGAGCGGACCTACGCGGTGTGGCCGGACCTGGCGGCGCTGATGCGGGAGCACGGGATCGGGCAGTTCACGGTGGACTCGCACCGGCCGGTCGCGGCGTTCGAGGTGCTGGGCGTCAGCTTCGCCACCGAGCTGGGCTACACCAACCTGCTCGAAGCCCTGGCCCTGGCCGGGATCCCGCTGGACGCCGCCGAACGCGGGCTGGAGCATCCGCTGGTCATCGCCGGCGGGCACGCGGCGTTCAACCCCGAGCCGATCGCCGAGTTCATCGACGCGGCCGTGCTCGGTGACGGTGAGCAGGCCGTGGGCGAGATCACCGACGTGCTGCGGCAATGGAAGGCCGAGGGCCGGCCCGGCGGGCGGGAGGAGGTGCTGGCCCGGCTGGCCCGCGGCGGCGGGGTGTACGTGCCCAGGTTCTACGACGTGGACTACCTGCCCGACGGGCGGATCCAGCGGGTGGCGCCGAACCGGCCGGACGTGCCGTTCCGGGTGCACAAACGCACGGTCAGCGACCTCGACGAGTGGCCGTACCCGAAGCAACCGCTGGTCCCGCTGGCCGAGTCGGTGCACGAGCGGATGTCGGTGGAGATCTTCCGGGGCTGTACCCGCGGCTGCCGGTTCTGCCAGGCCGGCATGATCACCCGACCGGTGCGGGAACGCAGCATCACCGGCATCGGGGACATGGTCGAGGCGGGCCTTCAGGCCACCGGTTTCGAGGAGGTGGGCCTGCTCTCGCTGTCGTCGGCCGACCACTCCGAGATCGGCGAGATCGCCAAGGGGTTGGCCGACCGCTACCAGGGCACCCAGACCAGCCTGTCCCTGCCCTCCACCCGGGTGGACGCGTTCAACGTGACACTGGCCAACGAGCTGTCCCGCAACGGACGGCGTTCCGGGCTGACCTTCGCCCCGGAGGGTGGCAGCGAGCGGCTGCGCCGGGTGATCAACAAGATGGTGTCCCGTGAGGACCTGATCCGCACCGTCACCACCGCGTACCAGCACGGGTGGCGGCAGGTGAAGCTGTACTTCATGTGCGGGCTGCCCACCGAGACCGACTCCGACGTGCTGGAGATCGCAGGCATGGCCCAGGATGTGATCCGGGCCGGGCGGGAGGCGACCGGCAGCCGGGACATCCGCTGCACCGTGTCGATCGGCGCGTTCGTTCCCAAGCCGCACACGCCGTTCCAGTGGGCCGCGCAGTGCGATCCGGCCACGGTGGACCGGCGGCTCGGGCTGTTGCGTCAAGCCATCAACACCGACCGTTCGCTCGGACGCAACATCGGGTTCCGCTACCACGACGGCCAGCCCAGCCTGGTGGAGGGGTTGCTGTCCCGCGGTGACCGCCGGGTGGGCGGGGTGATCCGCCGGGTGTGACAGGACGGCGGCCGGTTCGACGGCTGGAGCGAGCACTTCTCCTTCCAACGCTGGGAGCGGGCCTGTGCCGAGGTGCTGCCGCGCCACGGGGTGAGCCTGGACTGGTACACCACTCGCGAGCGCGGCGAGACCGAGGTGCTGCCCTGGGACCACCTGGACTCCGGCCTGGACAAGGACTGGCTGTGGTCGGACTGGCAGGACGCCCTGGACGGGTCGGAGTTGGACGACTGCCGGTGGACCCCCTGCTACGACTGCGGTGTCTGCCCCGGGATGGGGACGGAGATCCAGATCGGCCCGACCGGCCGCAAGCTCCTCCCGCTCGCGGTCAGGTCCGAGACCCTGACCACCCGCTGAGCCGCCGCCCGCCGAGCGCCTCGCGGCCCAGAGTAATGAGGCTGAATGGTGCTGTTTGCCTGAGAACGGATACTGTCATGTTGGTATTTCCTGCCTCGACGAGGGGCAGAACCCGATCATCCAGGAGCGAACCCTGAACCAGCGACGTCCGAACACGCCGCCGGCCCGGCCGATCGTGCAGCGGGTCTGGATCCGTTATGCCAAACGGTCCCGGCTCCGGTTCACCTCGCACCGGGACTTCGCCCGGGCGTTCGAGCGGGCCCTGCGCCGGGCCGGCGTCCCGATGGCCTATTCGGCCGGCTTCACCCCACACCCGAAGGTCTCCTATCTGGGTGCGGCACCGACCGGAGTGGCCAGCGAGGCGGAGTACCTGGAGATCGGCCTGGCCGACCGGGTCGACTGTGACCTGCTCCGGGCCGCCCTGGACCAGGCCCTGCCGGCCGGGCTGGACGTGGTCGAGTGTCACGACGCCGGACCGGGGTCGCTGGCCGGGTGGATCGACGCCAGCGCGTGGCGGATCGCGCTGCCCGGAGTGGCCGTGGACGATCTGCGCGGCGCGGTGGAGCGGTTCGAAGCCAGCGAGTCGGTGGAGGTGGAGCGGCTGACCAAGAGCGGTCGGCGGAAGATCGACGCCCGGGCTGCTGTCGTCACTCTGGGTACGGCCGATTCGGCCACCATCGGAGACCCCGGCGCGTCGCCGGTGGCGCCGGCTTCGTCCGCGACGCCGTGTTGCGCGATTCCCCACGCCTGTGGGGGTGTTCCGTCGGCCTGTGCGATACTCGAACTGGTTGTGCGGCAGGTGACGCCCGCTGTGCGACCCGACGACGTGCTTGCCGCGTTGCGTGCCGTCGCTGGCTTCGTGCCACCGGTGCCACCGTGGGTGACCCGGATGGCGCAGGGTCGGCTGGACGGCAGTGGCCGGCTCGCCGATCCGCTGGCGCCGGTCCGTACGGCGCGGCTCTCGGCGCCGTCCGTCGGTACCACCCCCGTGGGCTGACCAGCCCCGGGACCCGAGAACTTGTGCGGTCGGGCACCGTCTGGCCGCCAGAACGCCGCCCCCGAGCGGCCGAGTGTCCGAGGCGTGGTAACGCCTGCGGAGGCGAGCATCGTGACGCGGTGACGCGCGCCCGGGGGCCGAACGGAGATCAGTCCGGATGCTCGACAGCGAGCCAACCGGCTCAGGGACCACCCCTGCCGCCGATACCCCTACCGACACGACCCCTCCACGTCGCCGCCGGGCGACCAAGCGGACCTCGTCCGCCGACGTGCCGCCCCAGTCCGCGGCGCCGACCGATGGCACGCCCGCGGACGACGCGCCCGCCGTGGCGCCGGCCGAGGCGCCCGCCCCGGCCAAGAAGGCGGCGCGACGCCGTGCCACCGCCAGAACGGGAACCGACGAGTCCGGTGCGGTGCCGCAACCGGATGACGCGGTGACCGTGGGCGGTGCGGCAGCGCCACCGACCAAGGCGACTAAAACGGCCAAGGCCGCGAAGGCGACAAAAACAACTAAGACCGCCAAGGCAACGAAGACTGCGGACGAGACTAAAGCCGCAAAAGACATTAAGGCGACAAAAGAGCCCGCAAAGCGATCCCGGGCGCGGAAGGCGACCGACGCCGCCGGCACCGAGCCGGCCTCGACCCCGCCGTCGCCCGAACAGCCCGGCGCCGGTGAGCCGGCCGAAACGGCCGCGCCGCGGCTGGCCGCCTCGCCGCCGACCGTGATGTTCGTCGCCCCGGCCCCGGCTCCGCTGCCGCCCCCCGCCGCCACGAACGCGGCCAAGGCCACCAAGACCGCCAAGGCCACCAAGTCCGTGAGGGTCGCCGAGGCGGTCGAGCCGGACGGGGACGAACCCGTCCCGACCAGGCGGCGGCGGACCCGGGCCAAGGCCGCCGACGGCGCTCCGGCGGCCACCGGGCCGGCCACCGAGCCGGACACCGACGAAGCCCTCCAGTCTCCGGCGACCGAGGAACGGGACGCCGACGCGGACTCCGACGGCGACGCCGGCGACCGTCGTCGCCGCCGCCGCGGGCGCCGTGGCCGTGGCCGGGGCAAGGGCGGCGACGGCGAGAACGGCGACGGCGAGGCCGACGGCGAGTCCGCCGCGCCGCCGCAGGACGACACCGCCCAGACCGACCGCGCCGATGGCGGCGGTGAGCGTGGTAACGGCGACGCGACCGCCGGCACCAAGCGCCGCCGGCACCGTCGGCGCGCCGCCTCCGGCGGCGACGTTGACTCCGGTGACGATCCGCCGAACACGGTGGTGCACGTCCGCGAGCCCAGGGCCGGCGACGACGAGGTGCAGGCCGTTCGCGGCTCCACCCGGCTGGAGGCGAAGCGCCAGCGCCGTCGGGACGGTCGCGAGCAGGGGCGGCGCCGGCCGCCGATCCTGACCGAGTCGGAGTTCCTGGCCCGCCGGGAGGCGGTGGACCGGGTCATGGTCGTGCGCCAGCGCGGCGACCGCACCCAGATCGCCGTGCTCGAGGACGATGTCCTGGTCGAGCACTACATCAGTCGGGCCAGTTCCACCTCCTACGCCGGCAATGTCTACCTCGGCCGGGTGCAGAACGTGCTGCCCGGCATGGAGGCGGCGTTCGTGGACATCGGCAAGGGGCGCAACGCCGTCCTCTACGCCGGTGAGGTCAACTGGGACGCGGCCGGGCTGGACGGGCGACCCCGCCAGATCGAACAGGTCCTCCGGTCCGGCGACACCCTGGTGGTTCAGGTCACCAAGGACCCGCTCGGCCACAAGGGCGCCCGGCTGACCAGCCAGGTGAGCCTTCCCGGGCGCTACCTGGTGTACGTGCCGGGCGGTTCGATGACCGGCATCAGCCGCAAGCTCCCCGACACCGAGCGGCAGCGGCTCAAGGACATCCTCCGGCGCATCGTGCCCGACGACGCCGGGGTGATCATCCGGACCGCGGCCGAGGGCGCCAGCGAGGACGAGCTGGCCCGCGACGTGGCCCGGCTCCAGGCACAGTGGGAGATCATCCAGAAGAAGGCGGCCGGTTCGGGCACCTCGGTGCCCTCGCTGCTCTACGCCGAACCCGACCTGGCCATCCGGGTGGTGCGGGACATCTTCAACGAGGACTTCGGCAAGCTGGTCGTCTCCGGTGACGGCGCCTGGGACACCCTGGAGCAGTACGTCGAGCACGTGGCACCGGACCTGATGCCCCGGCTGCACCGGCACACCGCCGAATCCGACGTGTTCGCCGAATACCGGGTCGACGAGCAACTGGCCAAGGCCCTGGACCGCAAGGTGTGGTTGCCCAGCGGCGGTTCGCTGATCATCGACCGCACCGAGGCGATGGCGGTGATCGACGTCAACACCGGCAAGTTCATCGGCAGTAAGGGTGGCAGCAGCCTGGAGGAGACCGTCACCCGCAACAACCTGGAGGCCGCCGAGGAGATCGTGCGGCAGCTCAGGTTGCGCGACATCGGCGGGATCATCGTCATCGACTTCATCGACATGGTCCTGGAGAGCAACCGCGAGCTGGTGCTGCGCCGGCTGACCGAGTGTCTCGGCCGGGACCGGACCAAGCACCAGGTGGCCGAGGTGACGTCGCTGGGTCTGGTCCAGATGACCCGCAAGCGGGTGGGGCAGGGCCTGTTGGAGGCCTTCTCCGAGCCGTGTGAGGTGTGCCGGGGTCGGGGCGTGATCATCCACACCGGACCGACCGAGGAACCGCGCCGGCGGAACGGCGCGGTGACCGAGAGTTCCAGGCGGCGGAAGGGGCGGTCCACGCCGGATCCGGTCGACGAACCGGTCGCGATCGAGCCGGACCTGTCACCGGAGGACGTCGAGGCGGCGGCCGCACACGCGGCCGGGGTGCCCGAGGAGACGGTGCAGCCGTCGTCCGGGGCCTCCGAGGAAGCCGAGGTGGACACCGCGCCGCGGCGGCGGCGCCGCCGGGCCGCCACCCGGCCGGCGGGCCCGCCGATGTCGGTCACCAGCGCGTCGGCCTGAGTGGACGGTGCCCCGGGCGGTGACCGTGCCGCCCGGGGCACTGAGGCCGTCGATCCGGAGCAGATGATTCCCCAATTCCGTTCCATGGTGGGTGCGAGGATTTGGGTTTTCCGCACGAGTGGCTACATGCCGCCAATGCTCGGGGTGATCCTCGGCGGTCTCGGCCTGAGTCACGGTAGGAAGCGCGATGCCCCGACCGGGCTTGCCACCGCCGGACTCGTGCTCGGCATCATCTCGCTCATCCCGGCGGTGATCATCCTGAGCATCCTGGGGTGATCACCGCCAGCCGCCCCGGCGCCGGGGGACCGGCGCCGGGGCGCGTCGGTGCTGGCCCGGCGCGTCCGGTACCCTGGTCCCTCGCGTGTCCTTGACGCGCTGTCTCGCGGTGCCCGTCGGGGCACCCGACCCTGGTTGAGTACAGGCGGGAGTAGTTCGTGTACGCGATCGTCAAGACCGGCGGCAAGCAGTACCGGGTAGCTGTCGGCGATGTGGTCGAGGTGGAGAAACTCGACGGCGGACCGGGCACGGCCGTCACGCTGCCCGCCCTGATGCTGGTCGACGGCGAGATCGTCACCACCGACGCCGACGCCCTGGCCGCGGTGGAGGTCACCGGCGAGGTCGTCGCGCAGACCAAGGGACCGAAGATCCGGATCCACCACTACCGGAACAAGACCGGGTACCACCGTCGGATGGGCCATCGCCAGCCGCTCACCCAGGTCAAGGTCACCGGTATCGAGAGCGGGAAGTAGGACAACCGGCATGGCTCACAAGAAGGGTGCGTCCAGCTCGCGGAACGGACGCGACTCGACCGCGCAGCGGTTGGGTGTGAAGCGTTTCGGCGGGCAGCGCGTGAACGCCGGGGAGATCCTCGTCCGCCAGCGTGGGACGAAGTTCCACCCCGGCAGCAACGTGGGTCGCGGCGGCGACGACACGCTGTTCGCGCTCGCCGCGGGCGCGGTCCAGTTCGGCGCGCGGCGCGGCCGCAAGATCGTCAGCGTGCTCCCGGACACCGCGTCGGCGGAGGGCTGAGCCGGCGCCCGGGGGCGTTGTCAACAGAAGCGTGGGGACACCAGGGGCGGGCCGGACTCTTCCGGACCCGCCCCTCGTTCGTCACCAGGAACATTCCACACAGAGCAGCAAGGGGGGTGGGTGTGGCCTCGTTCGTCGACCGTGTCGTGCTGCACGTCGCCGCGGGCGACGGCGGTCACGGCTGCACCTCGGTGCACCGGGAGAAATACCGGCCACTGGGCGGCCCAGACGGTGGGAACGGCGGCCGGGGCGGCGACGTGGTCCTGGTCGTGGACCCCAGCGTGCACACCCTGCTCGACTTCCACCACCGACCGCACCACCGGGCCGGATCCGGGCGTCAGGGGCAGGGCGGGAACAAGAACGGTGCCGCCGGCGGCGACCTGGAACTGGCGGTGCCCAACGGCACCGTGGTGCAGTCCGCCGACGGCGAGGTGCTGGCCGACCTCACCGGCGCGGCCACCCGGTTCGTCGCGGCCCAGGGCGGGCGCGGCGGGCTGGGTAACGCCGCGCTGGCCTCCCGCAGCCGCCGGGCGCCCGGGTTCGCGCTGCTCGGCGAACCCGGCGAGCGGCACGATCTGGTGCTGGAACTGAAGAGCGTGGCCGACGTGGGGCTGGTCGGATTCCCCAGCGCGGGCAAGTCCTCGCTGGTCGCGGCGCTGTCCGCGGCCCGGCCGAAGATCGCCGACTACCCGTTCACCACGCTCGCCCCGAACCTGGGGGTGGTGCGGGCCGGGGAGTCCACCTTCACCGTGGCCGACGTGCCGGGTCTGATCCCCGGCGCGGCGCAGGGCCGTGGCCTGGGCCTGGAGTTCCTCCGGCACGTGGAACGCTGCGCCGTGCTGGTGCACGTGGTGGACTGCGCCACCGAGGAGCCTGGCCGTGACCCGCTCAGCGACATCGAGGCGATCGAGCGGGAACTGGCCCAGTACCGGGGCACCCTGGTCGGCGCGGCCGGCGACCTGGCCACCCGGCCGCGCCTGGTCGCGTTGAACAAGGTGGACGTGCCGGCCGCCCGTGACCTGGCCGAGTTGGTGCGGCCGGACCTGGCCGCCCGGGGTGTCACCGTGCTGATGGTCAGCGCCGCGAGCCGGGCCGGGCTGGACGCCCTGGCCTACGCCGTGGCCGCCGAGGTCGAGCGGTACCGGGCCGCCCAACCGCCGCCCGAGCCGACCCGGATCGTGCTGCGCCCGGTGGCCGTGGACGACACCGGATTCCAGGTGCAACGCGATCCGGCCGAACCAGGTCGGTTCCTGGTCACCGGATCCCGCCCGCTGCGCTGGGTCCGGCAGACCGACTTCGGCAACGAGGAGGCGGTGGGCTACCTGGCCGACCGGCTGGCCCGGCTCGGCGTGGAGGACGCGCTGGCCCGGGCCGGTGCCGAGCCCGGCACCGAGGTGACCATCGGGGACGTCACGTTCGACTGGGAGCCGACCGGCGCGGCGCCCGATCGGGTGGTGCCCGGACCACGCGGCACCGATCCGCGGCTGGCCGGCGAGCACCGTACCCGGGCGGCCGAGCGACTGGCCGCCAGGCGGGCCCGCCGCGGCCACGGCCGGCCGGATTCCCAGGACTGGCCGGACTCGGACTCCTTCCAGGACCCGGCGAACCCACCGGACCGGGAGGACGGGTGAGCCAGGGTGCCGGGCGAGACCTGACCGGCGTCGCCCGGGTCGTGGTGAAGGTCGGGTCGTCGTCGCTGACCGCCGGCCGCGGCTCGGCGGCGGCCGGCGGCGGGTTGGACGCCGGCCGGCTGGATCGGCTGGTCGATGCGCTGGCCGCGCGGCGGGCTGCCGGAGTGCAGGTCGTGCTGGTGTCCTCCGGCGCGATCGCCGCCGGCCTGGCGCCGCTGGGGCTGCGCCGCCGACCGTCCGACCTGGCCACCCAGCAGGCCGCCGCCAGCGTCGGGCAGATGCTGCTGGTGGAACGCTACGCGGCGTCGTTCGCCCGGCACGGACTGCTGGTCGGGCAGGTGCTGCTCAGCGCCGACGACCTGCACCACCGCACCCACTACCGCAACGCCCACCGCGCGCTGGAGCGGTTGCTCACCCTGGGCGTGGTGCCGGTGATCAACGAGAACGACGCGGTGGCCACCGACGAGATCCGGTTCGGTGACAACGACCGGCTGGCCGCGCTTGTGTCGCACCTGGTCCGGGCCGAGGCGCTGGTGCTTCTGTCTGATGTGGATGGACTGTACGACGGCGACCCCCGGCGGGCCGGTGCGGTGCTGCTGGCCGAGGTGCGCACACCGGCCGATCTGGACCGGGTGCGCGCCGGCGGCACCGGCTCGTCCGGAGTGGGCACCGGCGGGATGGCCAGCAAGGTGGAGGCGGCCCGGATCGCCACCGGCGCAGGCATCCCGGTGCTGCTGGCCAACGCGGCCAGTGCGGCCGAGGCGTTGACCGGGCGGGCCGGCACGTTCTTCCATCCAGCCGGGAGGCGGACCGCCTCCCGGCTGTTCTGGCTGCGGCACGCCACCGTCCCGCGTGGACGGATCGGGCTGGACGCCGGCGCGGTGGAGGCGGTGGTGTGTCGGCGCAAGTCGCTGCTGCCGGCCGGGATCACCGCGGTGCACGGCGACTTCGACGCCGGTGATCCGGTGGACCTGGTCGACCCGGCCGGCGCGGCGGTGGCCCGGGGCCTGGTCAGCTACGACTCGGGCGAACTGCCCGCGCTGCTGGGTCGGCGGACCGGGGAACTGGACCCGAACCACCGGCGCGAGGTGGTGCACCGCGACGACCTGGTCGTGCTGTGACCCGGTTACCCGCGACGCTCTCCCGCGAGAACATCGCGGGTAACCGGTCACTGGGCCGGTTCCTCCGCGAGAACACGGCGGGCGAGCTGGTTACGACGCGGCGGCGCTGATCGGCGCGTCGGCGTGGTCGGGGAGCACCCCGGCGAACCGGAGCAGGTCGGCGACGCCGAACCCGTCCTTCCCGCCGAGGGTTGGTGTCCAGGCCGGGTAGGTCGAGCGGTAGCTGAGCGGGTCGGCATCCAGCAGCCCGAGCAGCACCTCGGCCACGATCCGCGCGCCCACCGGCCCGAGGTGCTCGCCGTGCTGGCGCACCTCGGCCTCCCTGAGCACGTAGTACCACAGGTGGGCCGGCCCCTGCGTGCCCAGCTCGGTGTCGCTGAGCGGCACCTCGCCAATCTTGCGGGCCACGTCCTGCCCGGAGGGCAGCTCCTGGGTCTCACCGCGGAGCAGGTTGCGCACCGCGAGTGAGCTGAGCGGCCGGGCCAGGTCGCCGGGAGTGGAGCCGGGAACCGCACTGACCGGCAGGGTGAGCAGCCTGATGTTCAGCGACGCGAGCATCCGGCGGGCCCGCTGCGGGCTGCCGTGCCGGCCGGTCCGGAAGAAGTTCGACCAGTCGACCGCGAACTCGGCGGTGACCGGCCCGCCGCGCAGGTCGGACCGGGGGTCCGCCGGCGCGTCCGGATCGACCGGGAAGATCGGCGCGGAGAACGACGGGTTCACCACGTAGTCCGAACGCACCGTCGGGTGTCCGATCCGGAACGCCGCGACCGCGAACTCCACCGGCACGAACGGCGCGCCGGCCGGGGTGAAGAACTGGAGACCGTGCTGTTCGATGTCCTCGATGATCTTCCGGCCTGTGAACGCCGGCAGCACCTCGTGCAGCACGATCCACTGGAAGTGCCAGCGCACGAGTTGCTGAGCGGCGGCCAGCACGTCGTGGTAGTAGTCCTGTAACGCCAGCAGGCCGTCCAGGCCGGTGCCGGCGGGCTGCCCGGCGGGCGGCGGCGGCTCGGCCGGGATCCGGTTGCCGAACACGTCGGTGATCGTGCCGGCCCGCAGGGCGTCGACCACATGGTTGTGGAACTTGATGAACGCCAGGTGCAGTTGCGCCAGGATCATGTTCTCGTCGTTGCGCGGGTCGCCGATCAGCGCCGTGCCGTCGGCGGTGCGGGCCAGGTCCACACCGTCCGGTGCGAGGGTCAGCTTCGTGTAGTGGGACGGCGCATCGTAGATGTAGGGCATGACGGTCGGGCCGGACCCGTAGAGGTTGTCCATGTCCAACCGGGGTGGGCGGAAGTCCCGGACCGCCTCGGGGTCGATCTGCCGGCCCAGCACGGTGGTCGGGTCGAAACTGATGTTGTGGTCGATGAACTGGCCGAAGAAGGTGAGACCCGCGTCCATCGTGGGATTGCCCTGGGCGTCGGTGGTCAGGCCACCGTCCATCTTCCCGCCGGGAAGCCCGAGTGCCTCGGCGGGCCCGAGTCCGGTTGGGCGGCGTGGTTGGAGAGTGGGAAACATCCGGCCGAACCGGCCGGTGGGCGGGTTGCTGCCCCGGGGCACGTCCAGCCCCCGGTTCTGGAATCCGTGCATTGGACCCCTCGGTGCTCGGGACGGCGTCGGCTCCTCGGGTGCGGGGAGGATCGACGCGGTCCGGATGATGACGACGATTGGAGCGATCCGTCACAACGAGAAATACGGCAAACTACATGATGTGATTCAGGACACACTTAGCCAGCGTCGCGTCGTGATGGACCGTTCGGTCGTGGGCCGGCGGACCGGCGACGTGGTGTCGCGGTTGTCGGTCCTGTCACTCTCGTGACCGAGGCGGTGAGTTCGGGCCGTGGGTACGGCAGGATGGGAGCGTCGGCGTTGGTCGGCCCGTCGGCAGGGAGACGTCATGGTGGAGTACGCACCGCGGTTCGCCTCGACCGCAGACGTGGCCGACCGGCTTGCCACGGCCGGTTACCTGGCCGACGACGCCATCGCGACCACCGTGTTCCTGGCCGATCGCCTCGGCAAGCCGCTGCTGGTGGAGGGCCCGGCCGGGGTGGGCAAGACCGCGCTGGCCGACGCGGTCGCCACGGCCACCCGTGCCGACCTGATCCGGTTGCAGTGCTACGAGGGCCTGGACGAGGCGCGGGCGCTGTACGAGTGGAACTACCGCAAGCAGTTGCTCCGGTTGCAGAGCGCCGACGCCGGGTCCTGGCAGGAGTCCAGTCAGGAGATCTTCGGCGAGGAGTTCCTGCTGCCCCGGCCGCTGCTCACCGCGATCCGGCGCACCGGTCCCACCGTGCTGCTCATCGACGAGACCGACAAGGCCGACGTGGAGGTGGAGGGTCTGCTGCTGGAGGTGCTGTCGGACTTCCAGGTGTCCATCCCGGAGTTGGGGACCATCTCCGCCGCCGGCCGGCCGTTCGTGCTGCTCACCTCCAACGCCACCCGGGAACTGTCCGAGGCGCTCAAGCGGCGCTGCCTGTTCCTGCACCTGGACTACCCGTCGGCCGACCGGGAGCGGGCGATCGTGCTGTCCCGGGTGCCCGAGGTCGGCGAGGCCCTGGCCGACCACCTGGTCCGGGTGGTGCGGGCGCTGCGCGCCCTGGAACTGAAGAAGGCGCCGTCGATCGCTGAGACCATCGACTGGGCCCGCACGCTGCTCGCGCTCGGCCTGGACACCGTGGACGCCCTGGACGCCCTGGCGGTGAGTTCCACCCTGGGCGTGCTGCTCAAGCACGCCAGCGACCACGCCCGTGCCGCCACCGACCTCCGCCTGAACTGACCAGCACGGCGGGCACCGCCGCACGACCAGTGATCGTTCCCCCGTGATATAGGTACAGCGTGGAAAGCGAGATCGTGCCGGCGGAGGATCCCCAAACCGACCCGGACGCCGAGACTCACGACGTCCCGAAGCGGAAACACGCTGCCCTGCCCACGTTCATCAGCGGTCGTCCGCTCACCGTCGAGCAGATGGACGAGCACATCTACCAGCACATCAAAGAACGGATAGCCCGCCGATGACCCCCGCGGCCGACACGTCCGCTACCGACTCCGCGCCTTGGTCGTCCGGTGCCACTGCGGACGAGGCGCGGGTCCGGGAGGATGCGATCGCCGAGACCTGCCGGCGGCTGTGGGTTGGAGTCTCCGGCGGTGATCCGGTGACGAAGGCGACCGTGCGTGCTCTGGTTGACCGGGTGCTCCAGGACGCCGAGGACGCCGCCGATGTCGCGGCGGCCGACGCCGCGCTCGCGGAGGTGCGGGCCGGGGCTGCGACCGTTCCGGCTGGGAAGGTCTGGGCGGAACTCGGCGTCGAGGGAGGGGGCTCATCGCGCTGAGGTGTGGTCAGGAGCCGGTGGTGCCGTCGAGGCGTTCGCGGAGCAGCTCGGCGTGGCCGAGGTGCCGGGCGTATTCCTCGCTCATCAGATTCGCGGCGTGGATACGCCCGCGTTCACACGGGTGAGGAAAACGCCGCTTCCCCCTCTCACAGTAGATCCGGTAGAATGTGGAGCGTGGGTCGGGTAGTGAAGCGGGCGTTCAAGTATCGCTTCTACCCCACCGATTCCCAGGCTGCGGAGCTGTCCCGCACGTTCGGGTGCGTCCGGCTCGTCTACAACAAGGCCCTCGCCGAACGCACCGCCGCCTGGTACGGCGAACACCGCCGGGTGTCCTACGTGGAGTCCTCGGCGGCGTTGACCGGGTGGAAGAAGACCGAGGAGTTGGCGTTCCTCTCCGAGGTGTCCTCGGTTCCGTTGCAGCAGGCGTTGCGGCACCTTCAGACGGCGTTCTCCAACTTCTTTGCCAAGCGCGCCCGGTACCCGCGGTTCAAGTCCCGGAAGCGGTCCGGCCAGTCCGCGGAGTACACCCGCTCGGGATTCACTTTCCGGGATGGCCGGCTCACTCTGGCGAAGATGTCGCAGCCGTTGGACATCATCTGGTCCCGGCCGCTGCCCGACGGCGCCCAGCCGTCGACAGCGACCGCGTCCCGGGACAGTGCGGGCCGGTGGTTCGTGTCCCTGCTGTGCGACGACACCGTGCATGACGGTCCGCCGACCGATTCGGTGGTGGGTGTGGACGCCGGGATCACCTCGCTGATCACCTTGTCCACGGGGGAGAAGATCGCCAACCCCCGGCACGAACGCCGGGACCGGGAACGGCTCGTGCTCGCTCAACGCCGGCTGTCTGGCAAAGCCAAGGGCTCGGCGAACCGGGCGAAGGCCCGGGTGAAGGTTGCCCGGGTGCACGCCAGGATCGCCGACCGCCGCCGGGACCATTTGCACAAGCTCACGACTCGACTCGTCCGCGAAAACCAAACGGTCGTGATCGAGGACCTGACCGTGACCAACATGGTCCGCAACCACTCCCTTGCCCGGGCGATCTCCGACGCCGCGTGGCGACAGCTCCGCACGATGCTGGAATACAAGGCCGACTGGTACGGGCGGAATCTGGTGGTCGTGGACCGCTGGTTCCCGTCGTCGAAGACCTGTTCGGACTGCTGGGTCGTGGTGGACTCCCTGCCGCTGGCCGCCCGGGAGTGGACGTGTCCCGGGTGCGGCGCGGTCCTCGACCGGGATCACAACGCCGCGATCACGATCAAAGCCGCCGGGCTGGCGGTCCTCGCCTGTGGAGCAGACGTAAGACCCAAACGGCACGAGCCGCGAGGGCAGTCGGCGGCGAAGCAGGAAGATCCCCCCGCGAGGGGCGGAATCCCCCGCCTTTAGCCGGTGGGAGGAAGTCAAGTGGTTGAACACCCAGCGCGACATCCGGCCCCACCGGTCGTGGGTGAACACGTGGTCCAGTGGCAGATCGGCCACGGCCCGGCGGGCCGCGTCGCACTCCGCGGTGAACCGGGCGAAGTCCGCCTCGGCCCGCTCGGGGTCGGCGTCGGTGAAGTCGGCGTCCGGCCGGTCCTCGCTCACGTAGTGGCGCCCGATCGTCTCGCCGGCCACCCGGCGGCGGAACCAGGAGCGCTCCACCTCGGTCATGTGCCGGACCAGGCCGAGCAGTGACAGGTTCGACGGGGGGACCGCCGGCTCGGCCAGTTGCGCGCCGGTCAGCCCGGTGCACTTGGCCAACAGGGTGCCGCGCTGCCACTCCAGGAAGCCCTCCAGCGTCGCCCGCTCGTCTCCGGTGAACGGCTCGTCGACTCGGGTGACCTCGGGTGCTGTCCACGTCATCGGACCATCGTCGCGGGTGGCCGGTGGGAGGTCCAGCCGATTACCGTGAGGACCGCACCAGCGACTGGAGCGGCACGGTGACGGGCGGCGGTGGCGGATGGTCGGACAGGCGGAGGTGGCCGGGGGGCTGCTGGGGCGGGTGGAGGGGTTCGTCGGCGCGCTGCGGGAGGCCGGCCTGCCGGTCGGGGTGAGCGAGAACCTGGACGCGGTGCGCGCGTTCGGCGCGGTGGACCTGCTCGACCGGGAACAACTGCGGGCCGGGCTGGCTGCCACCCTGGTGAAGCGGCCGGTGTACCGGCCCACCTTCGACACCCTGTTCGACCTGTGGTGGCCGCCGCTGCTCGGCGACGGGGTGCTGGCCGGCTTCGAGCCCGGCGACGGTACCGGTGACGGCACCGAACCGCCGCGCCCCGGTGCCGCCGACCCCGACGCACTCCGGGAGATCCTCCGCGGACTCCTGCTGGACGGGGACCTGGACGCGCTGCGGCGGTTCGCCCGGTTCGCTGTGTCGGCGGTGGGCCGGGCCGAGGCCGACCCGGCCCGGCAGTCGTGGTTCAGCTACCGGGTGCTGCGCGCGCTCAACCCCGACACGCTGGTCGCGTCCCTGCTCGACGCGCTGCTGGCCGGCGCCGACCGCGGCGGCATGGCCGAGCAGGTGGCCCGGCGGATGATCGCCGAGCGCGTCGCCGCGTTCCGCTCCTACGTGGAGGCCGAGGTGCGCCGCCGGGCGGCCGAGGAGCGCGGCGTCGAGCGGGTGTCGCGCACCGCGGTCAGCCCACTGGCCGACCAGGTGGACTTCCTGCGCGCCCAACGCGCGGACCTGACCGAACTGCGCCGGACCGTGCGGCCACTGGCCCGGCGGCTGGCCGCCCGGCTGGCCGCCCGCCGCCGGGTGGGCCGGGCCGGGCGGTTGGACTTCCGCCGCACCGTGCGCGCCTCGCTGAGCACCGGCGGCGTGCCGGTGGTGACTCGGCACCGGCCGCGCCGCACGCACAAGCCGGAACTGGTGGTGCTCTGCGACGTCAGCGGCTCGGTGGCCGGATTCGCGCACTTCACCCTGATGCTCACCGCGGCGCTGCGGGACCAGTTCAGCCGGGTCCGGGCGTTCGCGTTCGTGGACACCTGCGACGAGGTCACCAGGCTGTTCGCGCCGGGCGCCGACCTCGCCGACGCGGTGAGCCGGATTTCCCGGGACGCCGACCTGGTGTGGTTCGACGGGCACAGCGACTACGGGCATGCCTTCGAGGTGTTCGACGAGCGCTGGCCCGACGCGGTCGGGCCGAGGACGTCGCTGCTGATCCTCGGCGACGGGCGGAACAACTACCGGCCCACCGGTCTGCCCACGCTGCGCCGGCTGGTCGGCCGGGCCCGGCACGCGTACTGGCTGAACCCCGAGCCCCGCCGGATGTGGGGATCCGGTGACTCGGCGGCCACCGAGTACGGCCGTCAGGTGGAGATGGTCGAGTGCCGCAACGCCGCCCAGCTCACCGAGTTCGTGCGGACTCTGCTGCCCACCTGAACCCGTCCGCCAGCCACGCGGCGCGCGCGCCGCTCAACTACGATCAATCGGCGGACAGGTCATGCGGGAGTCGGTGGACGGAGCCGTTCGTGGACAACGCCGTGGGCACATCGCAGCCAGTCCCGACCCGGCCGCGGTTGGGCGTCATGGGCGGCACGTTCGATCCGATCCACCACGGCCACCTGGTCGCCGCCAGCGAGGTGCAGTCCCGGTTCGATCTGGACGAGGTGGTGTTCGTTCCCACCGGGCGGCCCTGGCAGAAGGCCCGGCGAATGGTCAGCCCGGCCGAACACCGGTACCTGATGACGGTGATCGCGACCGCGTCCAACCCGCGGTTCTGGGTGAGCCGGGTCGACATCGACCGAGGCGGGCAGACCTACACCCTGGACACCCTGCGCGACCTGCGCGACCAGTTTCCCGACCGGGACCTGTATTTCATCACCGGGGCCGACGCGCTGGAACAGATCGTGTCATGGAAGGACGTGGACGACTTGTTCAAGCTCGCCCACTTCGTCGGAGTGACCAGGCCCGGATACGTGTTGAGCGACGCCCACCTGCCGAGCGACGCGGTGAGCCTGGTGGACGTGCCGGCGATGGCCATCTCGTCGAGTGCCTGCCGGGAACGGATCGTCTCCGGCCAGCCGGTCTGGTACCTGGTTCCCGATGGCGTGGTCCAGTACATCGCCAAACACCGGCTTTACGTCTCCTGACCTGCCCACGGCATCGACGACCAACGACCACGATGTACGGTCGGGCCCAACGTCGGTTCGCCCGTGCCCGCGGGCGTCGGCGGGAGCGGGCGAACCGACGGCGGATTGACGCCGGTCCGGCCGATCGAGTAAGAGCCGCGGTTTCTGAGAGGTTGACCCGTGTGAGTGCATCCGAACGTGCCACCGAACTCGCGTTGACCGCGGCCCAGGCGGCGGCCGACAAGCTCGCCCGCGACATCGTGATACTCGACGTCAGCGAGCAGCTCGTCATCACCGACGCGTTCGTCATCGCCTCGGCGTCCAACGAGCGGCAGGTCTCCTCGATCGTCGACGAGGTGGAACTCAAGCTGCGTGGGGTCGGGGCGAAACCGGTGCGCCGGGAGGGTGAGCGTGAGGGCCGGTGGGTGCTGTTGGACTACCTCGACGTGGTCGTGCACATCCAGCACTCCGAGGAGCGCACGTTCTACGCGTTGGAGCGGCTGTGGAAGGACTGCCCGGTCATCGCGTTCCGCGACGCGCACGCCGACCGGGACGGCCAGGGGGTCGAGGGTGCCCAGCGCCACGCCGACCCCGAACGCGGGTGAGCGGCGGGTGAGCCATTCCGATCCCAGGGCGGCCATCACGGCTGACCATGTGATCCTGTGGCGGCACGGGCGCACCGGCTGGAACATGCAGCGGCGCTTCCAGGGACAGTCCGACCCACCGCTGGACGCGGTGGGCCTGGCCCAGGCCCGCGCCGCCGCGCACCACCTGGCCGCGGTGCGCCCGCGGGCGATCGTCAGCAGCGACCTTGCCCGGGCCGCCCAGACCGCCGAGGCGCTGGCCGCGCTGGTCGGGCTGCCGGTCCGATGCGACCGCCGGCTGCGGGAGCGGTCCGTGGGCCGGTGGGAGGGGTTGACCCGCGACGAGGTCCGGCAGCGCTACCCGCGGGAGTACGCCGAGTGGATCGCCGGGGACGCCGGGCGGCGCGGCGGCGGTGAGTTGCGCAGCGAGGTGGCCGAGCGGGCCGCCGCCGGGCTGGCCGAGCTGACCGCCCGGATGGACCTCGCGGCCGGCGTCGCACCGGATGGGCCAGTCGTGCTGGTCACCCACAGTGCGACCGGGCTAGCGCTGATCGGATACCTGCTTGGCCTGCCCGAACCGCACTGGCGGACCATCGCGCCACTGGCCAACTGCCACTGGAGCGAACTTCGGCATGACGACGGCGGGTGGCGACTGCGCTCCCACAACGTCGGCGCGGTCACCCCGCCGGCGCCGCCGGTGCCCGCCGACGTGGCCGAGGCCGAGGAGGCGCCCGAGCCGGCCGACGCCGAGGCACTCGACGGGCCGTCCACCGTCGGCCCGGCGGCCACGGCGACGCCATGACCGCCCCTTCGGGTGGCCCGGCGCGGGTGCTGGTGCTCGCCGACTCGCTGGCGTTCCACGGCCCGGAACGGGCCGAACTGCTCACCGAGTCCGGGCTGTACCCGAATGTGTTGGCCCGGGAGTTGGGCGCCCGGGTGGACGTGGTGGCCAGGATGGGCTGGACCGCCCGGGACGCGTGGTGGGCGATGACCCGGGACCCGGGCGTGTACTCGGTGCTGCTGCCCCGGGCCGCCGCGGTGGTGCTCGCGGTCGGCGGCATGGACTACCTGCCCGCGGTGCTGCCGACGTATCTGCGGGAGGGTATCGCCTACCTGCGTCCGGCGCCGCTGCGGCGGGCGGCCCGCTCGGCGTACCGGCGCTGCCAACCGGTCGGGGCGCGGTTGACCCGGGGCCGCTGGCGCACTCTGCCCCAGCGGCTGACCGACCTCTACCTGTCCCGCTGCGTCTACGGCGTGCGCACCCTGCACCCGGGTGTGCCCGTGATCGGCGTGCTGCCACCGCCGCACGACGCGCCGTTCTACGGCCGGGTCACGGCGGGTCACCGCCCAGCCGTGGCCGCCGCGCGGGCGTGGGGTGCCCGGGAAGGCGTGCCCATGGTCGACCTGCCTGGCATCGTGGCGCCGCGGCTGGCGGCTGGGGCCGGCAACCCCGACGGCATGCACTGGGACTGGCCCACTCACGCCGAGGTCGGCGCGGCCGTTGCCGCGGCGGTGCGGGCCGCGTGGACCGCGACCGCGCCGGCCGATACGGGACCGCCGCCGGAGTCCGCGGTGGGAGGCAATGAGGCGGCCACACGCGGTAACATGGACACATGACCCGTGTAGTACGCCTGCTCCTTATCGGGCCGCGCTGAGCGCGTACCATGCCAGCGCGGCAGGCCCTTGCGACAGCGAGGGCTTTTTTCGTGCCCCGACACGCCAGCGCCGTTCGGGCCCCGGGTGACCGCCCGGACGACTTGGGCAGCGCGTCCTTCCCGACCAGGAGCCGTCCGATGACAGGAACTCAGGACACCCCGCCGTTTCGCTACACCGCGAGGCTGGCCAACGACATAGAACTGTTCTGGCAGGACCGCTGGGAACGGGAGGGCACCTTCCACACGCCCAACCCGACCGGCGAGCTGGCCGAGGGATTCGACCGGGTGGCCGGCGCGTCCCCGTTCTACCTGAACGACATGTTCCCCTACCCGTCCGGCGAGGGCCTGCACGTTGGCCACCCGCTGGGCTACATCGGAACCGATGTGTACGGCCGGTACCTGCGGATGTCCGGCCGCAACGTGCTGCACACCATGGGGTTCGACGCGTTCGGGCTGCCGGCCGAGCAGTACGCGGTGGAGACCGGCCAGCACCCACGGGTCACCATCGAGCGCAACATCGCGAAGTTCCGCGCGCAGTTGCGCCGGATGGGGCTGGCCCACGACCTGCGGCGCAGCGTGGCCACCGCTGATCTGGGGTTCTACCGGTGGACCCAGTGGATCTTCCTGATGATCTTCAACTCCTGGTACGACAGGGAGGCCGACCGGGCCCGGCACGTCGACGAACTGGTCGTCGAACTGGACGCCGGGTTGCGTGAACCGGCCGAGGGAACCAATCCGTTCGGCCAGCCGTGGTCCGAACTGGACGAATCGCAGCGCCGGGCGGTGGTGAACAACCACCGGCTGGCCTACCTGCACTCCGCGCCGGTCAACTGGTGCCCCGGCCTGGGCACCGTACTGGCCAACGAGGAGGTCACCGCCGAGGGCCGCAGCGACCGCGGCAACTTCCCGGTCTTCCGCCGGCCGCTGAAGCAGTGGATGCTGCGGATCACCGCCTACACCGATCGGCTGCTGGCCGACCTGGACCGGTTGGACTGGCCGGACAACGTCAAGCAGATGCAGCGCAACTGGATCGGCCGATCCACCGGCGCGATGGTCGACTTCGCCACGCCCGCCGGCCCGGTGGCCGTGTTCACCACCCGCCCAGACACCCTGTTCGGCGCCACCTACCTGGTGCTGGCGCCCGAGCACCCGATGGTCGGGGACCTGACCGCGGCGGAGTGGCCGGCTGACGTCCCGTCGGCCTGGACCGCGGGCGCGCCCACGCCGACCGAGGCGGTGGCGGCCTACCAGCGGGCCGCGTCCCGGCGATCGGAGATGGACCGGCAGGCACAGGCCAGGACCAAGACCGGGGTGTTCACCGGGCGGTACGCGACCAATCCGGTCAACGGGGAGTCGATCCCGGTGTTCGTGGCCGACTACGTGCTGATGGGCTACGGCACCGGCGCCATCATGGCGGTGCCGGCCCAGGACGAGCGGGACTGGGCCTTCGCCGAAACGTTCGGCCTGCCGATCGTCCGCACGGTGGCACCACCGGAGGGCTTCGACGGTGGCGCTTACACCGGGAACGGGCCGGCGATCAACTCGGCCTTCCTGGACGGCCTGGCCGTGGAGGAGGCCAAGCGTCGGATCGTCGACTGGCTGGTCGAGCGCGGCGCCGGCCGGGAGACGGTCACCTCCAAGCTGCGGGACTGGCTGTTCAGTCGGCAGCGTTACTGGGGCGAGCCGTTCCCAATCGTCTACGGCGCCGACGGTGAACCGCGGGCACTGCCCGAGTCGATGCTGCCGATCGAACTGCCGGATATGGACGACTTCGCCCCGCGCGCTTATGCCGCCGACGACGCCACGTCCCCGCCCGAACCGCCGCTCGGCCGCGCCGCCGCGTGGGCCACCGTCACCCTGGACCTGGGAGACGGGCCGCAACAGTACCGGCGCGAGGTCAACACCATGCCGCAGTGGGCCGGCTCCTGCTGGTACGAGATCCGCTACCTGGACCCGTTCAACGACAAGTCCTTTGTGGATCCAGAGGTGGAGGCGTACTGGATGGGTCCCCGGGACGCCGAGGACACCGGCGGGGTGGACCTGTACGTCGGCGGGGTGGAGCACGCCGTGCTGCACCTGCTGTACGCGCGGTTCTGGCACAAGGTGCTGTTCGACCTGGGCAAGGTCAGTTCGATCGAACCGTTCCGCCGCCTGTTCAACCAGGGCTACGTGCAGGCGCACGCCTTCACCGACTCCCGCGGCGTGTACGTGCCGGCGGCCGAGGTGGTCGAGCGGGACGGCGGGTTCTTCTGGCGTGACGAGCCGGTGCGGCGCGAGTTCGGCAAGATGGGCAAGAGTCTGAAGAACTCGATCACCCCCGATGACATGTACGCCGCCTACGGCGCGGACACGATGCGGGTGTACGAGATGTTCACCGGACCGCTGGACCAGTCCCGGCCGTGGGACACCAAGGCCGTGGTCGGGTCGCAGCGGCTGCTGCAACGGGTCTGGCGCAATGTCCTGGACGAGACCACCGGTGAGTCCCGGGTGGACGGCAAGCCGGCGGACGAGGCCACCCGCAGGCTGCTGCACCGGACGGTCGCCGCGGTGCGCGAGTGCATGGAGTCGCTGCGGTTCAACATCGCCATCGCCCGGCTGACCGAGTTGAACAACCACCTGACCACGGCCTACGAAGGCGACGGGGTGCCTCGCGAGGTGGTCGAACCGCTGCTGTTGATGCTGGCCCCGCTGGCCCCGCACATGTGCGAGGAGTTGTGGTCCCGGCTGGGGCACGCCGAATCGCTGGCCCGCGAGCCCTTCCCGGTGGCCGACCCGGCCCTGCTGGTGGACGAGACCATCGAGATCGCAGTGCAGATCAACGGAAAGGTCCGGAACACGGTCCAGGTGGCTACCGGCGCGGACCCGGCGGAAATGGAGGCCGCGGCGAGCGCCGACCGGCGGATCGCCGATCTGCTGGCCGGCGGGCAGGTCCGCAAGGTGGTGGTCGTGCCGGGGAGGCTGGTCAACTTCGTCCTGGATTGACGCTGACTCCAGACACTTCCCGGGGGCGCCATGGGCAGGCGGATCGCGGTGGTTACCGACTCGACGGCCTACCTTCCCGACGGGTTCGCCGAACGGCTCGGCGTGCGGGTGGTGCCGCTGTTCGTGGTGCTCGACGGCGAGGCCGGCGAGGAGGGCACCCGGATCACGCCGGCCGAGGTGGCCCGCGCGCTGGCCCGGCACCGGACCGTGACCACGTCGCGTCCGACGCCCGCGCACTTCCGGGCGGTCTACGGCCAGGTGCTCGACTCCGGCGCCACCGGCATCGTCTCGGTGCACCTGTCCCGAGAGCTGTCCGGGACGTGGGACTCGGCCCGTCGGGCCGCCGAGGAGGTGGCACACGGCTCGATCCGGGTGGTCGACTCCAGGTCGGCGGCGATGGGGCTGGGGTTCAGCGTGCTGGCCGCGGCGCGGGCCGGTGCCGGCGGCGCCGACCTGGACCAGGTGGCCGTGGCCGCGATGCGCACGGCCGCCCGCACCTCGACCATCTTCTACGTGAACACCCTGGAACACCTGCGTCGCGGTGGCCGGATCGGCGCGGCACAGGCGCTGCTGGGGACCGCACTGTCGGTCAAGCCGATCCTGTATGTCCGGGACGGGCGGATCGTGCCGCTGGAGAAGGTGCGTACCGCCAGCCGCGGACTGGCCCGGTTGGAGGCCCTGGCGGCGCGGCTGGCCGGGAGCATGCCGGTGGACGTGGCCGTGCAGCACCTGGCCGCGCCGGACCGCGCGACGCTGTTGGCCGACCGGCTGCGCGGCCGGCTGCCCGGGCTGGGTGAGTTGCTGTGTTCGGAGATCGGGGCCGTGGTCGGCGCGCACGTCGGCCCCGGCGTGGTGGGCGTGGTCGTGGTGCGTCGCTGACCAGTGCCGGACTGTTCGTACGCCGTGGCTACGGTCCGACGATGACTCACGGTCAACGGTCCAGGGTGGTGATGGCCGGGTTCGGACTGGACGACTCGTTCGGGCGCCGCGAGCGGTACACGCTGCGGTGGGCGCACCTCTACCTGATCAAGGAGTCCGCCCGCCACCTCGGCCACGCCGACCTCCTCCGGGAGCGGATCGACGGCGTCACCGGGGACTGGCCGGGTGTGGCGCTAACCGCCCGCGCAGCGCGAGGGTTGGGTGGGTTGCAGCCGGCTGCCGATGTGGTAGATGCCCGGTTGGCTGGCGACCAGGCGGCTCCACCGCCCGGCCGGTTCGATACACGCCGCCGGTCCCTCGACGCTCAGCCAGTGGGTGAAGCGCACCCGCACCAGCACCGTGCCGGGTTGGCTCACCTGGAGCGTGATCCCGGTCGCGGTCGAGTCGACCAGCCGGCCCGGTGCCTCCACCGCGGTGCGAGCGCCGAGTACCTGGTAGAGGATCCAGTGCTGGCTGCTCCAGACCGGGCGTAGGTAGGGCAGGCCGGTGCGGATCAGGTCGGCCTCGCCCTGGCCCACCCAGGACAGCGTGGTGTCGGGCAGTGCGACGTACTCGACGCCGTTGTCGTAGAGCCACCGCTGGTAGGACACCGCACTCAGCGAGCCGTCGAAGAACAGCGGATTGCGCTCGATGTCGACCTGCCGCATCCAGCCCCGGGCCAGCGGCACTGTGTCGGCGACGTACACCGATTCCCAGTAGTCCCGGGTGGGCGGCACCTCCACCCGGCCGAGCGGTTCCCGGCGTTCCAGTTCGGTGAGCAGCGGGGCGTAGTACGGCCGGTGCGCGGCCGGGCCGCCGGCGTCGACCAGGTCGCCGACGATCAGCGGGGGCTGCCAGGCGGTGAGCGCCACGAGCAGCGCGGTGCCGTGCCGGACCGAGTTGACCTGCATGGTCGCGGCGACGAGTGGCAGCGTGAACATGATCGCCAGCCTGGTGGAGTTCGACCCGACCGGGGTGTGCACCAGGTAGGACACCAGGATGCCGGCCGCGGACAGCACCGCGCCGGCACGCACCACCCGGTACTTCGACGGCACCAGCAGGGTGGCGGCTAGGCTCAGCCCGACCGCCTTGATCATGTCGAGCTGGTTGAAGTTCATCCAGCCGCCCTCGCCGAACACCGTGCTGAGCACGCCGATCGGTACGGCCGCGGACACGCCGGTGACGATGCCCTCCCGGCGACGACCGGTCAGCACCAGGGCGGTCCCGGCGAGTCCGGAGAACAACCCGGCCACCGGGCTGGCCGCCGATGCCAGGAACGCGCCCAGACCGGTGCCGACCAGTTGGGTCCGCCGGTGCCCGGTGAGGGTCAGACAGGCCAGCCCGAGCAGGCCGAACATGACGCCCAGTGCGAACGTCATCCGCCCGCTGACGAGGTTCGACACGAAGCAGAAGGCGCCTATCAGACCGCCGAGCAGCGGACGGCGAACTCGGGTACGTACCAGAAGAAGGGCAAATGCGAATGACGACACAACAGCGGAAAGTGCCCCGACTCCCCGGGTTCCCACGACCGCCATAATCCATGTTGAGAACAGACTGTAACCGTATTGTTGCGCTCCGCTGTACCAACGGAAGTCGATCGGCTGGCTGCCGTAGACCTTGGTGAAATGAGCCCGCGCCACCTGCGCGGACAGGTCGGTGCCGGCCAGCGGCAGGAAGAGGAAGACCCCGCTCAGCAACAGCCCGAATCCGGTGACCGCGACCACCACCCGCACTCCCGGGGTGGCCAGTGACAGCGACACCCGCTCCGAGAGCGGCGGAGGAGCCGGTGTGTCGAGGGAATGGGCGGTTTCCCGGATGCGCTCCGGAATCTGCACGGTGGGCACGCGCCCTATCTTCTCATTGTTACCGGTGGCGCGCCGTCACCACGGCGCGGTATCCACAGGTCCGACAGTTGTCCACAGTTCCACGTTGCCGCCTTTCGGTGGCCGGCCGCCGCTGCGACCGTCGAACCCATGCTCGCCTCCACCCGCCGGACCCGCCCGGTAGACGACGACCCAACGTATGTGCGGACCAGGCTGGAGTCGTTGTTCCGGCCCGGCCCACCGCCATCCGGTGACCCACCATCCGGTGACCCGCCGACCGCACCGGCCCCCGAACCCGCGACGCCCGAGTCGGCCGGCCCGGCTGAGCCGGCCGGAACCGGGGCATGGCGGACCTGGCGGACTGGGCGGACCTGGCGGGTCGATCCGGGGCGGCGGGGCGTGCTCGCCCTGCTCGCGGTCGCGCTGGCCGCGGCCAGCCTGGTCGGGGTGCTCACCTGGCGGGCCCGACCCGTGGCAGACCCGGTGCCCCTGCCGGGGTCGGCGAGTGCCGGGCCGACCTCGGCCAGTGCGGCGGGCCGAGCCCCGGCTCCGGCCGCCGGTCGACCGTCGGCACCGGAGTCGGTGAGCACGATGGTCGTGGCGGTGGCCGGCCGGGTGCGCCATCCGGGGATCGTGACCCTTCCCCGCGGCGCCCGGGTCGTCGACGCGATCCGGGCCGCCGGCGGGTTGCTGCCCGGGGCCGACCTCGGCCTGCTCAACCTGGCCCGCCCGCTGGCCGACGGCCAGCAGGTGGTGGTGGGCATCCCGATGCCGGCCGCCGGCTCTGCCGCCCAGGGCGCCGGCGCCGGCGGCGGCGTGTCGGGTGGCGTGTCCGGCGGGGTGTCCGGCGGTCCGGTCAACCTCAACGCGGCCACGGCGGCCGAACTGATCGCCCTACCGGGCATCGGCCCGGTGACGGCGCAGCGGATCGTGGACTGGCGGACCGAACACGGACCGTTCCGGTCGGTAGACCAACTCCGGCAGGTGTCGGGCATCGGTCCGGCGAAGTTCGCCCAGATCCGGGACCGGGTGACGGTGTGACCGCCACCCCGGGCCAGCCGCCCCGGGCCGGGCAGGTGGGCGGGCCACCGCTCGATCTACGGCTGCTGCCGGCGGCGGTCGCGGCCTGGTTGGTCACCTGGTTGGGCCTGGGTTGGTCGCCGACCGGCTCGATCCTGGTCGGCTGCGGTTGCGCCGCCGTGGCCGGCGCACTGGTCCGGTCCGACCGGCCGACCCGCCGGGCGGCCGGGCTGGCGCTGGGGTGCGCCGCGATCGCGGCCGTGCTGGTCGGAGTCCGGGTGCACGCCCGAGGCTCCTCGCCGCTGCGCGGCCTGGCCAGCGTCCGCGCGGCGGCCACGGTGTGGCTGGTGGTGCGGGCGGATCCGCGGCCACTGCGCCCGCACGGCGTGACCGGAGTGCCCAGGGTGGCGGTGCCGGCCCGTGCCCTGCGGGTCCGCTCGGGTGGGCGGGGCTGGCGGCTGCGCGCCGACGTCCTGGTGCTCGCGCCGGCCGGTGGTTGGAGTGGCCTGCTACCCAGCCAACACTTGCGCGTGACGGGTCGGGTGGTTCCGGCCCGGTCCGGCGACCTGACCGTGGCCGTGCTCTCGGTCCGCGGACCGCCGAGCCAGGTGGGCCCGCCGTCGGTGGTCCAGCGGGCGGCCGGGCGGCTGCGCCACGGTCTGCGCGACGCCGCCACCGTACTGCCAACCGCCGAACGCGGCCTGCTGCCCGGTCTGGTGCTCGGAGACACCTCTGGGCTCGACCCCACGGTCGCCGCCGACTTCCGGGTTGCCGGGCTCGCCCACCTGCTGGCGGTGAGCGGGGCCAACGTCACGATCGTGGTGGGCGCGGTCCTGCTGCTGTGCCGGCTGTTTCGCGCCGATCCGCGGTTCACCGCCGCGGTGTCCGGACTGGCGCTCGCCGGGTTCGTGGTGCTGGTGCGTCCGTCGCCGAGCGTGTTGCGGGCGGCGATGATGGGCGCGATCGCGTTGCTGGCACTGGCCACCGGCCGGACCCGACAGGGCGTGCCGGCCCTGGCGGGCACGGCACTGGTGCTCGTGCTGCTGTCTCCTGACCTGGCCAGGTCGGCTGGGTTCGCCCTGTCGGTGGGGGCCACCGGGGCGCTGTTGGTGCTGGCGCCGCGCTGGGGTGCCGGGCTGCGCCGGGCCGGCGTGCCGCCCTGGTTGGCCGACGCCGTTGCGGTGCCGGCCGCGGCCTATCTGACCACCGCGCCGATCATCGCCGCGCTGGCCGGGCGGGTGAGCCTGGTCGGGATACCGGCCAACCTGCTGGCCGCGCCCGCGGTCCCGGTAGCGACCGTGCTGGGTGTGCTGGCCACCGTGCTCGGCCCGGCCTCGCCCGCCGCGGCCCGGGCGGTTGCCTGGCTGGCGGGCCTGCCCACGGCCTGGCTGGCGGCGGTCGGCCGGCAGGCCAGCGGGGTTCGGTTGGCGGCCCTGCCGTGGCCGTCCGGTTGGACCGGGTTCTGGTTACTGGTGCCGATGACCGTGGCCGGGTTGGCCTGCGTGCGGTTCCGGGCCGTGCGGCGGGGCGTGCTCGCCGCCGCGGTGGCCGCACTGCTGGTGACCGTCCCGGCCCGGTCGGTACTGCTGACCTGGCCGCCGGCGGGCTGGATGCTGGTGGCCTGCGACGTGGGTCAGGGCGACGCGCTGGTGCTCAACGCCGGACCTGGCAGCGCGGTGGTCGTTGACACCGGCCCGGACCCGGCGCTGGTCGACCACTGCCTGCGCCGGCTCGGGGTGCGCCGGGTGCCACTGCTGTTGCTCACCCACCTGCACGCCGACCACGCCGGCGGAGTCGTCGGCGTGTTGCGCGGACGCCAGGTGGCCGCCATCGAGACCGGTCCACTGCACCAGCCGACCTGGGAGTGGGACAACGTCCGGCGGGCGGCGGCGACGCACCGGATCCCGCTGCTGCCGGTCCACATGGGGGAGACCTGGCGACTGGGCGGGGTCGGGCTGGAGGTGCTGGCACCGGCGCACGCGTTCCACCGGACCAGGTCGGACCCGAACAACTCCTCGCTGGTGCTGCGGGTGACCGACCGCGGGCACACCCTGCTGCTCACCGGGGACGTCGAGGTCGAGGCCCAGCAGGAGATCCTGGGCCGGGAAACGGACCTGCACGCCGAGTTGCTGAAGGTGCCTCACCACGGATCGGCACACAGCGATCCGCGCTTCCTGGCAGCGACCCGGGCCAGGGTCGGGGTGATCTCCGTCGGCGCCGGCAACGACTACGGGCACCCCTCGCCGGTGCTGTTGGCCGAGCTGGCCCGGCTGGGCATGCGGGTGTACCGCACCGACCGCGACGGTGACATCGCCGCCTGCGACCGGCACGGAAACCTGGTGATGGTGACCCGGTCGCACCGGGTGGTTGGGCGTCCGGCGGTCCGGCGGTGATCCGCTCGCGCCGGACCACCACCGGTCGGTCCGGTGCGGTCGCGACCGCCGGCCGATCGGACCGGCGGGCGTGCCACCATTGGCGGATGCCAGCGCGCAGCGTGCCCGGACCATTGACCGTCGTGGTGGGTGAGGAGGAGTTCCTCGCGTCCCGCGCCGTGGCCGAGGTCGTCGCCGCCGGGCGTGCCGGCGACCCGCAGTGCGATGTGCGGGAGTTGACCGCCTCGTCGGTCACTCCCGGCGACCTGTACGACCTGCTCAGCCCCACTCTGTTCGGTGGCGCCCGGGTGGTCGTCCTGCGGGACGCGCAGGACGTCGGCAAGGACCTGGCCGCGGCGCTGGGCTCCTACCTCGCCGACCCTGCCGAGGACGTGCACCTGGTGGTGGTGCATTCCGGCGGGGCCCGGGGCAAGGCCCTGCTGGACGCGCTCGGCCGGGCCGGGGCCCGGACCGTGGAGTGTCGGAAGGTGACCCGGATGGAGGCCCGGATCGACTTCATCCGGGGCGAGGTGGCCCGTGCTGGCGGCTCGATCACCCCGGATGCCGCCGCGGCCCTGCTGGACGCGGTCGGCAACGACCTGCGGGAGCTTTCGGCCACCTGTGGTCAGCTCGTGTCCGACACCGGCGGGCGGGTGGATGCCGACGCGGTGGCCCGATACCACCGGGGGCGGGCCGAGGTGACCGGCTTCGCGGTGGCCGACCGGGCCGTGGTCGGCGACGGGCCGGGAGCGCTGGAGGCGTTGCGCTGGGCCCTGTCGGTGGGGGTTGCCCACGTACTGATCGCCGACGCCCTGGCCGACGGGATCAGGTCGATCGCCCGGGTGAGTTCGGCCGGCCGGGGGAACCCCTACGACCTGGCCAGCGGCCTGGGCATGCCGCCGTGGAAGGTGAAGCGGGCGCAGAGCCAGGCGCGCGGCTGGAGCGAGGCTGGCCTGGGCGCGGCGATGCGAGTGGCCGCCGAGGTGAACGCCGACGTGAAGGGCGTCGCGGTGGACCCGTCCTACGCCCTGGAACTGGCGATCCGCCGTATCCTGGCCGCCCGCGCCCTGCACTGAACCCACCAGCACCCCGGGACTTCGGGCACCGGAAGGCTCGTCGGGCCGGTGCCGGCACCCGCATCAGACCAGCGTCCACGCGCGGCGGCCGGGTTCGTCAACCCACAGGGTGTGCCTGCCGGCGGGGGTGACGGTCAGGCCGAGTCGGTCATGGGAGGGGTGGTTGGCCGCCTCCCATCGGACGTGGATCGCGGCCAGGTCGTCCCAGACCCGCCGGGAGCCGGCCTGGGTGACCGTCATCCGATCAGCAGCCCGGGTCGCCCGGTACCAGGATCGGGTCATCGGGTCGACCAGGCAGTATGTCGTGTTGTCGTCCTCGTGTAGTTCGAACCAGACGTGGCCCGGCATGACGACGTGAACGACGAACCAGAAAGCCTCATCGCCAATCCCCACCAACGGATCGGCAGACCGGGTGCTGTCCCCCTGCGCGTAGACGAGATCGACCGCCGCGTCGAAGGGCATGCCGTCGGGTGCGTCCGCGGGCCGGGCTTCGATGAACGACGCCGGGCCGGGCAGGAACCAGCCGGACGCCGAGCCGCCGGCATCGACCCGCAGAGGCACAACACCCTGCCCTACGTTGGCGACGATCATCCCGCCGGCGCGGATCTGGGCCAGCCACGCGGCTGGGACCCGGCGGGTGGAACAGGTGCCGAGGATCCGGTCGTAGGGCGCGCCGTCCGGCCATCCGGCCAGGCCGTCGGCTGCAACCAGCGTCGGGCGGTAGCCGATCGCGGCGAGCCGATCACGGGCCTGGCCGACCAGCACGTACGCCTTGGGCACCTTGGCTTGGAACATGTGGGCGGTGTAGGCGACGGCCGGGGTGATCGCATCGGTCGTGACCGTGGTGGTGTACAGCGACTCGGGCTGCCCGTCGTGGGTGGTGGGCCGTCCGAACAGCGGTTTGTACACCGCGCCGCCGGGCTGGGAGGCGACGAAGTCCGCCGCCTCGGTCGGATCGTTGGTGATGAGGGTATCGGGTATGTGGAGTCCTACCTGTGCAGCGGCGGCGAGCTGCACAGGTTTCAACTCGGCTCGGGCGGCTGTGACCGGGTCGGGCAACCACAGACAGTCCAGGGCGGTGAGAACACCGCCCAGCCCGTGGCGTGCCTCGGTGTCCGCCCACGCTCGGTCGCCTTCGGACAGGACTGCGGACAGCGCGTAGGAGTTGGGGCGTCGGTAGTAGACGGAGATGATGTCGCGGAGCCGAACGGCCCGGTCGGGCAGGCGGAGGACACCGGTCCACGGTCCGCCTGCCCGCGCCGTCATGGTGAGTCGAGTGGGGAACCAGGCGAGGTCCGCGCGGAACACCGTAGTGTCGCGCCGTCCCAGTTCTCGGACTACCAGGTCAGCGGTTGGGTCGTCCGGGGCGGTCAGCACGAGCACGGTGTCCCCGGACACGATTTCAGTTCTTCGGAGTAGGGCGGTCGAACCGCTTGTCGGTCATCCGCTGGTGATCCACGGTGGTCTGGTACTGGGTGACGGTCATGTCCGGCAGCATGGGCGTGTCGATTACCGGGGTGTCACCGACCGTGGCGATCTGCCGTTGCGGGTCGTAGCTGATCGGCGTCAGATCCACGGCGTCGGGCGTCGGTACGGCGAGGGTGAGTCCGAACGGCCGGACCTGATGGGCCGACTCCACGGTGTGCCGGTCCGTGGTGCCCGCGGGCAGTAGGTCCAGCGTGTCGGCGATGGGGTCGGCGGATGTGTTGTGCACGTCGTCCTCCACGGGTCGAGATCCAGGGTGTCCGGTCCGCCCTCGCGTCGGCCGGAGAGCCCAGGTGGCCGGGCACCCCATCCGGGGTCTGTGAGGAGGCGAGTTTGGGGCCGGCCCGGTACCTTCCGTACCGGGCCGGCCGGTCTTATCTGCTGGGTGGGCCGAGGTAGCGGGTGGCGCCGGTGCGGTAGGGGCACAGGACCACGTTCTGGCCGCAGGTGCACCAGTGCGGGTCTTCGGCGAGCTGGTGCAGGGACAGCACCCATTGCCCGAACGCGGCAAGTGCCTCCGCCGGGGGGCTCGTGGGCGCCGGACGGGGGTACGGGTTGGGCCGGGTCATGCGGGTTTCCACGTGGGTGGGCCGAGGGTGGTCAGTTCGGCGGTGAGCATCCGGTGGGTGGGGCACGGGCCGGTGGGCCGGCGCCACCGGCGGG
>DASULA010000488.1:0-2631 GCA_036278435.1 Mycobacteriales bacterium | reverse complement strand
GGCCACGGTCGCGTTGCTGATCGCGAACCCGACCAGCCGGACGTCGCGGATGTACACCGCGCCGACGGGCAGGACGGGGCGTGCGGACAGGCCGGCGGCCAGCACGACCCGCCCGCGCGGGGCCAGCACCGGCACCGCGGCGTCCAGGTCGTGGTGCCCGGAGGTGTCCCACCACACCTCCACGCCGTCCGGGGCGGCCGCCCCGATCCTCGCGGCCAGGTCGGCGTCGGCGTAGTCGAACACCACGTGCGCCCCGGCGGCCCGGCACCGTTCCGTGTCGGCCGGGCGGGCGCTGGCCAGTACCCGTGCGCCCGCCCCGGCCGCCAGCGCGACTGCGGCGGCGCCCACGTTGCCGGCACCGCCGCCGATGTACACGGTCTGGCCGGCGCGCAGCCCGGCGTGTTCGAACAGCCCCAGGTACGCGGTGGCCACCGGGTGCAAACACGCCACCGCGGGCACCGGGTCGGCCCCGTCGGGCAGCCGGTACAGCCGGTCGGCGGCCACCACCGCGTACCCGGCGGATGGCCCCTGCCGGCCACCGTGGCCGAGGCTGTTCGCCCACACCCGCTGGCCCGGGGCGAACCCGGCCGCGCCCTCATCCGCAGCGGCCACCGTGCCGACCAGGTCGCGGCCGACCACGAACGGGAACGGGACCGGCGTGCGGTAGGCGCCGGACCGTACGAACGTGTCCACCGGGTTCACCGCCACCACCTCGACCCGGACCAGCACATCGGTGGGCCCGGGTGCGGGCACTGGCAGGCGGCCGTACCGGATGGCCTCCGGCGGACCCAACCCGGTGACATACGCCGCGACCATGTCACCTGTGGTGCCCATCGCACCTCCCTCCCGCGCCCGGCTCAACGAGAGACCGTCCGGGTAAGGGTGCCGGCATGGTCACGGACTGTCGGCCGGGTGTTACGGCGTCGGGCGCCGGAGCACTCGCTGAGCGGTATACGAAGGCCGACACGGCCCTTGTGTTTCGGGAGCACCTTGCCATCTCCGTCCAGATCGGCGTCCCACTCCAGATGGGTCGCGGTCACTGTGTACCGCTTCACCATCGCGGCGCGTCGCGCGTTGTCGATCGTGTAGAAGTAGCCGCTGTCCAGGCACTCGACGAAGACGCGGAAGCGGGGGTGGAACAGTCGCCGTCCTTCTCTGCGGACGGGCATCCGCAGCCCACCGTGCGCGGTCGGCTCCTGTTCGAGATCGATCGTACCGGTGGGTTGGGTCCCGAACATCACGATGAGTCCGGCACTGATCCCGGCAGCAGTGGCAAGCCGGGAGCGCAGCCCGATCAACAGGGCAGCGTCTGAGGTCGGCCTGAACGTTCCGACCCGACCGGTGCTGCTGGCGGAGGTGTAGGCGCGGACGATCGAGGCGACCCGGCTGGCGTCACTGTCAGCGACGATCAGCACGTGCGGCATGGAACTCCTGACGTGTGGAAGTGCTTGGCGCAGATAGGCGCCAGACAGGAAAATCCGCAGCCGGTATCCGAAGAGCGTCGCAGCCGTGTCCAGATCGGACCTCAAGGTGCCTTGGTCGGCACCCGGGCGGTCGGTAAGGACCACCACGTCCCGCAGCTTCCGCCGGGCCGTGGGGCGGCCAGCAAAGGCATGAATGCTTCCGAGGTGCTCGGCCGCTTCCACCGTCGACACGCACCAGTCAGCATGCGCCCACGCGTTCAGTGATATGCCTTGAGGCTTATGGGAAGTTGGCTCCTGGCGTTCCGGCGGGTCGCTGAGGTGTGGCGATGCTGGGTGGCGCGGGGTTTCGTGTGACTGTGATCATGTTGGTCAGGCCGGATCTATTCCGGCACGGCGGGCGGGGTCGGGGGTTGTGTGACGTGTCCTGGTGTGGGGTTGTGGCCATTACGGTGGGTTGTGGTTTTCGGGTTCGGTGGTGTAGCGCCGCCCGGTGGGGCTGGTCCAGCGGAATCGTCCGTTGGCCTGGGTGAGTCGCCACGAGGTTTGGTGCTTCAGGCGGTGGTGGTGACGACACACCGCACCCAGGTTGCCTGGTGTGGTGGGTCCTTTCGGCCACGGGATCCTATAATCCAGATCCCCGTTTTGTGCGGAGTGTTGGCAGCCGGGGAACCGGCATCGTCCATCGCGTGCGCGGATGTGGTCGTCGAGTGCGGCTGGTGGCCGGTAGGTGTTCCGGGAGAGTTCGACCAGTGACCCGTTCACCGGGTCGGTGACCAGCCGCTTCCATGTTCCGGTGGGGTCTGAGGCGATCGTGCGGGCGTACGCGGCGCCGATCGGTCCGTATCCGTCGAGCACGGCGGGTTTGTTGTCGGCGCCGGTGAGGGTGGAGGCGGCCACGGTGACGTGCACCAACGGCCGCACCCCGCCGGGTTCACCGGCCACGTCGGGGTCGCGGCGTCCGAGGAGAAGGTTGACCAATGTGTCGGCCCGCCGTGCATCGGCACCACGCTCATCCCGGGGTACCCGACTGCCCCGGGTCAGGGCGTCGATCCGTCGGTACACCGCGGTGGCGTGGTCGGGGGGGAGTAGGGCGGTGAGTTCGGCCATCCCGTCCTCGACCGGGGTGAGGACCAGGCTTCGGTCGGCGCGGGCACGTTCGTGTCGGCGTTGCCCACCGTGGGGGTCGTGTTGCAGGACTGCGCGGCCG
>DASULA010000487.1:0-9333 GCA_036278435.1 Mycobacteriales bacterium | reverse complement strand
CGGCTGGGATCTCTACGCGATCGGCCGGCACCAGTGGTCGTTCCGCACCGAGTGGATCTCCGGAGTGGTGCTGCCCGGCGGCCTGCCGGTGGAGGAGGCGCTGTTCTTCGTGGTGGTGCCGACCTGCGCGATCCTGGCCTTCGAGGCGGTGCGCGCGGTGAAGGGCTGGCCGGCCGGCGACGAACCCGACCCAACAGGCCCGGCCGACCCGACTGGTCGGGCCGACAGTGCCAGGCCGACCGGAACGGCGCGGGATGGCGGTGGGCGGTGAGTTATACGGTGCTGGCCGTGCTGGCCGTGGCCGGGGCGGTGCTGGTGGACCTGCTGGTGCTACGGACCAGGCTGCTCGCCCGGCGACTGTTCTGGACCGCCTACGGCATCGTGTTGTTCTTCCAGCTCCTGGTGAACGGTGTGCTCACCGGGCTGCCAGTGGTCGTCTACGACCCGGCGGCGATCCTGGGGCCGCGGATCGGGTACGCGCCGGTGGAGGACCTGCTGTTCGGCTTCGCCATGGTCACCCTCACCCAGTCCACCTGGGTGCACCTGGGGCGCGGGCGGTCCGCATCGCGTCGCCGGAGGCGGGTCGGGCGGAGCGGCTGACATCGAGGTCGTCGGGTACGTGGAGGTCGTCGGTGCAAGGTGCCGGACCAGTCATTGCTTGCCCAACTGGGTGGTCACCGCAAGCGCGTCCAGGTAGTCGCGGACCTCGGTGATCAGGCCGTCGCGCACCCGGAGCATCAGCACGCCGTTCAGGCTGAACGGGCCGCCGGTCGCCGTGACCCTGCCGGACAGGGCGAACTCGCCGACGATCACCTCCGGGTCGGCTCCCTGGTGCACCACCACCTCGCGGATCCCGGTCGGTCGCACCGGATGGGAGTGCCAGGCCGCCCGGTAACCGGCCCGGACCTGCTCACGGCCGTCGTAGCGGTCCGGAAAGCCCGGGAACCGAAACGGGAAGTGGTGTACCGCGTCGGGCGCGTAGAGGTCGGCCAGGGCGATCGGCGTCGACGTCGAGGATCGCCCGGTGGTAACGGGCAAGCACCTCGCGCGGTTCGGGAGGGCCCGGGTCTTGTGACATGGCGGCTCGACTCCATTCGCTCTACAAGTGTTAACTCAACGAGTGTAGAGCGAATCGGTCGAACGTTCAACGCCGGTAGAGTTCGACAGCGTGGCCGAAGCGAACCCACGCCCGTCCCGCGCGGAGCGCCGCCGCAACACCGAGGCGCGCATCCTGGGTGCGGCGCGCGGCCTGTTCGCCGAGCGCGGATTCGAACGCACCACCATCCGGGCCGTCGCCGCCGACGCCGGAGTGGATCCGGCGCTGGTCATGCAGTACTTCGGGTCCAAGCAGGAGTTGTTCGCCCACGCCGTGCGGGTATCCCCGGAGCAGCGGTCGACCGGCGGGGCCGAGCAGTTGACTGGTGCGTTGCTGGCCGCGCTCGGGATGAAGATGGCCGGGTTGCCGGCGACGTCGCTGGCCACGTTTCGGTCCATGCTCACCCATCCCCAGGCGGCCGAGCGGGCACGGTCCAGCCTGAGCGAGCAGGTCGACCAGATCAGCGCCGCGATTCCGGCCAGCGACGCCCGGCTGCGCGCCGCACTGGTCACCGCGATCACCGTCGGCGTGGTCATCACCCGCCAGTTGCTCGACGTCCCCGAACTTCGCGACGCCGACCCCGAGCGGATCGCCGCCCTGCTGCGCGGGTGCCTGCGTGCCCTCACCGACCCCACGCCCTAAGCGCGGCACGGGCCCGCGGGCGCGGACCGCCGCACCGGCGGACCGTCCAGCGGTGTGCCGCGGATGTGACACGAGCCGGCGGCAGTGCCGACAGCGAGGGGAAAGCGAGGCGAGATGTCCGCCGGACACCAGGAACTGATCGTCATCACCGGTGGACCGGGAGCGGGCAAGACCACCCTGATCGAACATCTGCGCCGGGCCGGCCTGGCCGTGATGCCCGAAGCCGGACGGGCGATCATCCAGGAGCAGACCGCGATCGGAGGTCGTGCCCTGCCCTGGCTCGACCCGGTGCTGTTCGCCGAACTGATGCTCCTGCGGGACATCCGTTCCTACCGCGCCGCCCAGCGGCGGATCGGGACCGTGTTCTTCGACCACGCGATTCCGTGCGTGGCCGGGTACCTGCGGCTGCTCGGCCGTGACGTGCCGGCTCACGTGGAGGCGGCCGTCGCCGCGTTCCGATACCGCCGCCGGGTGTTCGTGGCGCCGCCGTGGCCGGAGATCTACCAGACCGACTCCGAGCGGCGGCAGTCCCTGGACGAGGCCGAACGCACCTACGACGCCATGGTCGAGGCATACGCCGGCTACGGCTACGACCTGGTCGAACTGCCGCGCAGCGACATCGCCGACCGCGTCCGTTTCGTGCTGGACGACACCCGGCGTCAGTCCTGGTGAGTGCGCTTTCCGGCGACGTGGTCGGACAGGGCGGTCAGCACCCCGGCGATCTCGGTGCGCAGTGCCGATTCGGTGATCAGGCCGTCCGGGCCGAGGGCGTCGCGGGGGACCGGAATGTGGGCGCAGGCGGCCTCGACCAGGTCGGCACCGGCGTAGCCGAGCACGCTGCGCAGGGTGGCGTACGCTCCGGCGGCGCCGGTGGGGGCGACCGAGGAGTTGACCCAGCCGGCCGGCGTGCCGTTCACCTCGCCGCCGCCGATGGTCCAGTCGAGCAGGTTCTTCAAGGTGCCGGGCAGGGTGCCGGCGTACTCCGGGGTGCAGAACAGCAGCGCGTCGGCGGCGCCGATGCCCTGGCGCAGTTCGGCGACGGTGGGGTGCAGGGGTTCGCGGTCGTCGTCGGGGTTGAAATGCGGCAACTCACTCAGCCGGTCGAACAGGGTGGTGGTGACCCCGCCGGGTGCCACCGCGGCGGCGGTGCGCAGCGCGGCCTCGTTGGTCGAACCGGTCCGCAGGCTGCCGCAGATCATCAGTACGTGGCACGGCGTCGTCATGCGGGTTGAGGCTACGCGATCCCGGCGGTCCGGGTGCCACGGTCGCCCGGACCGTGGTTACGTGGTGCGAACGGAAGGGGCGCGCCACAGGTCGGCGGCGGTGGCGATGACGGCCAGCCGCGAGGCGGCGATGATTCCGGCCAGGACGGCCAGGCCACCGTGGTCCACGCTGACGTCGTGGCCGATCTCGATCACGTCGAAGACTCCGGCGGCCAGGGCGAACAGCGCCACCACGCCGGTCACCGCCCGGATTGGACGCCACCACACGGCCACGGCGAGCACCAGCGAGATCACCAGCATCGCGGTCAGCGCCAGCGGCTTTTCCAGTCCCAGGCGCGCCGGCAGGCCCTCGGCGCGCTTTTTCTCACCCGTGGCCTCTGTGGATTCAGCGGACTCTGCGGATGCAGCGCCGGAGCCAGCCTCGCCCGGGGCGGCGGACCCGGCCGCGGCCGGGTGGTGGCCGGCCTCGCCGGACTCGCCGACCTGTTCGATGTTCACGCCGATCACGAGCAGCACCGCGCCGACGAGGAGTAGCAGCGCCATGGCCACCGGCCTGGTCTGCCGGCCCGCCGGGGTCACCGGCGCACCCGCTCGGCCGGCCGGGTCAGCGGCTCGGACCGGTGTGGCGCGGGTTCACCGCCGCTGGCATGGTCACCGTTCCGCCTTCGCCCCCGCATGTGCGTTCCGAACAGCAGCAGCAACCCGGCGGCGAGCACGATCGCGGCGGCCGGAAGCCAGCGGCCGAGGACGGTCGCGGCGCCACCGGCGACGATCCCGGCGCCGGTGATCGCTGGCATGGCGCAACAGCCCAGGCAGGCCATGCCGGCGAGCAGCAGGTGCCACCAGCGCGGCCCGGCGGGTCCTGGGTGGGTCATGCGGGCTCTCCGGTGGGGGTGTCGGTGAACGGCAGTGGACAGCAGGGGTTGCCCGCGCAGGCGACCAGGTCGTCACAGCCGGCGTCCAGGGCGGCGACCAGGGTGGTCCGGATCAGGTTCAGATCGGCGATCCTGGCATCGATGGTGGCGAGTTTGGCCGCCGCCCGCGCCCGCAGTCCGTCGCCGCGGTCGCGCCGCCCCGGACGGTTGGTGTCCAGCAGGTCGGCGACCTCGTCGAGGGTGAATCCGAGCCGCTGGGCGGCCTTGATCACCCGCAGCACGGTGACCGTCTCCGGCGGGTACAGCCGATGCCCGCCCAGGCTGCGTTCGGGTTCGGCCAGCAGGCCGCGCCGCTCGTAGTAGCGCAGCGTCTGCGGGTTCACCCCGGCCGCGTCGGCGACCTGGCCGCTGCGCAACCCGCTCATGCCGGCGTCCCGGGCGCCCAGCCCACCCCGGTCGAGCTGGTCGCTCTGATCGCCATGGCGTGCAGGCCGTCGAGCACGTCGGCGTGGGCTGGGGGGACCTCGATGTCGAGGAGCAGCCGGTCGCCCGGGTCACGGCCGACGGTGAAGGTGAAGAACGAGCAGCACCCGCTCTCCCGTTCCACCAGATCGGCGACCCACGCGGCCACCTCGTCGGTTCCGTCCAGGGTCAGCCGCAGTTCGGTCGGTCCCGACCTGCGCAGGTCGCGCAGCGCGGCGGCGAACAGCGCGTCGAACTCGGCCACCCGCAGCGGCCGTTCCGCGGTCGGCAGGGTGCACCCGACCGGCGCCCAGGCCAGCCCCGCGTCGATCCGTTCCTCAACCATGCCCCGAAGGTAAACCCGTACCCAGGTACCGGATGCAACCCGGACCGCGCCTGGTCGAGGATGGGTAAGTGACCACGGAGTGCCCGGCCGGCCGGCCGCGGGCGGCGCCGGCACCGCTGTGGCGCAACCGCGACTTCATGCTGCTGTGGGGCAGCCAGGCGGTGTCGACAGTCGGGGTACGGGCCAGCGCGATGGCCTACCCGCTGCTGGTACTGGCCATCACCGGGTCACCGGCGAAGGCGGGCGTGGTGGGTTTCGCGCAGACCCTGCCGTACGTGCTGTTCTACCTGCCGGCCGGTGCGTTGGTCGACCGGTGGGACCGCAGGCGGGTCATGTTGGCCTGCGACGCGGGCCGGGCCGTGGCGATCGGCAGCATCGCGGTCGCGGTCGTGCTGGACCGGGCGACGCTGGTCCAGATCGCGTTGGCCGCGTTCACCGAGGGGAGCTTCTTCGTCTTCTTCCAGTTGTCCGAGTCGGCGGCGCTGCCCCGGGTGGTGCACCGGTCCCAACTGTCCGGCGCGCTGGCCCGCAACCAGGCCCGGGAGTACGGCGCGGAACTGGCCGGCCAACCACTGGGAGCGCTGCTGTTCGGTTTCGGTCACATGCTGCCGTTCTTGTTCGACGCACTGTCCTATGTGGTGTCGTTCGGGTGCGTGTCGCTGGTGCGGGCGGCGTTCCAGGAGGAACGGCAACGTTCCCGGGCCAGCCTGTGGGCCGAGGTCCGGGAGGGTCTCGGGTGGCTGTTCCGGCAGCGGTTCCTCGTCTACCTGGTCGTGCTCATCGGCGCCACCAACGTCGTGTTCAGCGCGCTGCCGCTGGTGATGATCGTCCGGGCCCGGCGGCTGGGTGCCTCGCCGGCGCTGATCGGGGCGATGTTCGTCTTCCTCGGCGTCGGCGCCGTCCTGGGTTCCCTGGTCGCGCCGTGGGTGCAGCGGCACCTGGCCGGCCGGACGGTCATCGCCGGCTCGCTGTGGTCGTGGGCGGTCGGGCTGGCCGCCCTGCCGCTGCTGGGCGATCCGGTGCCGCTGGGTGCCGTGGTCGCTACGACGTCGGTGGTCGGGCCGGCGTTCAACGTGCTGGTGGCGTCCTACCGCTACGCACTGGCCCCGGACCGCCTCCAGGCGCGGTCGCAGAGCGCGGCCCGACTGGTGACCTGGGGCACCATCCCGCTGGGCAACCTGGCCGGCGGCTTCCTGCTCGAATCGGTCGGCCCGGTGCCCTCGTTCGTGGTCCTGGCCGCCCTGATGTTGGCGATCGCCCTGGCCGCGACCGCGACCCCGACCATCCGCCGCGCCCCAGACGTCGCCACCCTCCAGCCAACGCCGTAGTGGTGGATGCGCGAACACCGGGCGAAGCGCGACCCCAATGCACGGTGATGTGGGAAATTAATGTGCTCACCGAGCAGCATCTGCGCGTTCTCGCCCTGGGAACTTTTGGTGGACCGCTGGGCTCGGTCATTTATCCGCACACTGTGATTGTCGAATTCACTCGCCCGGGTGATTAAATGAAGGTGGGGTCTGGTTAGAATTAGTGGCATGGATACCCTGACGGATTCGATTACTCGCCACACCGGTTCTGGTGTTGGTGTGGAATCGGATGGCGGGTGTCTGGTTACTGGATTCGATCCCGTTGTGGTGGCCGGGTTACTTGCCGGGTTTGACCCGTCGGGGTTGGACGGGGATTCGCTGTTGACGGTGCTGTCCGGGTTGGAACGGGTGGTTGCCGCCGCGCATGCTGCGCAGGTCAAGGCGATGGCGGAGTTGGCCCGGGTCCACCCGCCTACTCCGGGACGTCGGTTTGGGGAGTTCCTCGCCGATGAGGTCGCGGTGGAGTTGTCGATCACTCGGCGGGCGGCGGAGAACCGGGTCGCCCAGGCGGTGGAGCTGACCACCCGGGTCCCCGCCGTGCTGCGTGCTCTGGAGGCCGGGACGGTGGACCTGTATCGGGCCAGGGTCATCACCGACGCCACCTACCGGTTGGACGACGCCACCGCCACCCGGGTCGCCAGCCATGTGATCGACCGGGTGCGGGGACGTAACGCCTCCCAGGTCCGTGACCTCGTGCGCCGGGCGGTGTTGCGATGCGACCCCGATGGTGGGCAGCGTCGGCACGAACGTGCCCGTGCCGACCGGGGCGTGGTGCTCACTCCGGTGGATGACGGGATGGCCGAACTGACCGCGTTGCTGCCCGCCGGGCAGGCCACCGCGGTGTACCGGCGGGTTGATGCCCTGGCCCGAGGCAGCCTGGTTCCCGGGGATGAGCGGGGCGCCGATGCGCGGCGGGCCGACGTGTTGGTCAATCTTCTCCTGGGGCGTCGCGACGCTGGTGTGGCCGGTGAACCCGGGGTGCGGCCGTTGGTGCACGTCACTGTGGCCGCCTCGACCCTGGCTGGTGCAGATGACAAGCCGGCCGTGTTGGACGGTTATGGTCCCATCGGCGCGGCCTACGCCCGGAAGATCGCCGCGGACCCCACCGGGGTGTGGAGGCGGCTGGTCACCGACCCGACCGACGGGTCACTGGTCGAACACTCCCGCAACACCTACCGGCCGCCGGCCGCACTGGATGACTTCGTTCGCGCACGTGATCACACCTGCCGGTTCCCCGGCTGCCAACACCCCGCTCAACATGCGGATCTGGATCACACGATCCCCTGGCCAAAGGGACCCACCACGCAGGGTAACCTGGGTGCGGTATGTCGTCATCACCACCGCCTGAAGCACCAAACATCCTGGCGACTCGACCAATCCAACGGCCGATTTCGCTGGACCAGCCCAACCGGACGGCACTACACCATCACACCCGAAAAATACGATTCACCATAATAGCCATGCCACAGCATGCGTTCGGTGGGCCGGCCGGTATCGGCCCAGTCGGCCCGCTCGTCGGTCGGCATCGGGAAGGGTGGGTGTAGCACCACCGAATCCGCCGGCCGGCGCGGTCACAATGGGTCTACCAGGGCGCTCGCGGACCGTCGCCCACAGCCTGGACGGGGAACGTCATGGCTCGCCTCGGACACCGCATCACCAGACGGCTGACGTTGGTCGGCTGGGCCTCGGCGATGACCGGTCTGGCCGTCGTGGGCATCACCGTCGCGTCGCTGACCCTGACCGCCCTCGGCCTGGCCACGGTGTGGGTCGGCCTACCGCTGTTCGTGGGGTCCGTGTGGTGGCTGCGCGGCCTCGCCGACATGCACCGCGCCTGGGCCGCCGAGGTGATGGGGATCCCGGTGGCCCGGCCCTACCGCACCGTGCCCGACGCCGGCTGGCTGGCCCGTTTCACCGCGGTGGTCCGCGACCCGGCGACCTGGCGCGACCTGGTCTGGGTGGCGGTGGACGGCACCGCCGGTGTCGCGCTGTGCGTCAGTGTCATGGCGACGTTACTGGCCGGTGTGGGCGGGCTGCTGTTGCCGGCGATCTGGACACAACTGCCGCCCCACGCGACCATCCGGATCTCCGGGATACCGGTCACCGATCTACCCAGCGCGGCCTACGTCGGCGTGCCGGCGGGTGTGCTCTACCTCGCCGTGTGGTGGTGGGCGACGCCGTGGCTGATGCGCGGCTACGCCGGACTGACCCGGTGGATGCTGGCCCCGGCCGAGCGGACCCGGCTGGCCGACCGGGTCGATCAGTTGGCCGCGACCCGGGCGGACACCGTGGATGCCCAGGCGGCCGAACTGCGCCGGATCGAGCGGGACCTGCACGACGGCGCACAGGCCCGGCTGGTCGCCCTGGGCATGAACGTCGGCATGGCCCGCGATCTGTTGGTCAAGGACCCGCCCATGGCTGCCATGTTGCTTGACGAGGCGGCCGAGTCCACCGGCCTGGCCCTGGCCGAACTGCGTGACCTGGTGCGTGGCATCCACCCGCCGGTGCTGTCCGACCGGGGTCTGGACGGGGCGGTCCGCGCACTGGCGCTGGCCAGCCCGCTGCCGGTACGGGTCGACAGCGTCCTGCCCGGCCGACCGCGCCCACCGGTCGAGGCGGCTGGCTACTTCGCGGTCGCCGAGGCGCTGGCGAACATGGCCAAGCACAGCGGCGCGACCAGCGGATGGGTGCGCATCCGCCACGCCGACGGCTGCCTTCGCCTGGTGGTCGGCGACCACGGGCGGGGTGGAGCCGTGATAACCCCGGGCGCCGGCCTGCACGGCATCGCGCGCCGGCTGGCTGCCTTCGACGGGACGCTCGTGGTCACCAGCCCCCCGGGCGGGCCGACGACGGTGAGCATGGAGTTGCCGTGCGAGTTGTCATAGCCGAGGACCTGACGCTGCTGCGGGACGGGTTGATCCGGCTGCTGGAGGCCAACGACTTCGAGGTGGTCGAGGCGGTCGACAGCGGCCCGGCGCTGCTGCGGGCCCTGCTGGCTCACCGTCCGGACGTGGCCGTGGTCGACGTCCGGATGCCGCCCACGCACACCGACGACGGGCTGCGCGCGGCGATCGAGGCCCGCCGGCAGGTTCCCGGGCTGCCGGTGCTGGTGCTGTCCCAGTACGTCGAGCGGCTCTACGCCCGCGAACTGCTCTCCGACCGCCACGGCGGCGTCGGATACCTGCTCAAGGACCGCGTGATGGACGTGACCCGGTTCGTCGACGCGGTGCGTTCGGTCGCCGCGGGTGGGACCGCGATGGATCCCGAGGTGGTGGCCCAACTGTTGGCCCGGCGCACCGGGGAGGAGCCGCTTGCCCGGCTCACC
>DASULA010000486.1:0-3721 GCA_036278435.1 Mycobacteriales bacterium | reverse complement strand
TGCTGGAGCTGACCGCGGTGTTCGTGGCCGCCGGTGCCGGGCTGCGATTGGGCTGGACCCTCATCGACCCCGGGCCGCTGCCCCGCGGCCGGGCCCTGGCCCAGACCGGCCGGGTCACCGTGAACATCGCCATGGGCCTGGTACTGGTGCTGGCGGCCAGCGGGGCCATCGAGGCGTTCGTGACGCCGTCCCCGCTGCCCACCTGGGCCCGGGTGGGCATCGGCCTGCTCGCCGAGGCGGCCTTCCTGGGCTACGTGTGGTACTTCGGTTGGCGGGCCGCGCTGGCCGGCGAGACCGGCGACCTGGAACTCGGCCTGCGCGAGGACACCGCCCCGGTCGCCTGACCCGGCACCACCCGCCACCGGCCACCCGCCACGCCGCGTCTCGAACGAGGACGGGCGACGGCGCCGGTGTGACCCGCGGTGCCGCGTCGGGTTCACCCGGAAGAGGGTGGGGGCTCGGTGGCCGGGATGGGCTGGCCGGTACGGGGTGGCGAACCGGCTCGGCACAGCGTACGGGCAAGGTCGCGGCGGACCTGGGCGGGCAGTGCGTCGGCCAGGGCGTGCAGCAGTTCGATGTCGTGCCGGGTCAGCCAGGTGTCGCCGTTGGAACCGGCGTGGTGAGCGGTCATCGCGACTCAGGGTTCTCCTTCGTCTCCGTGTGGTGAGCTCGTCGGTGGATCGAGGTCGAACAGGTGGGTCACGCCGGTCAGTTCCATCAGCCGGCGCACCGGCCGGCTCGCGGTGACGCGCGGTGCGGTCGCGTTGATCCGCGAGGTGGCGTTGCGGAGCCCGATCAGGACGCCCAGGCCGGCGCAGTCGAGGAAGGTGACCTCGCCGAGATGCAGGTGGATCTGTCCGGGCCGCCCGGCCAGCGCGTCCTGGGCGGCCGCCTGCAGGGCCGGGGCGGCGGCCACGTCGACCTCACCGCACACCCGCAGCAGGACGCCCTGGTGGGTCGGGTACGCCTCAACTCCGAACGGGAGACCGGCGACCGAGGCGTCGTGGCTGTTGGACTCGCCGCGCATCCTTGGCGGCATACGCACTCCTTCCGCGGCCTTCCCGGAGAGTTGTGAGCAAGGCGGGAAGCCGGTCCCCGATAGGTCATCACTGTATCCCTACATCGTAGACATACGATAGAGTTGTGGGGATAAAGTTGTAGCTCTACGTATGCCGCCTACACTGTCGGCATGGTGACCAGACCAGCCGCGAAGCGCCCGGCGAGCTGATGTCCCGTCCGCCGGTCGAGCCCGGCCACCCCCGCCACGACAACAACGACGAAGCCAGCTACCCGCCCGCGGATGCCCGGGCGCAGCCCCGGGTTCGTATCACCCGTGAGGTCGTGCTGCACGCGGCCCTGCGGATCGTCGACCAGCAGGGGGCGGAGAACCTGTCCATGCGCCGCCTTGGCCAGGCCCTGGAGCGCGATCCGATGTCGCTCTACCGCTACGCCCCGAACAAGTCCGCCGTGCTCGACGGCATCGCCGAGGTCGTGCTGGAGCAACTGAGCATCGACGTCACCGACACCGACTGGACGAACCAGGTGCGCTCCGTGGCGCACCAGTTCCGCGGCCTGGCGCTGGCCCACCCCAACGCCGTCCCACTCCTGGTCACCCGACCGCTGGCCACACCTCTCGGGCTGCGCCCGCTGGGCACCCTGCGTCCGCTGGAGAACTTCCTCGAACTCCTGATCCGCGCCGGCTTCTCCGACACCGAGGCACTCCACGTCTACCGCTCCCTCTTCGGCTTCCTGTTCGGCCACGTCCTCAACGAACTCCAGGAAATCGTCGACAATCCCGAGGAAACCGACGACCTGCTCCGCCTGGGCCTGCATCGACTCCCCATCCGCGAATTCCCCCGACTCCGCGGTCTGGCCTCCGCCCTGGCCGCCTACGACGGGCACGCCGAACTCGAACGCGGCCTCGACACCCTGCTCACCGGGCTGCTGGCCCAACTCCGACCCGCCCGAAGCGTCGGCCGCTGACCCGTCGGCCGCTCAGCCGTCGGACCTCGGGTTCCGGAGGGTGCCGGCCCACCCGGGAGGCGAACCGGTGGGCTGGTTCGTCCAGCACGATCAGCGCGGACCGCGGTACCGTCGGCAGCGGACCCCGGGGAGCCGTCGCCTGGCCAGACGCCGCATCCCGGCGTAGGTCTCCGGGGACGGCCACACCGTGGGCGAGGGGTGCTCCCTCGATGCTGGCCCGGTGCGGGTCGACGGCCACCACCTTCGGCGCGATCCGGCGGAGTTCGCGGGTCAGCATGCGCTCACCGCAACCGACGTCCCGGGTTGTCTCGTGCACCAGCGGGCCGCGGTCCGGGACTGCGTCAGGACCGGCCGCCCAGGTCCGCGGCGATGGCGCTGACCTTGCGAACCAGCCGATGCGGGTCGGTGGGAGCAGGAGTGAACCCGAATGCCCGGTAGAAGGCGGCGGCTCCCTGGTCGATGGCATCGACCACGACGAAACGGACGCCGATGTGGGTTCCCGCGACAAGAGCCCGGGACAGCGCGTCGACCAGGAGAACCCCGCCCAACCCTCGGCCGTGCAGCGTCTTGTCCAAAGCGAGGCGGGCGAGCAGGACCGCCGGGATCCGTTCCGGCGCGCGATGACCGAGGCGCCGGGACAGAGTGTCGCGTTCGATCAGGTGGGCGGCGAGGCTGAAATAGGCGACCACCACGTTGTCGCCGGCATGCCAGACGTAGGTGCGGCAGGTGCGGTGTGTCTCGGCACGGGCGGCCGCTTCGAGCAGCCACCGATCCAGCTCCGGCTTGCCGCAATCGAACGCGGTACGCAGGTGCTGGTCACGCAGTGCTTCGGTGAGGAAGCTGTGGCTCACGTCGATGGCACCTGGTGTAGTACAGCGCGGGCGCGCCGGGCCGCGGCGGTGAGCCGCGCATTGCGTTCGATGGGTGCGTCCAGCGCGTCGAGCAACGCGTCGAAGAAGTCGGGCGGCACCACCGTGGCCTCGGACCGGCGTAGAACGCCATCTGCCCGCTCGATTGCTGCCGTCCGCGCGAAGTCCGACGCGGATTCGTGCTCCAGCGCAGCCGCAGCCTCGATCCTGGCCTTGATCTCCGCTTGCACCCGGAACTCGAACCTCGCCGACTGCGCCATGGCAACCTCCACACCTTTCGTCCGGACAATTGTACGGACTGTCACCCGGCACTGCAAGTGACGCCACGCTCTCCTCCGGTCTGGTCAGCGCAGCGAGTACCGTCAGCGGGTGACGTCGGTACCGGACCCTGGGGGAGCAGGGTCGGTGCCGGCCGGCAACGCCGGCAGGATGGCCGGGGCCGGCCTGGCGGGCAGGGCCACACGGTCGGGGCGGTGGCGGCCGGGGGTGTGGGTGACCCGGTTGCGGTAGGCGCACTCGGCGCAGCGGTGTGCCCAGTAGTGCCGGCAGGTGAGGACCACCGTGGCGGTGTAGGCGGGGAGCAGGGCGATCAGGGCGGCGTCCATCGAGGTCTCCCGACACGGGTTCGCGGCCGGAGGGAATGTGCCGCCCGGCGGGCACCCGGGGTGTGTGGGTGCCCGCCGGGCGGTGGTCAGCCGTTACGGGGACGGGGGATGCCCGAGCGTGGACGGCGACCGGGTGGGCAGGACCAAGCCGTAGTGGCGGTCGAACCGCCAGTACGCCAGTGCCCAGTCCCACCGAGGTAGGGGGCGGCGGAGGGGTACGCCGAGTTCGTTCTCGACCGCACGCAGCGCCGCGCCCGGGATCCG
>DASULA010000485.1:0-5055 GCA_036278435.1 Mycobacteriales bacterium | reverse complement strand
GACCCGATCCTGCTTGCGGATTTCGTCGAGCCCGGCGAGTAGCCGCTGGGCGCGCTTCTCCATGTTCTGCGCGGCTGTTGCTTTCGTTGCCTTGTAGCGCATCCGGTCGGCCTGAGCCTGCAGGCTGCTCGCTTTGCGCTCGGCGTTGGCCCGCTCCCGCCGCCGCCTGCGCTCGTCGGTCTCCCGCGCCTGCACGTAGTTCGCCCACGTCATGTTGTAGACATCGACCTCGGACCGGTTCGCGTCCAGGTGCCACACCCGGTTGACCACGTGCCCGAGCAGGTCGGCGTCGTGGCTGATGACGACCAGGCCGCCCCTGTGCCGGCGCAGGAAGTCCCGCAACCAGACCACCGAGTCGGCGTCCAGGTGGTTGGTGGGCTCGTCGAGCAGCAGGGTGGTGGACTCGTCGCCGGTGTCGGCGAACAGAATCCGGGCCAGTTCGACCCGGCGGCGCTGCCCACCGGACAGGGTCCGCAACGGCTGGGTGAGCACCCGGTCGGGCAACCCGAGGCTGGAACAGATCCGGGCCGCCTCGCTCTCGGCCGCGTACCCACCGAGGGCGGCGAAGCGCTCCTCCAGGCGACCGTAGTGGCGCACCGCCCGCCCGCGGGCCGCGTCGTCGACCAGCCCGGCCATGTCGAGTTGGACCTTCTCCATGTCGCGCAGCAGTTCGTCCAGCCCGCGGGCGGACAACACCCGGTCACGGGCCAGCACGTCCAGGTCGCCGGTGCGCGGGTCCTGCGGCAGGTACCCGACCGGCCCCTGCCGGCTGATCGTCCCGGCGTAGGGCAACGCCTCGGCGGCCAGGACCCGCAGCATGGTGGTCTTGCCGGCGCCGTTGCGCCCGACCAGTCCGATCCGTTCGCCCGGCTGGACCCGAAGCGTGGTGTCTGTCAACAGGATCCGCGAGCCGGCACGCAGCTCCAGGCGGTCAGCGGTGATCACGCGATAGCTCTCTGAGAGTAGGGACAGGCCACGGCGTCGCGCGGCCTCCCTAGCTGATACGGGTGATCACGGCACCATTCTACGTGGTCACCCGCCCGGCGTCCGAACGGATTCCCCAGCCCACTAGTCACCAACAGTAACCGGCACGGCTGTCCAGGGATCGTCGCCCCGCGGGCGGCAGAGGCGGTCCCCTCCCCCTACCCTGGTGAGTCGGGACGGCCAGAAGGCAAGGCAACCCAAAGGTAGGGCAGATGGCACACGACCACCGGCACGCACCGGGCGCGCCGAGGGGGCGGTTGGCGGTCGTACTGGCGATCACCCTGGCCGTTCTCGCCGCCGAGGTGCTCGGTGCCGCGCTGACCGGCAGCCTGGCCCTGCTCGCCGACGCCGGGCACCTGCTCACCGACGCCGCCGGCATCATCCTGGCGCTGGTCGCCAGCACGCTGGCCCGGCGGCCACCCACCCCGGCCCGCACGTTCGGCCACCACCGGATGGAGATCCTCGCCGCCGCGGTCAACGCGCTGGCGCTGGTCGGGGTCTCGGTGTACGTGTTCGTCGAGGGCACACTGCGGCTGATCGGCCCACCGACCGTCTCCGCCGGCGGGTTGGCGTTGTTCGCCGCCGTCGGCCTGGTCGGCAACGCGGTGTCGGCCGCAGTGCTGGCGACCGCGGCGCGCGGCAACCTCAACGCACGCGGGGCGTTCCTGGAGGTGCTGTCCGACGGGATGGCGTCGCTGGCCGTGCTGGTCGCCGCCGTGGTGATCGCGGTCACCGGCTGGCAGCGGGCCGACGCGGTGGTGTCGCTGTTGGTCGCCGCGTTCATCCTGCCGCGCACCTGGCGGCTGTTCCGGGAGGCCGCCGAGGTGCTGCTGGAGGGCACGCCACCGGGGGTGGATGTGGCCGAGTTGCGCCGGCACCTGCTGGAGGTCCCGGGTGTGCTGGAGGTGCATGACCTGCACGCCTGGGCGATCACCAGCGGCATGCCGGTGCTGTCGGCGCACGTGGTGGTCGACGACGAGACCCTGGCCGGCGGCGGGCACGGCGTGCTGGACAGGCTGTGCGGCTGCCTGTCCGGGCACTTCGACATCGAGCACTGCACGTTCCAGATCGAGCCGGCCGGTCACCGCGACCACGAGGGCGCCGACCACGCCTGACGCGGTGCGGTGGACCGTCGATCGACTCGTTCGTGACTCCCCGCTCGACTCGGGTGTGTTGTGCCGTGGGCGACCAGGTAGTCGCTGCCGGAGTGGGAAAATGCACCGATGCGATGTGTGCGGGTGTTGGGTGGCTGTGGGGCGTGGCCGGAGGCGGGTCGGGCCAGCAGTGGGTTCCTGGTCGACTACGACGGGTTCCGGGTGGTGCTCGACCTTGGGTACGCGACGCTCCCCCGCCTATTGCGGTACTGCCCGGACGGTGCCGTGGATGCGGTGGTGGTCACCCACGAGCACCCCGACCACTGTGTCGACGTGCAGGCTCTGTACCGGGTCCGGTGCTTCGGCTCGGAGCGCCGGGCCAGGTTGCCGCTGTACTGCACGGCCGGGGTGCCGGTCCGGATCGGCGGCCTGGAGCCGAACGGCGACCTGCGCGACGCCTTCGAGATCTCGACACTGCCGGGCACGTACCAGGTCGGACCGTTCCGGTTGGATACCTGGATGCTGCCGCACCACGTGCCGAACGCGGGTGTTCGGCTGTCCGCACCGGACCTGGTGGTGGCCTACACCGGCGACACCGGTCCGGACCCGGCGCTGGCCGAACTCGGTGCCGACGCTGACCTGTTCGTGGTGGACGCCACCGGCCAGGGCGTTCCGCCCGCGGACGAGGCGCGCCTGAACCTGACCGCCGCCGAGGCCGGGCAGTGGGCGGCCCGGGCCGGGGCACGCAGGCTGATGCTCACCCACTTCTGGCCCGGTTCGGACCGGGCGGTATCCCGCGCCGAGGCGGCCGAACACTACGCCGGTCAGATCCTGCTCGCCGACGAGGACCACCTGGTCGAGCTGTCCACCGGTCTGGGTCGAATCTGACCGTGTAACGCCGCCAGCGTTGAGCTGGGCGGTGGCTAGATGTTGAAGCCCAGGGCGCGGAGCTGCTCGCGACCCTCGTCGGTGATCTTGTCCGGTCCCCACGGCGGCATCCAGACCCAGTTGATCCGGAAGTCCTCGGCCAGGCCGCCACCGGGTCCGCCGGTCAGTGCCGAGCGGGTCTGGTCCTCGATCACGTCGGTGAGCGGGCAGGCCGCCGAGGTGAGCGTCATGTCCAGGGTGATGACCCTGCCGTCGGAGTCGGAGGCGGCATCGACGCGGATGTCGTAGACCAGGCCGAGGTCGACCACGTTGATGCCCAGTTCGGGATCGACGACGTCGCGCATGGCCTCCTCGATGTCGTCGATGGTCGGCAGGTCGGTGGTGGGCGGGGTGTCACTCATCGGGAACCTCCGGTGACGGACGTGGCCTGGCTGGTGGCGTCCTTCCAGGCCATCCAGCCGAGCAGGGCGCACTTGACTCGGGCGGGGTAGCGGGACACGCCGACGAACGCCACCGCGTCCTCCAGCACGTCCTCGTCGGGTTCGCCCACGCCCTTGGACCGCATCAGGCGCAGGAACTCCTCGTGCACGCCGAGCGCGTCGGCGACGGTCTTGCCGACCAGCAGGTCGGTGAGCACCGAGGTGGACGCCTGGCTGATCGAGCAGCCCTGCCCCTCGTGCGAGACGTCGCAGATCCGGTCACCGTCCAGGCGTACCCGCAGGGTGACCTCGTCGCCGCAGACCGGGTTGACGTGGTGCACCTCGGCGTCGTAGGGCTCCCGCAGGCCGCGCCCGTGCGGGTTCTTGTAGTGGTCCAGGATGATCTCCTGGTACATCGACTCCAGTTGCATCGGCCGCTTCAGTCCTCGATCGTGGTCCGGCGGAGGGCTCGGGACAGTCAGGAGAAGAACGCCCTCACCTGCTTCAACCCGCGCACCAGCGCGTCGACTTCCCCGATGGTCGTGTAGAGGTGGAATGACGCCCGGGTGGTGGCCGGGACGCCGTACCGCACGCAGGCCGGGCGGGCGCAGTGATGGCCGACCCGGACGGCGACGCCCTGTTCGTCGAGGACCTGCCCGACGTCGTGCGGGTGGATGCCGTCCATCACGAACGAGATCGCACCACCCCGGTCGACGGTGTCGGCCGGCCCGATAACCGACAGCCCCGGTACGGTGGACAGCCCGGACAGCGCATGGGCGACCAGGTCGTGTTCGTGCGCCCGCACCGCGGCCATGCCCACGCCGCGCAGGTAGTCCACGGCCGCGGCCAGCCCGACCGCCTGGGCGATGGGCGGGGTGCCGGCCTCGAAGCGGTGCGGCGGCGGGGCGAACGTCGACCCGGTCATCTCGACCAGTTCGATCATCTCGCCGCCACCGAGGAACGGCGGCATCGCCGCCAGCAGGTCGCCGCGACCGTAGAGCACTCCCACACCGGTGGGCCCGAGCATCTTGTGCCCGGTGAAGGCCATGAAGTCCACGCCCAGCTCGGTCACGTCGACCGGCATGTGCGGCACCGACTGGGAGGCGTCCAGCACGGTGAGCGCGCCGGCCTGGCGGGCCCGCGCGACCAGCGGGTGCACCGGATTGACAGTGCCGAGCAGGTTGGACTGGTGGGCGAACGCCAACACCTTGGTCCGCCCGTCGACCACGGAGTCGAGCTGGTCCAGGTCGAGCCGCCCGTCACCGGTCAGCCCGATCCAGGCGAACTCCGCACCGGTCCGCCGCGCCAGCAACTGCCAGGGCACCAGGTTGGAGTGGTGTTCCATCTCGGTGACCACGATCCGGTCGCCGGGACCGATCTGGAACCGCTCTGCCCGCGGACCCGAGGTCGCCGCGTTGCTCATCGCGTAGGCGACCAGGTTCAGCGCCTCGGTCGAGTTGCGGGTGAACACGACCTCCTCGCGGTGCCCGGCGCCGATGAACGCCGCGACGGTGTCCCGGGCCGCCTCGTACATCGCGGTGGCTTCCTCGGCCAGGGTGTGGATCCCGCGGTGCACGTTGGCGTTGTGCCGCTCGTAGTACTCCCGCTCGGCGTCAAGCACCTGACGCGGCTTCTGGGAGGTCGCGGCACTGTCCAGGTAGACCAGTGGC
>DASULA010000484.1:0-3887 GCA_036278435.1 Mycobacteriales bacterium | reverse complement strand
GGATGCGTCGCGTAATCGAGCTGGTGCTGGGGGTCGCGCTGGGGGTCTTCGTCGGTGATGTCCTAGTGGGTGTGACAGGACATGGTCTGTGGCAACTCGCACTGATCGTCTCGGTCAGCATGATCGTTGCGATCGTGCTCGGCGGTGGCCCGACGCTCACCCTCCAGGCCGGCGCGACCGGGATCATCATCGCCACCGTCACCCCCGTGAGTGACCTCCTCTTCAGTCGGGTCTTCGACGTTCTCATCGGCGCCGCGGTCGGCATCGCCGTAAGCACCGTGCTACTGCCGCTCAACCCGATGGTGGTGACCCGCCGGGCGGCCGGCCGGGTCCTGACCGACCTGGCCAGAGCGCTCGCCGACCTCGGCGAGGCCCTGCGGATCCGTTCCGACGCCTCCGTGCAGAGCGCGGCCGAACGGGTCCGGGCGGTCGAGGCGCCGCTCAGCGAGTTCACCCGCACGATCGGGATCGCCGCCGAGACGGCCCGGCTGGCCCCGTTCCGGTGGCGGTCCAGAGGCCGGGTGCAGCCCTACCTGCTCCTCGCCGAGCGGATGCACCACGTGGTGCGGAACCTGCGGGTGCTCACCCGCCGTTCCCGGTCGCTGCTCGGCCAGGAGGAGCCGGTGCCGCCGGGAGTCCCGGATGCGCTGGACGGGCTCGCCGGCGCGGTGAGGCTGCTGCTCGGTGACCTGCTTGCCGAGCGCGACCCGGAGCGGGCCAGGACCGAGCTGCGGCAGGCCGCCCGGATGACGGCCGACGTGCCGGGGGGGATGACGATCTCCGCGCAGGTCATCGTCGCCCAGGTGCGGTCCACCACGGTGGATCTGCTGCGGGCCTGCGGGCTCAGTTACGCCGACGCCGACCGGGTGGTCCGCAGCGCCGCCACCGAGCCGCGTCTGCGCCCCGGGCCCTCGCTGTAGTCCTGCGGCCTCCTCCCGGAGGTGCGTACCGGGCGGGATTCGGCGACCGCCCGTAACCTGGGCGGGTGGGCCAGCGACGTGGAGTCCGGCCGCACCGGGTGCGCCTCGACGCCAGGTCGTTCCGACTGTCGCTGGCCGAGCGCGCCGGAGTGCACCTGCGCGTGCTGCGGATCAGGTTGACCGAGTTGCACGTGGCCGCGCCGCTGATCGTCCAGGCGTCGGTGGCCGCCGGCCTGGCCCTGGTCGTCACCGCCTACCTGCATCGCCAGTCGGTGGTGTTCGCTCCGATCGTGGCGGTGATCACGGTGGCCGTCGCCCAGACCCAGCGGGTGCGTCGCCTGCTCGAACTGGTACTGGGAGTCGTGCTGGGCGTGTTGGTCGGCGACGCCCTGGTGACCCTGATCGGCAACGGTCCGTGGCAGGTGGCCCTGGTGGTCGCGCTGGCCATGATCGCGGCCATCATGCTCGGCGGCGGTCCGGTGATGGTGATCCAGACCGCGGCGAGCGCGATCATCATCGCGGCGTTCCGACCACCCAGGGCCGAGGATTTCTTCTACTTCCTCCGGGCCATCGACGCGGCGATCGGCGGTGCGGTGGGCATGGCGGTGAGCGCCCTGCTGCTTCCGGTCAACCCGATCATGGTCGCCCGGCGGACCGCGCCGACGGTACTGACCGAACTGGCCGAGGTGCTGGCCGAACTCGCCGAGGCGTTGCGCACCCGCGACTCGCTCAGCGTGCGCGCCGCGGCCGAGCGCGCCCGGGGGATCGAGGCGCCATCGCGGGTGTTCGCCCAGGCGCTGGCGGCCGCCTCGGAGACCGCCCGGATCGCACCGCTGCGTTGGCGTTCGCAGGGCTACCTCCAGCCATACCTGGAGGTCAGCGAACGGATGGACCACGTGGTGCGCAACCTGCGGGTCCTGACCCGCCGGTCCCGGGCACTGCTCGGCCAGGACGAACCGGCTCCGCCCGGGATCGCCGGGGCGCTGGACGGGCTCGCCCGCGCGGTGCGGCAGTTGCAGGACGACCTGCTACACGGCCGGGACCCGGAGCGGGCCAGGGTCGATGTGCTGCACGCCTGCCGGATGACCGCCGACGTGCCCGATGGTCTGCCCATCTCCGGGCAGGTCATCGTCGGCCAGTTGCGGTCCACCGCGGTGGACCTGCTGCGGGCCTGCGGGTTCAGCTACGGCGACGCGGACCAGGCGGTCCGGCTGGCCGTCACCGAACCCCGGATTCGGCGCGGCCCGACTCTGTTACGGCCCCGCCGGCCGGTCGGGGCCTCACGGCGCAGGCGCGTCCACACCGGTGTCCGCACCGGCTGGTGCGCTGCCGAAACGCCGCGGCGTCACGATCACCAGGACGGCCACCAGGCCCAGCGCCACCGACAGCAGCGCGAGGAAGACGTGGTGCGCCCCCAGGTACAGCGAGTTCCGCAGGTAGTCCGCGGCGGCCGGCGGCAACCGGTGCCCGGAACCGAGTGCCTGGCTGGCATCGTCAACGCTGCCCGGCAGCGCTGACCGCACCTCGGCCGGCGCGGTGGCCAACCGGGCGGCCAGGGTGGAGTTGGCGATGCCGGCGAACAGCGCCGCGCCGACGGTCTGGCCCAGGTACCGCATCGACATGTTGCTGGCCGTGACCACGCCCCGGCGGTTCCAGCCGACGAGGGACTGCACTCCCACGATCAGCGGGGTGGAGACCAGCCCGAGTCCGCCGCCCATCAGCATGCTGCACCCGGCGACGGCCACCAGCGGTACCCGTTCGGGCAGCAGGCTGAGCAGCACGCTGGCCAGCACGCACAGTGCCGCTCCCAGGCAGGCGGTGTCCCGGAATCCGATCCGCAGGTACAACCGGGGGGACAGCGACGAGGTCAGCGGCCAGCCGATGGACATGGCGGCCAGCGCCAGCCCGGCGGTCACAGGTCCGGCACCCAGCACCGCCTGCGCGTAGGTGGGGAGGTAGGAGGTCAGTCCGATCACGGCGACCCCGAACACCAGTGTGGCCGCGTTCGCGCCGAACAGCCGCCGGTCGCTGAACAGCCACGGCGGCAGGGTCGGCTCGCTGCCGCGGCGCTGCTGGAGTCCGAACCCGACAAGCAGCACCGCGCCGCCGGCGAACACCGCCAGGCTGGGCGCGGACAGCCAGGTCCAGACCACTCCACCCTGCATCAGGCCGAGGATGACCAGCCCCACCCCACCGGCCAGCAGCCCGCTGCCGAGCACGTCCAGACGGTGCTGGGCGCGGGCGACGTTCTCGTGCAGATGCCGGGAGATGACCCACAGGCAGGCACTGGCGACCGGCACGTTCAGGTAGAAGATCCACCGCCAGGTGGCGTACTCCGACAGCAGCCCGCCGACGGTAGGGCCCAGTACCGCGGAGATCCCCCACACGCTGGACAGCCACCCCTGCACCCGGCCCCGTTCGCGCAGGTCGAACAGGTCGCCGGCGACCGTGTTGGCGGTGGACAGGATCGCGCCGGCACCCAGGCCCTGCAGGCCGCGGAACGCGATCAGCGCGAGCATGTTCCAGGCCGCCCCGGCCGCGGCCGACCCCACGGTGAACACCATCACGCCGAGCAGCAGGATGACTTTGCGCCCGTACAGGTCAGACATCCTGCCGTAGATGGGTACGGAAGCCGTCTGGGCCAGCAGGTAGGCGGAGAACACCCAGGCGAAAAGCGAGAAACCACCGAGCTGACCCACGATCGACGGCACCGCGGTCGCCACGATCGTGCTGTCCAGCGCGACCAGCCCCAGCCCGAGCATGAGTCCGGCCACCACGACCCTGCGACCGGACCGGGCCGACACCCCGGCTGGCACCGCGGCCGGGGTGTCGGTCTGGACGTCCGACCGGCTCAGGTCCGACCGGGTCACGTCCGGTCGTCCGGACTTGCGCGGACCGCGCGGTACTGGCCGCGAAAGTGCAGCAGCGGCCCGGCGCCCGCTGACAGGTCCTCGACCGCGAGTACAA
>DASULA010000483.1:0-2314 GCA_036278435.1 Mycobacteriales bacterium | reverse complement strand
GTGGATCCAGGAGTAGTCCGGGCGGTAGCCGGTCGCCCAGATCACGGTGCCGACGTCCAGGCTGCTGCCGTCGGCGAACCGGACGGTACGTCCCTCCGCGTCTGCTACTGCGGGCCGGAACCGGGCTCCGGCCGCCCGGAGCCTGCGGCGGCGGCTGCCGATGATGAAGTCCGGCCGGGCCCGCAGCCTGCGGCCCAGCCGCGACTCGGCGGTCACCCGCATCAAGCCAATCCGGGTGAGCCACCAGAACAGGTCCTGGCCAGCAAGTCGCTGCGGCAGCACCGGCGCCCGGGTGGCGACTGACAAGTCGACCTGGCGAGTGGCGGCGAGCTCTTCGGCGATCTGGAACCCGGAGTTGCCGCCGCCGACGACCAGCACCGGGCCGGGCGGCAGGGCTTGCGGGTTGCGGTAGCCGGCGCTGTGCAACTGGGTCACCGAACCGTCCAGCCGCTGGGCGGCCGGTGGCGTGAAGGGCACCTGGAACGGCCCGGTTGCCACCACCGCCTGGCGGGCGCTGAACACACCATCGTCGGTGCGGGCCGCGAAGCCATCTGCCGTTCGGCGGAGATCGGTGACCCGCGCGTTCAGCCTGACCGGCAGGTTGAACTCCGCTGCGTATTCCGTGAGGTAGCTGGCCACCGGGTCTTTAGTTGGGTAGGTGTCGGGCAGTCCGGGAAACGGCATGCCGGGGAGCGCGTCGTACTGGGTGGGCGTGAACAGGGTCAGCGAATCCCAGCGCGAGCGCCAGCTGTGCCCGATTTCGGGCGCGGCCTCCAAGACCACGAACCGCAGGTGGTGGCGGGCCAGGTGCCAGGCCATGGCCAGGCCGGCCTGGCTGCCGCCGACCACGATCACGTCCAGGATCTCCTCGCCTGTCCCGCTGGCGCTCACGAGTTCTTCTATGCGCTCGGTCATCGGGCCGCTTCCTTACGCTCCACGGTGAAGCTGAACATCATGCCGCTTTGCATGTGCTCGGCGATATGGCAGTGCGCCATCCACAGTCCGGGGTTGGTGACGTCGAACATGATGTCCACGCTCTGTCCGGTGCGGACCAGGACGGTGTCCTTCCACACCAGGTTGGGCTCGGCCACGTCGTCACGCGCGAGCACCAGGAACCGCCCGGCCCCGTGCAGGTGGAACGGATGGTGCATGGGATGGTCGGAGTCCATCTCGTTGACCAGTCGGATCTTCGCCCGGTCGCCCTCGGTGAATTGCCAGTCGATCGCGGCGTTGGCCGCGCCGCTGGCTCGGTCCACCAGCATCCACCGCATGTTGGCCGGCGTGGTGAGCCGGTTGACCGCGACCATGTCGTCTTCCCACTCGATGCCCCCGCCGTCACCGTGGTGGCCGTGGTCGGCCCCATGGTCGTCCTGGGGGCCGTGGGCGTGCGGCACGGCGGACGGCTCGCGCTCGGGCGGCTGGCCGGTAAGCGCGGTGACCATCAGCTTCATGCCGCACTCGGGACAGCGACCTGGCTGGTCGCTGGTGACCTCGGGGTGCATCGGGCACGCGTAGCCGACGGGTCCTTGCCCGGGCACCGCGATGTCGTCCATTTCGGCGATCAACGCCAGTGTCTTGTCCGGCGGGGCAGCCAGCCAGGCGTCCAGGCGCTGCCGCTCGGCGGCCAGCTCTGGCGCCTGGCGCAGCGCCTCGAACTCCTCGGCGAGCGACGGTGTAGCCCGGTCGCTGGTGACCGTGACCGTGGCCAGCCGGTAGGTCCGGTCGGGAGTGCGGTGCTGCAACTCCAGCTGCCCGGGCTGATCGAACAGCACGTCGACCACGGCCCGCTCGGAGGGGGCCAGGATCACCGCGGAGACGAATTCCCCGTGTTCGACCCGGCCGCTGTCGCCGCCGACAAGCTTCATCCGCGCCCCGGGCAGCCGCACGTTGAACACCCGGGTGTTGGCGGTATTGGTCAGCCACAGACGCACCACCTCCCCGGCCCGGACGGTAAACGAATGGTCCGGCTCGCCGCTGACCAGCAGCACGTTGCCGAACCGCCCCATCGCCGTGTACGTGGTCTCGACGGGGCTGAACGCGGCGACCTTGCCGTCTTCCAGCAGCAGATCGTCCAGGGTCAGCAGGACATCGCGGTTGGCCGGCGGCCAGTAGTCCGCGTCCGCGGGGACGACCAGGATGTTGCCGTACAGCCCCATCTCCTGGGTGTAGTCCTTGCGGATGTGCGGGTGATACCAGTACAGGCCGGGGTCGGGAAACCGGATGCGGTAGGTGAAGCTGCCGCCGACCGGGATCGGGGTCTGGGTCTCGTGCGGGACGCCGTCGTATTTGTTCTCCAGCCGCAGCCCGTGCCAGT
>DASULA010000482.1:0-19944 GCA_036278435.1 Mycobacteriales bacterium | reverse complement strand
GGGTCACCGGCATGTTGTCGATCAGCCGGGTGGCGCCGACCCGGGCGGCCACCAGCAGCCGGGCCGGTCCGGACCCTGGCGCCGGCCCGAGGTCGGGGCCGCGCAGCACCAGGTAGTCGGTGTCGACGCCCGGTTCGGAGTCCAGGACCGCACCGGCGGCGGCCAGGACCGCGGCCGGGCCGCTCGGCCCGGCGGCAACCCCGGCTCGCAGCCCGGTCGGCAGCGCCGCCGCGGCACGCCGTTCCGGCCCGGACAGGTACCGGTTGCGGCTGGAGCGGGCCAGGCCGTCGGGCTCACGGACGGTCGGCACCGGGTGGATTCGGCAGTCCAGGTCCAGGTCGTGCACCATCCGCCGGATCACGGTGAGCTGCTGGTAGTCCTTCTCCCCGAAGAACGCGTGCCGCGCGTCCGGCACGATGTGCAGCATCTTGTGCACCACGGTCAGCACCGCGGCGAAGTGACCGGGCCGGGACGCGCCCTCCAGTTCCGCGCCGAGCGGGCCGGGGTGCACGGTGACCTGCGCCGGCCCGCGGTACACCTCGGCCACCGGCGGAGCGAACACCACGTCCACGCCCTCGGCGGCGCACAGTTCCAGGTCGGCGTCCAGGGTGCGCGGGTAGCGGTCGAGGTCCTCGCCGGGCCCGAACTGGGTCGGGTTGACGAACACCGTCACCACCACCGTGCCGCAGCACGCCCGGGCGGCCCGGATGTTGGCCGCGTGCCCTTCGTGTAGCGCGCCCATGGTCATCACCACGCCCAGCCCACCGGACCGGCCGCACACCTGGGACAGGTCGGCGCGGGTGCGCACCAACGCGGGCCCGGAGCGGCCTGCCGGCCGGTTCGCCGTCCGAGGCTCGCTCACGGCTTCCCCCCGGTGGACAGCACGCCCAGCAACGCCTCGGCCTGCTCCGGGCGCAGCCGGCCGGAGGCCAGTGCCCGGTCCGCGGTCAGCCGGGCCAGCGCCACGTAGGCGGGCACCGCGCCGGGGTCGTGCGCGGCCAGCGTGCCCAGGTGCACCGCGACCGTGCCGGCGTCGCCGCGGGCGACCGGCCCGGTCAGCGCGGCGTTCCCGCTGCGCAGCGCGTTGTCCAGGGCGGCGCCGAGCAGCGGGGCCAGCACCCGGGCCGGGTCGTCCACGCCGGCACCGCGCAGCAGGTCCATCGACTGCGCGACCAGGGTGACCAGGTGGTTGGCTCCGGCCGCCAGAGCCAGGTGGTACAGCGGCCGGGCCGGCTCGGGTATCCACACCGGTTCGCCGCCCATCTCCACCACCAGCGCCTCGGCCACCGGGCGCAGCGGGTCCGGCGCGGTCACCCCGAAGGAGACCCCGGTCAGCCGGTCCACGTCCTCGGGCCGGTCGGTGAACGTCATCGCCGGGTGCACCGCCAGTGGCAGCGCGCCGGACCTGGCCGCCGGGTCCAGTACGGCCACGCCGTGCGCGCCGGACACGTGCGCGACCAGTTGGCCGGCCCGCCAGCGGCCGGCCCCGGCCAGCCCGGCGACCAGCCCGGCCAGCACGTCGTCGGGCACCGCGAGCAGCACCAGTCCGGACCGGGCCACCACCTCGTCGGCCGGCAGCAGCGGAACCCCCGGCAGCAGCCGCCCGGCCCGGCGCACCGAGTCGCGGGACACCCCGGCGGCGGCCACCACGGTGTGCCCGGTCCGGGCCAGGGCCGCGCCCAGCACGCTGCCCACCCGACCTGCGCCGACGACACCCACGGTCAGCCGGGCCGGCCGCTCGTCGGGCCGTGCCGGCCGGCCGGTCGCGGCCGGTGGGTGGGGGCGTACCTGGTCCATGCGGTTCCAGTCCTCGTCAGGGGTACCGGACGCCGCCAGGGTACCCAGCGCACCCGTCGAGGCAGTCGCTTCGTCGCGGCCAGATGACGTGACCAACGACACGTGGGGGCGGCATCGTCGCCACCGAAGAGCCTATTGGGGATCGTCCGACTGCCGTGCCGTCATCAGGTGGGCCGGCCGCTTACGCTATGCGTATGACTGTATGTGAGGAGGCGCACCGACTGCTGGATTCGGTGCCCGACGATCGCCTGCCCGGCGCGGTCGAGCTGCTCCGCGGGTGGGCCGAGACAGGCCACGGCGAGCTTCGCCGCAGGTTTCGCACCACAGCGAGTTTCGACGGTGAACCGTAGGGACTCAGATCACCAGCAATGCGCTGAGCTCCTGGAGACCTTCCCCGGCCCGGTGCCGACCGGCCGTGTGCGCGACATCATGGTGCGGCGGGATGGGCGGAACCCGGCATCCCCGCCGATCAGCTGTCGGTGGGTCGGTCGCTGCCGTCCCACGGGTTGATCACCACCGCCCCGGTGGGCGCGAAGTCGGCCGCGTCACGCGTCACCACCGACATCCGGTGCACCAGGGCGGTCGCCGCGATGAGGGTGTCGCGGACCGGCCGTGGCTCGGGCACGTGAAGTGCCGCGCTGCACCGCGCGACGGCGGTGTCTACCGGAATCACGCGTTCGGCGAACGTCGGCAGCGCGTACTCCTCCAGCTCCTCCAGCCACCTGCGCAGGACCACCCCTTGCCGGGGGTCACGCCGTTCGGCAAGGAGTACCCCGATCTCCAACTCCTGGATGGTGACGGCCGAGACGAACATGCTGGCGGCCGGTCTGCCGGCTGCCCACGCGGCCACGTTCTTGTCCGCTTTTCCCGTTCTGGCCTTACGGAGTTCGGACACCACATTCGTGTCGAGTAGCCGTGGGTCGGCGCGCTTTACCGGTCTGGGGGTGCGTTCTTCTGCCCGGTACGGTCCGGTGGTGGGATGGCGGACCTGGCGGGCGGCGATGACCGGTGCGCTGTACGGGCCGGGCGGCTTCTACGCCCGGGGTGAGGCCCCGGCCGGGCACTTTCGCACCTCGGTGCACGCCTCGCCGCTGTTCGCCGGCGCGCTGGCCGAACTGGCCGGCCGGGCCGGGCTGCGTACCGTGGTCGACGTCGGGGCCGGGCGCGGCGAGCTGCTGTGCCAGTTGCACGCTCTGGACCCGGATCTGGCTCTGCACGGCGTGGACGTGCTGCCCCGCCCGGAGCGACTGCCCGCCGCGATCACCTGGACCGACCGGCAGCCGGCGGTCGGCCCCGCCCTGGTGGTGGCCAACGAGTGGCTGGACAACGTCCCGCTGGACGTGGTGGTGGCCGCCGGCGGCCGGCTCCGGCTGGTATTGGTCGACGAGCACGGCGCCGAACGGTTCGGGCCGGCACCGGACCCGGCCGATCGGGCGTGGCTGGACCAGTGGTGGCCCGGCGCGCCACGGGCCGAGGTGGGCCGGTCCAGGGACGCGGCGTGGGCCGGCACGCTGGAACGGCTGGCAACCGGTGTCGCGGTGGCGGTGGACTACGCGCACCTGCTGGCCGGCAGGCCGGCCGGTGGCACCCTGGCCGGCTACCGGAACGGCCGGCAGGTGCGGCCGGTGCCGGACGGATCCTGCGACCTGACCGCGCACCTGGCCGCCGACTCGTGCGCGGCGGCCGGGCGGGCCGCCGGCGCCACCGACACGCTGCTGCTGACCCAGCGGGACGCGCTGCACCGGCTCGGCGTGCGCGGCACGCCGCCGCCGGTCGGCACTGCGGGCACCGACCCGACCGGGTACCTGCGCGGGCTCGAACGCGCCAGCCAGGCCGCCGAACTGACCGATCCGAGTGGTCTCGGGGGGTTCACGTGGTTGGTTCAGACCATCGGGGCTATCGGCTGGCCGATTCCGCTGGGTGAGTGATTTCACCCGGGCCCGCCGCCATCTGGCGGACCGCTCCGGCCGGCCGCTGAGGTAGGTTCGCGGACCGTGCGAAACATGCAGGCCGTCGTGGCCCAGACCGTGGACCGGCTCGACATGCATGGGACCGCGCCCGCGCTCCTGCTCGACCTCCAGGGTCGGCTGGGTGACCTGGCGCGCGAGGCACTGCGGATCACCGAGAACGGCCGCCGACCGTTCCGCCCGAGCCCGGGCTGGGAGGGTGCGCTGGCTGAGGTGGCCTTCGCGGTGCTGTCGCTGGCCGACCAGACCGGCATCGACCTGGAACAGGCCGTGCACGGCGCGGTCGCGCGGATGTCCGGCCAGCCCGGCGGGTACCCGCCGCACGGCGGGCACGGTGGGTTCGGTGCCGGCCCGGACCCGGCTTCGGGGCGCGGTCGCGAACCGGGTCGCGGCTTCGGCCACCGTGGCCCGGGACCCGCCCCGGGTTCGGGATTGGCTCCCGGCCCGGGGCCCGACCCAGACCCGCGCGGACCGGGCACCGGACGGCGCAACCCGCCGCCCACGGACGACTGGCCGCTGTCCTACTGACCGGTTGACCGGCGCCCCGGCCGGTGGCCGGCGGGGCCGACCGCGAGCGGATCCGGCCCGTGCGACCATGTCGCGGTGCGGGAGTTGACGGTCGGAGTCGGTTCGGCCGCGGCGGACGTGGCCGCCGCCGACGGGCCGCCGGACGCGGCCACCGAAGCGGAACTGGCCCTGGATCTGGGCCCGCAGCACCCCTCCACGCACGGCGTGCTGCGCCTGCGACTGCGGCTGGACGGCGACCGGGTGGTCCAGGCCGAGCCGGTCATCGGATACATGCACCGGGGCGCGGAGAAGCTGTTCGAGGTGCGCGACTACCGGCAGATCACCGTGCTGGCCAACCGGCACGACTGGCTGTCGGCGTTCTGCAACGAACTCGGCGTGGTGATGGCCGTGGAACGGATGTTGGGCCTCCAGGTGCCCGCGCGCGCGGTCTGGCTGCGCACCCTGCTGGCCGAGCTGAACCGGATGCTCAACCACCTGATGTTTCTGGGCAGCCACCTGCTCGACGGCCCGACGCCGGTGCCCGCCGTGCACGGGATGGCCGCCCGGGAACGCCTCCAGGCGGTGCTGGAGGAGGCCGCCGGCGGCCGGATGCACTTCATGTTCAACCGGGTCGGCGGCCTGCTGGAGGAGGTTCCGGCCGGCTGGACCGACCGAGTGCGCCGGGCGGTGGCCGAGGTGCGGGCCGACACCGGCGGGCTGCACCGGCTGGTCGGCCAGGACGAGGCGTTCGCGGCCCGGACCAGGGGGGTGGGCGTGCTGCCCACCGCGGCGGTGCCGGCGTTCGGGGTGAGCGGGCCGGTGGCCCGGGCCAGCGGGGTCGACTTCGACCTGCGCCGGGACGAACCGTACCTGGCCTACGGTGAGCTGGCCGACGTGCTGCGGGTGGTGACCCGGCAGGCCGGCGACTGCCACGCCCGGTTCGCCTGCCTGCTCGACCAGGTGGACACCTCGGCGGACCTGGTGGAGGCCTGCCTGGACCGGCTGCCCGGCGGTCCGGTCAACGTGCGGCTGCCCAAGGCGGTCAAGGCACCCGAGGGCCACACCTACTGCTGGACGGAGAACCCGCAGGGGCTGTCTGGCTACTACCTGGTGTCCCGGGGCGAGCGCACTCCCTGGCGTCTGAAGCTCCGGTCGGCCTCGTTCAACAACGTGCAGGCGCTGCGGGTGCTGCTCCCCGGCACGGCGCTGGGCGACCTGGTGGCGATCCTGGGCTCGATGTTCTTCGTGGTGGGCGACATCGACCGTTAGCCGGCGCCCCGTCGGGCCACGGGGCGCCGGCAGGCCGGACTCCCGGGTGCCGAAAGCGGGTGCGGCCGGCCGGTCCGGTCAGGCGGCGCCGATCCGGTGATGCCGCCGGCACCCGCAGCCACGGTCAGTGGCCCAGGATGCGGGTCAACACCTCGTTCTCCTCGTCGTCCTCACGGTACCGGTGGCGGCGCGGGCCCTCCGGTGGCCGCGCGGCGTCCCCCAGGATCCGGGTGAACTGACCGGTGTCCCCGTCGTTGCGGAAGTGCCGACCCGCTCGCGCCTCCCGCGCGTCCGGGTCGGTGCGGTCCGCCCCGGACCGGGGGATCGGCCCGCCGGCGGCCCCGTCCGGACTGGAAGGTACCGAATGTGCGGCGTGTTCCTCGCGTGCCATAGGCACCTCGGACTCCATCTCGGTCATCTCATCATCCTTCCCTGACGCGGGAGATTCATCCGGATCGACCCGCCCGTCTGGCTGGTCGGAATCGATCAGGTTCTCCGGGCTTTCCGCGTCCTCGCCGTTGGTTGAGACGGTTGAGACACCCATGCCGTTGGCGCGCTCGGTGATCGCGTTCCAGCCGGGTGCGCCCCACCCGGTGGCACCCCAGGGCGAACCGTCCCACCCGGCGCCGGTGGTGTCCGGTCCGGACCGGCCGTTCCACCCCGGAGACGCTCCGTTCCACGCCGGGTCACCACCGTGACCTTCTCCCTGCATTGCCGTCCCCCTCCCCCGACATCCCCGCGGGTATCGGCCGTGGCGTGCTGAGGATCCGGCGAGGCGCCATCCGGTCCGGCCACACGCGGCCGCACCGGCACGTGGCAGACACCCACCGTCCACGCGCTGGATCCTGCATTTCGTATATCTTGCCCCAAGCTGGCATTAGCCGGTGACAGGAGTCGGGCATCGTGACCCGGCGTGTCTCGGCGACTCCCAGTGAGTCCCAGTGAGTCCGGCCGACGGTGAGCCCGGTCCGACCGGCACGCACTGGGGCACCGGGGGCACCGCCCGCACACCGCCGTTCGGCGCACCCCGGTGATCCGGACATGGCGTACAGCGTACGTCGGAGCGGGCCCGAAACGGTCAAGATCCACCCGGACGGGTGATCACCGTGATCACCCCGATCGGCGCGTTCCGGTGCTCGCCCGCCGCGGCCGGCGAGCGTCCGGGCAACCGGGTCCGAGCGCACCCTCAGAGCAGGCTCCTGCTCTCCAGGTAGTCCTGCGCGATGGTGTCGGCGTCCTCCTTGTCCACGTTGAACTTCTTGTTCAGCGTCTTGAGATCGTCGGTGGTCAGCGTCTGGTTCACCGCGGCGACCAGCCCGATCGCCTTGCTGTTCAGCACGCCCTTCCGGGCCAGCGTGCAGATGTTGTCCGAGGGTTGCAGGTGCTTGTCGTCGTCCAGCCGGACCAGGCCGGCATCGTCCACGCTGCCGTCCGAGGTGAACACCAGGCCGATGCCGATGGTGCCGTCCTTGAGCGCGTCCAGGGTCTTGGAGTCGCCCGGGTTGGCGAACTTGCGGTACGTGCCGCCGGACTGCTTGAACTTCGCGCCGTACACACTTTGCAACCCGGGCAGGCAGAACGGGCGCTTCGCGCACTCCCCGCCGGCACCCAGCACCAGCTTGCCCCGCACGTTCGCCTTGCCCAGGTCGGACATGGTGGACAGGCCGTATCTCGCGGCGGTCTGCTTGGTGACGGCGAACGAGTTCTGGTCGGTGGCGTTCTTCGCGTAGGAGGTCACCTGGAGACCGCCGACCTTGCCCAGCAGGTTGCGCAGGTTGGTGAAGGTCTTCGCCGGGTCGCCGCTGGCCACCGGGCTGGCGGTGGAGGCGTCCGGCCCGTTGAGCTGGGTGTTGAAGAACTCGGCCAACGTGCCGATGTACTCCGGCACCAGGGAGATCTCACCGTCCTGGAGTGCCTTGAGGTAAACCTCGCGGCTGCCGATGTTCGGCTTCTCGGCGACCTGGAAACCGCCCTTCCTGAGCACCTGCGCGTACATGCTCGCGATGATCTGGGACTCCGGGAAGTTGGCCGAGCCGACCGTGATGGTGTGCTCGCCGTTTGATCCGGTGCCGTTCGGGGTGTTGTCGCTGCCCGCACATGCCGCCAGGGTCATGGCCAGCGCCGTGGTCAGGACCGCCGCCAGTCCCACGCGTCGCGTGATGCGCATCAGGTGTGCCGCCCTCTGTCTCCCGTCGTGGTCGGCCGGACCGGCGGTGCCGCTGCCGGCCGCGGACGCGCCGGCCCGCTGCCCGGCGTCCGCCTACCTAACCACGATCGGGTGACACTCACATCTCGATACCGGGTCTAACCGGTTCCATGTGGTCTGTTTCCGGCACTCCCGGCAGCCCAGACATCCCACGGCGCGACCGGGCGTCGGTGCGGTGCGCGCGGTCCAGCGGCGAGACGATCCGCTGGGCCAGGGCGAAGACCGCCTCGGTCAGCACCGCCAGCAGCGCGACGAGCACCGCGCCGCCGACCAGCTTGCCCACGTCGTTCTGGCTCAGCCCGTCCAGGATGAACCGGCCGAGCCCACCCTGGGCCAGCGCGGCGGCCAGCGTCTCGGTAGCCACCACCTGCACGGCGGCGGTGCGGATCGCGCCCATGACCATCGGCAGGGCCAGCGGGAACTCCACCCGGGCCAGCACCTGCCACCCCGACAGCCCCATCCCCCGGGCCGCCTCGACCACGCCGGGCGCCACGTCGGTCACCGCCACGTAGGCGTTGGTCATGATCGGCGGGACGGCCAGCGCCACCATGGCGATCACGATCGGCACGTTCGAATCCAGCCCGAACACCAGTGCGCTGAGCACCAACAGTGCCAGCGACGGCACCGCCCGCGCGGCGTTGGACAGCCCGATGGCCACCAGCCCACCCCGGCGCAGGTGCCCCAGGGTGAGCGCCACCGGCAGCGCGAGCGCGACCGCGACCCCCACCGAGATCGCCGAGATGGTGACGTGTTCGGCCAGCCGATGCGGGATGCCCTCCACGCCGTGCCAGTTCCGCCCGTCGGTCAGCCAGGTGGCCACGGCGATCACGGCGCTCATCGGCGGGCCCAGGGCGTGGCCAGCCGCTGGAGCAGCACCAACAACCGGTCCGCGGTCAGGGCCAGCAGCACCGACAGCAGCGCGCCTACCATCATCGGCGTGGAGAAGTCCCGGTCCAGCCCCTCCAGGATCAGTTGGCCCAGGCCGCCATGCCCGATGAACGCCGTCACCGTGACCAGCCCGACGGTGGAGACGGTGGCGATCCGCAGGCCGGCCAGCACGCTGGGCAGCGCGAGCGGTAGTTCGACCCTGACCAGCAACTGCCACGGCCGGTACCCCATGCCCAGGGCCGCCTCGCGCGCCTCGGCCGGAACCCCGTCCAGACCGAGCACGATGTTGCGGACCAGGATGAGCAGGGTGTAGCAGACCAGCGCGATCACCGCCGTGCGCGCGGTGAGGAAGCCGGTGAACGGCCCGAGCAAGAAGATCATGGCAAATGATGGAATGGTGTAGAGCACGCCGAACGCGGCAAAGATGTATACCCGCGCCCGCCGGAAACGGCGGGCCACCAGAGCGAAGGGGATCGACACCAGCAGGCCGGACGCCACCGCGACCACGGTGAGTTCGACGTGTTCGAGCAGCGCCGCGCCGATCTCATGCGTGTGCCGGCCGACCCAGTCCCACCAGATCAACGAGTTCGGACCGTTGGCCGCAAGGACGGAAGCCACATATGAACGCTACCCGCGCGGACCGCACCGGCGAACCCGACGCCATGATCCGGCTCGATGCGGTGAGCAAGCGGTACCCCGACGGCACGGTCGCGGTGCGCGGGTTGGACCTCGCGGTGCCGCGCGGCGCGGTGTGCATGCTGGTCGGCCCGTCCGGCTGCGGCAAGACCACCACGATGAAGATGATCAACAGGTTGATCGAACCGACCGGCGGGCGGATCGTGCTGGACGGGCGGGACGTGACCCACGTGGACCCGGTCCAACTGCGCCGGCAGATCGGCTACGTCATCCAGCAGGTGGGCCTGTTCCCGCACCAGACCGTGTGGGAGAACACGGCCACGGTTCCCCGGCTGCTGGGCTGGGACAAGGCCCGCACCCGGGCCCGGGTGGACGAGCTACTGGAACTGGTCGGGCTGCGACCGACCGAGTTCGCCGGCCGCGACCCGCACCAGCTCTCCGGCGGCCAGCAGCAGCGGGTGGGGGTGGCCCGGGCGCTGGCCGCCGACCCGGCGGTGCTACTCATGGACGAGCCGTTCAGCGCCATCGACCCGATCGCCCGGGACCGATTGCAGGGTGAGTTCCTCAGGTTGCAGGACGAGGTGCGCAAGACCGTGGTGTTCGTCACCCACGACATCGAGGAGGCGGTGCGGCTGGGCGACCGGGTGGCCGTGCTGTCGGCGGGCGGGCACCTGGAGCAGTACGCCGACCCGGCCACCCTGCTCGGCGCGCCGACGTCGGACTTCGTGGCCGACTTCGTGGGCGCCGACCGAGGGCTCAAGCGGCTGGCCGTCACGCAGATCACGATGGATGACCTGGAACGCCCGCCGGTGGTGCGCCCGTCCGACCGGCTGGCCGATGTGCGGGTCACGTTGGATCGGGCCGCCGCCCGCTGGGCGGTGGTGCTGGACGACCGGGATGAGCTGCACGGCTGGATCTCCCGGGTACACGCCGAGGGAGGTGGGGGCACGGTGATCGACCGCTGCCGGCGGATGACCGCCTGGGTGCCGGCGTCGGCCACCCTCAAGCAGGCGTTCTCCATGATGCTCCAGGAGGACGCCGGCTGGGTGGCCGTGTTGGATGGCGCGCGTTTCCTGGGCGTGCTCACCCCGGAGTCGCTGCACGCCGCCCTGCGCCGGTCCGTGGAGGACACCGACCCGGAGACCGCCGGCTCGGTGTAGGCGCCGGGTCGGCCACCCGGGCTTGGAGTGCCCGGGTCAGTGCCGGTCGCCGTCGCGGTCGTGCCGGCGGCGGTCGTCCTCGGGGGGGTCGGGGGTGCGGCAGCAGTGCTCCAGCCACAGCGCCGCGGCGGTCAGGCCGGCCGAGCACACCACGCCGACCGAGGACGTCGCGGTGTCGCCGGAGGCCGCGGCCAGGAAGTCCAGCCTGGGCACCACGTAGATCATCAGGCCGGCCCACACCCCGGTCATGCCCGCGCCCACCAGCGAACTGGCCTTGGCCAGGGCCAGCATCCTGGCGGCCACCAGTGGGTTGACCGGGCGGGCGCCCCGGCGGCGCCGGATCCGGGCCCGTAGTTGGTACCCGGCAACCAGTTCCACCCAGGCCAGCACGCCCAGCGAGATTGGGACGTACCAGGTCAATTCAGGGAAACTGCCGTACCAGCGGCGCACCACCACCCAGGACAGCAGACCGGTCACCAACGCGATAGCGACCAGGTCCCGGATCCGGGTGGCGGTCACCCTGAGGTGCCCCGCAGCGCCAGGTCGTCCCGGCGGTGCACCCCGCCGCGGTCCACCCGCGCGGCCAGGTCCGCCACCCGACCGTGTCCGGGGAGTTCGGCGTCCGGTTCGACATCACTCCACGGCACCAGCACGGTGGCCCGCTGGTGCGCCCCCGGGTGCGGCAGCACCAGGTCGGGAGTGTCCATCCGCACGTCGTCCACGGTCACCACGTCGACGTCGAGGGTGCGCGGCCCCCAGTGCCGGGTCCGGACCCGCCCGGCGGCACTCTCCAACCGCTGTGCCCGGCCGAGCCAGCCATGCGGCCCGACCCGGTCGGCGGAGACCACCAGCACCGCGTTGAGGAAGTCCGGCTGGTCCACCACACCCCACGGCGCGGTCTCGTACACCGGTGACGCGGCCACCAACACGTCGGCGAGCCCGCGCACCGCCGAGCGCAGGTGCTCCAACCGGTCGCCCAGGTTCGAGCCGATCGACAGCACCGCCCTGCTCACGGGGTACACCCCACGGCGCGCGGCCCGGTCCGCTCGGCCACCGCCGCGCTCACGGCCGGCTCCGGACGATGGTCACCGCGACATCGGAGAACTCCAGCGGGATCGGAGCGTGCGGCTTGTGCACGGTCACCCGGGTGAGCACCACCCGTTCGTGCCGCAGGCAGACGTCGGCCAGCCGTTCGGCCAGGGTCTCGATCAGGTTCACCGGCGGCCCGGCGACCACCGCGGCCAGTTCCCGGGCGAGCACTCCGTAGTGGACGGTGTCGGCGACGTCGTCACTGGTCGCGGCCTGCCTGGTGTTCACGGTGAGGACCACGTCGACCACGAAGTGCTGGCCGTCCCGGCGCTCGTGTTCCAGCACGCCGTGCCGGCCGAAGACCCGCAGGCCGCTCAGCGCGATGAGATCGGTCACGTCCACACCTCCCCGAGCCAGGCCGCCCCGGCAGCCCCGGCAGGTCCGGCAGGTCCGGCAGTCCCGGTGGCTCCAGTCGCTCCGGTGCCCCTCGCGGGTGCGGTGGGTGCGGCCGGTCCGGCGGACCCGGTCCCACCGGCGGCGCGCCATGCCGCCGCCACCCGCACCGCGTCCAGGTTCGCCCGCACCCGGTGTACCCGCACCCCCCACACCCCCGCGGCGGCGGCCAGCGCCGTGGTCGCCACGGTGGCGTCCTCCCGCTCCGCCACCGGCCGGGGAGGGCCGTCCGGGTCGGCCAGCAGCGAGCCGAGGAACGACTTGCGCGAGGTGGCGACCAGCACCGGGTAGCCCAGCCCGAGCAGCGCGTCCAACCGGTCCAGCAACGCCCAGTTGTGCGCGGCGGTCTTGGCGAACCCCAGCCCGGGGTCGACGGCCAGCCGGTCCGGGGCGACGCCGGCGGCCAGGGCCGCGTCGATCCGCTGGGACAGTTCGGCGACCACCTCGTCGACCACGTCAGCGTAGTTGGCGAGTTTCCGCATGTCCCGGCTGTGCCCACGCCAGTGCATCAGGATCCACGGGACGCCGGCGTCTGCCACCACCCGGCACATGTCCGGGTCGGCCAGCCCGCCGCTGACGTCGTTGACGACCTGCGCCCCGGCGGCCAGAGCGGCCTCGGCCACCGCTGCCCGGGACGTGTCCACCGACAGCCGGACCCCGGCCGCGGCCAGCTCCCGGATCGTCGGCAGCACCCGGCGGGTCTCCTCGGCCGAGTCCACCCGGTCGGCGCCCGGCCGGGTGGACTCGCCGCCCACGTCGATCAAATCCGCACCCTCGCCCCACATCCGCAGGCCGTGGGTGAGTGCCGCGTCCAGGTCGGCGTAACGGCCCCCGTCGGAGAACGAGTCGGGGGTGATGTTGAGCACGCCAACCACGGCACACCTACCCGGCCTGGGCAGGGCGGTACCAGTAGTCGGCGACCGGCTCACTTGCCGAGGATGAGACTCATCGCCTCGGCCCGGGTCGACGGGCAGCTTTCGAGCATGCCGCGCACCGCCGAGGTCACCGTCTTGGACCCGGGCTTGCGTACCCCCCGCATGGACATGCACAGGTGCTCCGCCTCGATCACCACGATGACGCCTCTGGGTTGCAGCTTACGCACCAGAGCGTCGGCGACCTGGGAGGTCAACCGTTCCTGAACCTGCGGCCGGCGGGCGTACATGTCGACCACCCGGGCCAGTTTGGACAGGCCGGTGATCTGCCCCTCCTCGTTGGGGATGTAGCCGACGTGCGCCACGCCGTGGAACGGCACCAGGTGGTGCTCGCAGGTCGAGTACAGCTCGATCTCCTTGACGATGACCATCTCTTCGTGGCCCTCGTCGAACACGGTTTCCAGCAGGCTGGCCGGGTCAACGTACAACCCGGCGAACTGCTCGGCGAAGGCTCGGGCGACCCGCTCGGGGGTGTGCTTGAGTCCCTGCCGATCGGGATCCTCGCCGATTCCCAGCAGCAGTTCCCGCACCGCGGCCTCGACCCGAGGGATGTCGAACGGGCCGGTCACGCCGATGTTCCGGGCTGCTCGGGCTTGGACTGCGGCTGCCCCCAGCCGCCGGCTCCTGGGTGCCAGCCCTGCTGGCCGGGTTGGGGCTGGCCCTGCCGCGGGTACGGCGACGGCCGTGGCGAGGGGGCCGGGCGACCCGCTGCGGGCTCACCGGCCCCGGGCCCCGACTGGGCCGGTTGGGCCGGGTCCGGCTGACCGGCGGGCCGGCTGCTGCCGATGACCCCGTTGGGCTGAGCCGGGTCGACCGCCTGGTCGGAGTAACTGCCGTGGTAGGACGGGGGCTGACCCACGCCCAGCTCCGCCGGCGTCATCACCGGCGGTTTGTCCGATGGCTGGCGCTTGCCGAACCCGGTGTAGGCGTTGTGCGGCGGGCGCTTGTGCACCGGGGCGAACACCCGGGCCAGTTCGTCCTTGCCCAGGGTCTCCTTGTCCATCAGCTCCAGCACCAGGTTGTCCAGCACGTCGCGGTGCTCGACCAGGATCTCCCAGGCCTCGTCGTGGGCGGCCTCGATGAACGAGCGGACCTCTGAGTCGATGTCCCCGGCGATGTCCTCGGAGTAGTCCCGCTGGTGGCCCATGTCTCGGCCGAGGAACGGCTCTGAGTCGTTCTTGCCGTACTTGACCGCGCCGAGCTTGGCGCTCATGCCGTACTCGGTAACCATGGACCGGGCCAGCCCGGTGGCCTTCTCGATGTCGTTGCTGGCCCCGGTGGTCGGCTCGTGGAACACCAGTTCCTCGGCCGCGCGGCCACCCAGCGCGAAGACGAGCTGGTCGATCATCTCCGAGCGGGTCAGGCTGTACCGGTCCTCCGAGGGCAGCACCAGGGTGTGCCCGAGCGACCTGCCGCGGGACAGCACGGTCACCTTGTGCAGCGGGTCGAGGTTGGGCAGCGCCCACGCGGTCAGGGCGTGCCCGCCCTCGTGGTAGGCGGTGACCTTCTTCTCCTTCTCGCTCATCACCCGGGTCTTGCGCTCCGGCCCGGCGATGACCCGGTCGATGGACTCCTCCAGCGACTCGTTCGTGATGAACCGACCGTTGCCCCGGGCGGTGAGCAGCGCCGCCTCGTTGATCACGTTGGCCAGGTCCGCGCCGGTGAATCCGGGTGTCCGGCGGGCGATCACGGACAGATCCACGCCCGGCGCCATCGGCTTGCCCTTGGAGTGCACCCCGAGGATCGCCTTGCGACCCTCCATGTCCGGGCGGTCCACCGGGATCTGGCGGTCGAATCGGCCCGGCCGCAGCAGCGCCGGATCCAGGATGTCCGGACGGTTGGTGGCCGCGATCAGGATGACGCCGCCCTTGGTGTCGAACCCGTCCATCTCAACCAGCAACTGGTTGAGGGTCTGCTCCCGCTCGTCGTGTCCACCGCCCAGGCCGGCGCCGCGGTGGCGGCCCACCGCGTCGATCTCGTCCACGAACACGATGGCCGGCGCATTGGCCTTGGCCTGCTCGAACAGGTCACGCACCCGACTGGCTCCGACCCCGACGAACATCTCCACGAAGTCCGAGCCGGAGATGGAGTAGAACGGCACGCCGGCCTCACCGGCGACCGCGCGGGCCAGCAGTGTCTTGCCGGTGCCGGGGGGCCCGTAGAGCAGCACGCCCTTGGGGATCTTGGCGCCGATCGCCTGGAACTTGGCCGGATTCTCCAAGAACTCCTTGATCTCGTAGAGCTCCTCGATGGCCTCGTCGGCGCCGGCCACGTCGGCGAACGTGGTCTTGGGGGTGTCCTTGCTGACCAGCTTGGCCTTTGACTTGCCGAAGTTCATCACCCGGCTGCCGCCGCCCTGCATCTGGTTCATCACCAGGAACAGCAGGAACACCACGATCGCGATCGGCAGCAGGCTGAGCAGGATCGACACCAGCGCGTTCTGCTGGCTGACGTTGGTGTCGAAGTCGTGGCCGCCGCCGGCCTTGGCCTTGCCGCTGAGCGTCTTGAAGATGTCGTCGGAGGCCCGCTCGGGGTAGGACGTGGTGATCTTCTTGTCGCCGTCGACCGCCTTCTTCAGGGTGATGTCGAGGGTCTGTTCCTTGTCGTTGATCTTCACCTTGCTGTAGTTGCCGGCATCGATCTGCGCGAGCGCCTTCGAGGTGCCAACCTGGGTGAAGCCGTCGTGGCCACGGAAGAGCTGAGGCACGACGAGCACCAGCAGGATCACCGCGATAATCCAGAACCACGGTGAGCGGAAGAGTCGTCTGCGATCCATGTATCTGCGAAGCCGTGGGGGGCCTCGTCCCTCCTGATCTGGCGCTGGCGCTGCGGGTATCCGCCGCGCGGACCTCATCGTGACCCGGCGGCTTCCCGTAAGGGACGGTACACCGGAGGGACGCCTGCCGCAGGCGCGACCGTGACGACCCAGTTACCTCAACGAGGGGCGGGGGGACCGTGTTCCGGGACGGTGGGGTTCGTCGGCTCGATCACGTTCTGGGGCCGGCGTACACCTCCGGCCGCAGCCTGCCGACATAGGGCAGGTCCCGGTAACGCTGCGCGTAGTCCAGCCCGTAGCCGACCACGAACTCGTTCGGGATGTCGAACCCCAGATAGCGGACCGGCACGTCCACCTGCACCGCGTCGGGCTTGCGCAGCAGCGCCACCACCTCCATCGAGGCCGGGTGCCGGCCGGACAGGTTCCGCAGCAGCCAGGACAGGGTCAGACCCGAGTCGATGATGTCCTCGACCACCAGGACATGCCTGCCCGAGATGTCCTGGTCCAAGTCCTTCAGGGTGCGAACCACCCCGGACGACGACGCGGTCGAACCGTAGGACGAGATTGTCATGAACTCCATCTGGGCCGGGCGGCTGAGCGCCCGGGCCAGATCGGACATGAACATCACCGCCCCCTTGAGCACCCCCACCAGCAGGATGTCCCGATCGGCGTAGTCGGCCGAGATGGCAGCCGCCAGTTCGGTGACCTTCTCGGAGATCTCTTTCTCACTGACGATGACGCTGTCGATCTCGCCGTCGTACACGGACGCTCCAGGGCGGGTAGGGCGGCAGGGATGGCAGCAAACTACCGAAGCGCAGTCGCGGCCCGGTCGCGGGGGCGGTCAGGGCTCGCGGTCAGGGCTCGCGGTCAGGGTCGGGCGACCCGGAGCTGGCCGTCCCGCCGGAACGCCCGCCAGCCACCGGGCAGCCCGACCGGACCCTGACCGTGCCAGTCCACCACCAGGGCGGACACGGCGCGCAGGTGCGCCGAGGTGAGCCCGGACACCCCGGCCGTGGCCAGCCAGCCGCGCAGCACCCGGCCGCGCAGGGCGGCAGGCAGGCCGGCCACCTCGCCGGTCGGCAGCGCTGGCCCGGTCACGCCGCCGATCGCCAGTTCGTCCACCAGCCCGGCGGCCCGGGCGTCCAGGGCGTCCAGGTCCTCACGGAGCAGGGCCGCGGTGCGGGCCAGCGCACCGGCCACTCCGCCACCCAACACCTCCTCCAGCAACGGCAGCACCTCCCGGCGCAGCCGGACCCGGGTGAACCTGGCGTCGACGTTGTGCGGGTCTCGCCACGGGGTGAGCCCGGCCGCCGAGCAGGCGGCGGCGGTGTCGTCCCGGCCCACGCCCAGCAACGGCCGCAGCCACGGCGGGTCCACCGGCCGCATGCCGGCCACCGAGCGTGGCCCGGAACCCCGGCCGAGTCCCAGCAATACAGTCTCGGCCTGGTCGTCGCGGGTGTGACCGAGCAGCACCCAGCCGGCCCCGGTGTCGGCCGCGGCCTGCCGCAGGGCGCGGTACCGGGCCCGGCGGGCGGCGGCCTCGGGACCGCCCGGGCCGGTGACCTGGACCCGCCGGACCAGCACCGGGTGCAGGCCCAGCCCGCGGGCCTGGTCGGCGGCGGTCCCGGCGACGTCGGCCGAGTCCGGTTGCAGGCCGTGGTCGACCACGACCGCCCCGGCGCACAGGCCCAGCCGGGGCGCGGTGAACCCGGTCGCCGCCGCCAGCGCGAGGGAGTCCGCGCCGCCGCTACAGGCCACCAGCACGGTCCGTTGCACAGCGTCGGGCCAGTGCAGTCGGTCCAGCGCGCGGCGGACCGCCACCCGCACCGCCGCCACCGCCGGAGCCGGCCCGGTCACCGGCTCACCTCCCACCGACTGGACCCGATCATCGGGACTCATCGCCCTCAATCCGCCGGAATTATCACCGGAAGGTGGTTCTGCTCAGCGGCCGAGACGAGGCGCTTGTCGTACGTCACGAAGGAGGCGAGTTCGGTGCCCAGGGCGAGCGCGGTGGCGAGGTGGATCGCGTCTGCGGACCGCAGGTGCGGATCGGGAATGCGGCTGGCCGCCTCGACGATGCCGCCGGTCAGGGCGACCCGATCGACCCGGGTCAGCAGCAGGTCGGCCCGGGCCATCCCCACCGCGGCGGTCCGCAGCACGGCGCGGCGAACCTCCAGTGCGAGCAACTCGCTGGACACCAGACGCTGCCCGGACCGCTCGGTGAGGAAATGCTGGAGCGCGGCGGTCTCCGGCTCCGACCACAGCAGTTTCACGAACGCACAGGTGTCCAGGTAGATCACCAGCGTTCCTCGTCACGCATCTCGCGCACCACCTCGCTCAGCGGCCGGGTTCCGGCGGGTGCGACGGGAGGCGGGAGCAGGTCGAGGATGCTCCCGACCGCCGGCTCGTACTCGCCCGCGACGATCATCCGTTCAACCAGAGTCGCCTTGTCGGTGGATGGCACGAGGTAGGCCACCAGGTGGCCTCGCTCGGTCACGGCGACCCGCTGCCCGTCCTTGGCCATCCGCACGTAGCGTGAGGCGTGTTGGCGCAGCTCCCGAATCCCGATCGTCACCATGCCAACGAACGTAGCACATAGATGCTACATTGGCTGAGCCAGCCAGACTGGCCGGCTTGGGCCGGTGGTCAGGCCGAGACGGCCGGGCGGATGCCGTGCACGCGTTCCACCCAGTCAGCCGGCGCGGCGATCTCGGCCCGGCTGGGCAACGTCTGCGGCGACGTCCACACCGCGTTGAACCCGTCCATGCCCACCGCCGACACCACGGTTGACACGAACGCCCGCCCGTCGGCGTACTGCCGCATCTTCAGGTCCAACCCGAGCAGCCGGCGAAGCAACCGGTCCAGCGGCCCGCTGCCACGGCGGCGCCCGGTGAACCTCTCCCGGATCCGCTCCACCGACGGCACCACCTCCGGTCCCACCGCGTCCATCACGTGCTCGGCGTGCCCCTCCAGCAGGCTCATCACTCCGGTCAGCCGGTCCAGCACCGCCCGCTGGGCCGAACTCTGCACCAGCGCGAACAGCCCGGGGGCGTTGCGGTCCCCGGTGCCACGGACCATGCTGCCCAACTCCCGCACCGCGTTCGACAGGCTCTCCCGCAGCGCCTCGGGGTCCAAGTCGATCGCCTCCACCAGTCGGGCGATCTCCTCGTGCAGGTGACCGCGCAGCCACGGCACCGCGGTGAACTGGACCCGGTGGGTCACCTCGTGCAGGCACACCCACAGCCGGAAGTCGCCCGGGTCCACGCCCAGGTTGCGTTCGGCCTCGACCACGTTCGGCGCGACCAACAACAGTCGGCCCTCGGCCGAGGCGAAGATCTCGAACTGGCCGAGTACCCGGCCAGACAGGAACGCCAGCACCGCGCCGGCCTGCAACCCGGTCACCCGGGAGCCGACGGTCAGCGCGAACCGACCGGGCGGGGCCGGGCGCTGCTCCTCCAGGCGGGTGATCAGCGGGCCCATCAGGGTGGACAGCCCGGCGGTGTTCGCGTCCACCCACCCGGGGCGGTCCACCACGCTGACCGGCGGGGGTGAGTCCGGGTCCGCGCCGGGAACCACCAGCCCGGTCAGCCGCCGCACGTGACCGTCCGCCTCGGCCGCGGCCCGGCGCAACGAGTCCACGGCCGCGTCGGCCTCGCTGCGGGTGACCTCGGGTCCGGGTCGCATCAGCCGGCGGGCGGTGGCCGCGGCGAAGTCCCAGTCGACCATCCCGGTGCCTGTGAATCGGTCAGCCATGCCCGCGCCCTGTCCCTCGGTGTCGCTCGGTGTCACTCGGAGTCCGGTGGGCTCCCCCGATGTCGCCCCGTGTCCTGTCCGACCCGGTCCGGCCGCGGCGCGTCGTCCCGACTGCCGGCACGGACGGTGACGCCCGCGCCCGGTGCTTGGTCTGTGCCCGTAACGCCGAGATCGGGCACTCCTGCCACCGTACGCCCGTCCGGGCGCCGCGGCCCGTCCCCGCGGCACCGGAACCCGACCGGTCAGGAACAGCCGCAACGGCCGAGGGCGGCGGCCAGTTCGTCCAGCCCGGCCTCGGCGTCCAGGGTGCCACCCAGCGGGACCCGGTCGGCCATGAACGCGAACACCAGCATCCGCCCGTCGGCGTCCTGCACGACCCCCGACAGCGTGCTCACCCCGTCCAGTGTCCCGGTCTTGGCCCGCACCATGCCAGCCGAGGCCGCCGCCGGCCCGGTCCGGTACCGGCCGGACAGCGTGCCGTCGTATCCGGCCACGGGCAGGCCGGGAAACAGCGCGTGCAGGGCCGGATGGGAGCTGGACGCGGCCGCCCGCAGCACCTGGACCAGCAGCG
>DASULA010000481.1:0-5023 GCA_036278435.1 Mycobacteriales bacterium | reverse complement strand
GTAGGAGAAGTTCGAGGTGGACGACCAGGACTGGGTGACCGGGTACACGCTGACCGTGCGCGGCCGGCAGGAGGCCGAGTCGAAGTCGACCACCTGCAACTGCGCGCCGTAGATCGTCTGGTTGGCCAGTTGGCTGACCAGCCCGCCGAACCTGATGTACGACGCGGCCGGCGACCCGCCCTCGCGGCCCACCAACAACTCCGACCCGCCGGCGCGGGAGGTCGACCCCTGGACCACCAGGCTGGCGTCCGGGCCGTCGGAGGACACGCTCGGGTCGACCAGCACCGGGAACACCCGGGCCGGGTCGGCCAGCCAGGCCGGATCGACACTGACCTGTAACGCCTGCCCGCGGTCCAGCCTGACCAGCCGGTAGTGCACCCCGGTGGAGGTGGCCGGGGTGGCGTTCGAGTCGGTCATGAACCCGGCCGGGAACGTCGCCCGGGTCACCCCCGAGGAGTCCACCAACAGCACCCGCCCGTGGGCGACCCGCGCCGACAACCCGGTGAGCCGCAGCGGGAACAGGAACGAGTGCGGTGCGGCCGGCGACCGCAGGACGAGCGTCTCCTTCACCCCGCCGGCGCGGCTCGCCAGCCGCAGATCCACGCCGGGCAGAATCCCGGGGTAGGTGACCGTGCCACCGCTGGCCCGCCCGGCCACGCCGGCCGCCCCGGACAGCGAGAACCCGACCGTGCGACCGCCGCCGAGGTCGAGCCGGGCCAGCGTCGGCGCCGACGCCCGGTCGGCCAAGTGGATGCCCACCGAGTCGGCCCCGTTCCGCCAGCCGCCGGCCGACCCGCCGGCCGGCACCAGGCGCGGGTCGATCGGTGCCCAAATCCCGTCCGGGCGCCGGTAGTTCACCGGCGCGGTGGAGAACACGGTGGTCTGGGTCCCGTCGGCGTTGGCGTAGGTGTCCTCGCGCGCGCCCCGCCGGTCCGGTAACTCGGTGCTGGTGTGCGGGTCGTAGCCTCGCACGGACCGGGCCGGGGGCGTGCCGACCCTCGCGGTGTTCCGGGGCGCGGTGGGCGCCGGTGCCGGGTCGCGCAGCGGGTACCGGCTGCGCAGCGTGGTCGGCGTCGTCCGGTTACCCGACTTCCCGACCAGGTGGGTCTTCCCGGCCGCGGTCCCGGACCGTTGGGTGGGCGCCGGCTGGGCCAGGTGCGCGGCCGCGGACGCCACCGACGGCAGCGCCACCGCCGACATGGTGCTGACCACCAGCACGGAGGCCAGCACCGTCGTCACCGATCTGGTGGACAGCCCGGTCCGCCCGGTCCGCCAGTTCAGATGTGACCCACTCGATCCGGACACACGCCCACCCCAGTGCGCTGGAAGCCTGAAACCGTCCACACGTCCCAACCGGGACAGATCATGCAGAAAACACGGCTCCAGCACCACCGATTAACAGCTACACACACCGCAAAGTGCAAGAAAACATGCCGATCCTGCTGCCCTGGACGGGTCGGGCTACCCGGCGCGGGTCGATCCGTCGCGGTTCGAGGACACGGTGGGGCGTGGCGGGGGTGGGGCGCGGCCAGGTGCCTCCGCGGCGCTCTACCCGGGCGAGCGCGCGGCCCCGCGCTACGTGGTGTCGGGGTCGAACGGGGCCTGCTCGCCGTCGGCGAGGGTCCGTTGGGTCGGGCGGTGCAGGAAGTCCCCGGGCATGCTCGGCGGGTTCCAGTCCAGGTCGTCGTCCTCGAACAGGTGCTTGCGGACGAACGCCCGCGGGTTGAGCGAGTTCAGGTCCAGGTCGGCGAACTCCGGGCCGAGTTCGGACTTGATCTGACTGCGTGCGCCCTGCGCCATCTCCCGCACCTGACGGAGCATCCGGGCCGCGTCGCGGGCCAGCGAGGGCAGCCGGTCGGGGCCGAAGATGAGCAGCGCGATCACGACAAGGATGGCTATCTCACCCCAGCCAAGGCTGTTGAACACCCAGGACTCCTCACCGTTGGCGCGGAGCCGGCCACGCCGGCCCAACCCGAGCTACCGGCTCCAGAGTAATCGCCTTCGGCGCGATCCGAACCGCCCAAGCCTGGTGGGTTCCGGTCCGGCCGGCGGCTAGGCTCGGGCACCCATCGACGGCTGGGGTGGGGCTGGGCTGGCCGGGCGGTGTCGCGCTGTCGGTGCGGGTCGAGGGGATGCGGGCTCCCGCGACAGCAGACACGGCAACCCACCCGCCGCCACTGCCAACCCCGTCAATCAGGCAGGTGACCCCACCCCATCGCCGGTTGGTTTCCATTCCCACGGTAGGACCTCGACGTCCCCGGGACGTTGATCAGGACAGACCACGTTGCGAATCCGTCTCGACCTTCAGAGAGAACCCCATTAGCTCCCGTCAGAGCGCACGCTTTCAACTATGAGACACAACCGCATACTGGCGGGAGGCGCTCTCGCCATATCAGCGTTACTGACCGCGTGCACAGGCACCACACACAACGCCACACCGCCGGAGTTCGGGTCCGCGTGCGGCCATCCCGGGGCGAAGGTCCAGGTGCGCCACGTGCCCGTGACCGTCTCCCACAGCCGGTGTGATCTGACCGGTGTGCAGCTCAGCTACCGCGACCACGGCGGCGCGACCGTGCCCAAGAAGCCCGGCACGATCGGCGACAGCGCCGGCTTCACACTGACCGTGAACCCTGACAGCCTCGACGTCACGGTCGACTCGTCCACCGGGCCGCCGGGAAACGCCTGACGGCCCACCCCACACGTGGGTCCCCCGGCGCTAGTCCGACTGGAGCGTGGCACTCGCCTCGTGGGTCGACTTGCCCCGCACGTAGCGCACGGTCACCCGGTCGCCCACCTGGTGAGAACGCACCACGGTGATGAGCTGGTCGGCACCGGTGATGAGCTGGTTGGCCACTCCCACGATGACATCGCCTTCGTGCAGTCCGGCCCGCTGCGCGGCGCCCCCGGGGGTGAGCTGTTCGACCTGGGCGCCGTCCCGGGTGCCGTTGAGTTCGGTCACCGACCTGGCGTTGACACCGAGGGTGGCGTGCCGAGCCCGGCCGGTCCGGATGAGCTGCTGGGCGATGTCGCGGGCCTCGTTGATCGGAATCGCGAACCCGACTCCGATGCTGCCGCCCACACCCGCTGCGCCGAGCGTGGCGATCGCCGAGTTGATCCCGATGACCGCCCCGGTGCTGGCGTCCACCAGTGCCCCGCCGGAGTTGCCGGGGTTGATCGCGGCGTCGGTCTGGATGGCGTTGATCACCGCGTTGGGGTCACTACCCTCGCCCTGCAGGGGCACCGGCCGGTTCAGCGCGCTGATGATCCCGAAGGTAACGGTGTCGGCGAGTCGCAGCGGCGACCCGATGGCGATCACGTCGTCACCCACGGCCATCTTCGAGGAGTCCCCCAGGGTGGCCACGGTCAGGCCCGGCTTGTCGACCTTGATCACGGCGAGGTCGGACTTGGGGTCCCGGCCGACGATCTTGGCCGGGGCCGAGGACTGGTCCTCGAAGATCACCCGGATGGAGCCGTTGGGACTCGCGGCCGGCGCGGCCACGTGGTTGTTGGTGAGGATGTAGCCCTTACCGTCAATTATCACCCCTGAGCCGGTGCCGTCCTCGTCCCCGTGTACGTCGATGGAGACCACGGCCGGACGCACCCGGCTGGCCACACCGGCCACCGAACCGGGCGGCCGGCTGACCGGCCGGGTGGCCTTGGTCAGCTTCGCGTCGGGCTCGAACAGCCCGGCGATGCCGAATTTGCGGGCCAGGGTGTACCCGGTGACGCCGCCGGCCGTGCCCACGAACAGGGCGGCCAGCAGGATGACCACGGCCGAGCCCACCGACAGCTCGCGAAGTCGCCACCGGCGCCGGGCCCTGGCCGCGGCCGTGCCCTCGCCCGCCTCATCCTCCTCGGGCGGTGGGGCCGGCGGTGGCGGGCCGTCCAGATCCGGTGGCGCTCCCAGGTGGGCCGACGATCCCGGGTCCCGCCACGGGTCCCGGGCCGCGTCCGGCTTCCACCACGGCGAGTCGTCCTCGTGCCGCGGTTCGATCCGGGTTCCCGGCGGGGGAGCGAACGCGTCGCCGCTGCCGTCCGGGGGGCCGAACGCCTGCGTCAGCACCGGGGACGGCGGTCTGGCGTGCTCGTCCCGGCGCGGCGGCAGGGCCGGGCGGGGCTCGGCGAACGCACCCTCGACGGCGTTCGGCCGGCCGAACGCCGAGGAGAGCGACGGTGGCACCGGTGCCGGCGTCCCGTTGCGGGGACTGCCCGCGGAGTCAACGGCGCCGTGGTACCCGCCGGACTGGTCAGTCACTCGACGCTCATACTCCGCGCGTTCGGACTCGGTGGGACGAAACACGTCCTCGTCGGTCATGGCGCGGTTGCCTCCGCTCGTGACTGCCCGGGATCCGGCGGTGAGTACATACCCATCCGGGCGCGGTTCCAGCGTGCCGGACGCGGTGTGAAGTCCGCGTCAGCGATCATCCGGAACCCTCCGCCACCGCAACAATCCAGGAACCAGGGGCGACCGCAGCGAACCCGACGGCACTCGTCGGTGGCCGAATCGGACCGCCAGTACCCAAACCACGGTAGCCGCGTGATATGCGATGGTCTGAGGCTGTTCGCTCTCCTGGCCGAGCCGCGCCGGGTAACGGGGCGGGCTCACCATACCCAAGGTCACCGCACGCCGGCACGGCTGACCAGTTCGGTCCGGGCCGGCGCGCCGACTCCGACCCGACCCGACCCGACCTGGTGGGAGACCGGCTGCGGCCGATCCGGCCCGAACCCGTCCGGACCGGTGCGCCCGAACGTGCCCTGGTCCCGGTCGGGTGCCCGCAGGTCGCGCACCCCGGTGAGTTCACCGGTGATCGGCGGGCGGACCACCCCGCCGTTCACGTCGTGGACGATGTTGCGGTCAGGGGTGTCGGTGTGCGCCGACACCGACGTGGACGCGGTGGCCACGCAGACTCCGAACGCCAGTCCGGCCACCGCACCAGCCAGCACCCGGCGGGCCCGGCGGGTGGGACCCGACCCGGCCGCCGACGGATACGACGCGGGTCGACCGTCCCGCCGGGCCGACCCC
>DASULA010000480.1:0-4416 GCA_036278435.1 Mycobacteriales bacterium | reverse complement strand
ATGGTCCTCATCGCCCCTACGAGGGATCGCAACGACTGGTGGACCACGAGGTCCACGGGGCGATGGCCAGGGGTCCTCATCGCCCCTACGAGGGATCGCAACACGTCACGCTGAACCACTTCGCCGACGTCAGCTTCGCCGGTCCTCATCGCCCCTACGAGGGATCGCAACGTGTGGTCGCCGGCGACGTGCAGTTCGCATGGAACAAGTCCTCATCGCCCCTACGAGGGATCGCAACGGGGCATCGTCCACGAGGAGCTGACCGGACGAGCCAGGTCCTCATCGCCCTACGAGGGATCGCAACAGACGATGGAGCCGACTCCGTGACCGGCCTTCTGTCCAGTCCTCATCGCCCCTACGAGGGATCGCAACAACGCGTTCGACGCGCACCTGGTCTCTCCGTCCGGCGGTCCTCATCGCCCCTACGAGGGATCGCAACGTTACTCGACAGATGCTGTTCGCCCGTGGACTTGCGTCCTCATCGCCCCTACGAGGGATCGCAACCAGGTTCGCGAGAGTTCGCAGACACCGAAGACTCCGTCCTCATCGCCCCTACGAGGGATCGCAACATCCCTCATCGACAGAGTCGCGGAATGCCCACCGGTCCTCATCGCCCCTACGAGGGATCGCAACATCAGGTCCCGCACCAGCGGGGTGAGCCCGTTGGAGTCCTCATCGCCCCTACGAGGGATCGCAACGTGATCCCAGCGTCCGCGAGGGCAGGCGAAAATCGCTGGTCCTCATCGCCCCTATGAGGGATCGCAACGCACGGCCCTGATATGATATTAGTTCAGTGACAGCGTAGAAACCGCAGGTCAATGCGTCCATTCCCCACGTCCGTGGGGGTTCCAAGACAGAGCCGGCGGGCTGCTGGTGGGGGGCGAGCGGGGTCAGTAGCCGCCGCCCGCGCCGCCTCCGCCTCCGCCGCTGTGTATCGCGGCGACGACGATCGCGGCGATGATGATCGCGGCGACCACGACGGCCAGCCAGAGTCTGGTTCTCGGTCTCGTGGTGAGGTTCGGCATGGCGATCCTCCATTCGTGGTGTCTGTTGCGCACTGGTACCCGGACGTGGCGCCGGGTAACAAAAGGCGGATACCCGTAACTCCAAATTGTGGTTTGGTCCGCCGTGCGCCGTAGTCACCTGCTCTGGGGACCGGCATTGACGTGGTGCGGCCCGGCGGTGAGACCGGTCACACCGGCCGCGCGCGGTGAACCCCTCCGCCGAAAATCAGCCGAAAAACCCCACGTGGCGGGGCCGACAGCGATGGAGCGAGCGCTTAGGATCGGGCCGGCCGAGTGCGACCTGCCGAGGTGACGGGAGCCGGGTGGCGGTATGACCGAGGCGAACGCGGCGGAGACCGGCGACCGGGGCAGGCGTGCCCCTGGCGCCACTGGCCGGCCGGGGAGCACCGAGCGGCGGCTGGCTCCGCTGCTGCCGGCCGGGGAACCGGTGGAGTCGCTGTTGCGGCGGGCCCAGTTCTTCACGCCCGGCGAGCCCTCGCCCGACCACCGGGAGGTGCACCGGATCGGCGGTCGGGGCGCCGAGGAGTTCTACCGGCAGCGCTGGCACCACGACAAGGTGGTCCGCTCCACCCACGGGGTCAACTGCACCGGGTCGTGCTCGTGGAAGGTGTACGTCAAGGACGGCATCATCACCTGGGAGACCCAGCAGACCGACTACCCGTCGGTCGGACCGGACTCGCCGGAGTACGAGCCGCGGGGCTGCCCGCGGGGCGCGTCGTTCTCCTGGTACACCTACTCCCCGTCCCGGGTGCGCTACCCGTACGTGCGGGCGCCGCTGCTCGACCTGTGGCGGGAGGCCCGCGAGCGGCTCGGTGACCCGGTGGCCGCCTGGGCGGACATCACCGGCGACCCGGAACGGGCGGCCCGGTACAAGAACGAGCGGGGCAAGGGCGGGCTGGTGCGGGCCACCTGGGCGGAGGTGACCGAGATCATCGCCGCCGCGCACGTGCACACCATCAAGCGGTACGGCCCGGACCGGGTGGTGGGTTTCTCTCCGATCCCGGCCATGTCGCAGGTGTCCTACTCGGCCGGCACCCGGTTCCTGTCGATGATCGGCGGGACGATCCTGTCGTTCTACGACTGGTACGCCGACCTGCCGATCGCCTCCCCGCAGGTGTTCGGCGACCAGACCGACGTGCCCGAGTCGGGCGACTGGTGGAACTCCTCGTACCTGATGGTCTGGGGCACGAACCTGCCGATCACCCGCACCCCGGACGCGCACTTCATGGTCGAGGCGCGTTACCGGGGGCAGAAAGTGGTGGTGGTCAGCCCGGACTACTCCGACCACACCAAGTTCGCCGACGACTGGCTGCCGGCCGCGCCGGGCACCGACGGGGCGCTGGCGATGGCCATGGGGCACGTGGTCCTGTCCGAGTTCTTCCGGGACCGGCAGGTGCCGTACTTCACCGACTATGTCAAGACCTACACCGATCTGCCGTTTCTGGTCACCCTGCGCGAACACGGTGACGCCTACCTTCCCGACCGTTTCCTCACCGCCGCCGACCTCGGCGACACCGACCTCGGCGACACCGAATCCGATGGCACCGAACCCGGCGACATCGGGCTGGATCCGGCGTTCCGGACCGTGCTGCTCGACTCGGCCACGAACGAGCCGTTCCTGCCCAACGGCACCCTGGCGACCCGGTACTCCGAGGCCGGCCTGGGCCGGTGGAACCTGGACCTGGGCGGTGTCGACCCGGCGCTCACCCTGTACGGCCGGCACACCGACGCGGTGCCCGTGGACCTGCCCCGCTTCGACGTGGGCGGTGACACCGTCGGCCGCACCGAGGGCGGCGGGGTGATCCGCCGGGGGGTGCCGGTGCGCCGGGTCGGCGGCCGGCTGGTCACCACCGTGTTCGACCTGCTGATGGCCCAGTACGCGGTGCCCCGCGACGGGCTGCCAGGCCAGTGGCCGACCGGCTACGACGACGCCGAACAGCCCTACACGCCGGCCTGGCAGCAGGCGATCACGTCGGTGCCGGCGGACGCGGCGGCCCGGGTGGCCCGGGAGTTCGCCCGCAACGCCGAGCTGTCCCGGGGCCGGTCGATGATCTGCATGGGTGCGGGCACCAACCACTGGTACCACTCCGACCAGATCTACCGCTCGTTCCTCACCCTGATCATGCTGTGCGGCTGCCAGGGGGTGAACGGCGGCGGCTGGGCGCACTATGTGGGCCAGGAGAAGGTGCGCCCGCTCACCGGGTTCCAACAGCTCGCCTTCGGCCTGGACTGGCAGCGCCCACCCCGGCAGATGACCGGCACGTCGTTCTTCTACCTGCACACCGACCAGTGGCGCTACGAGAGCTTCGGCGCCGGCGAGCTGGCCAGCCCGCTGGGGCGCGGCACCTTCGCCGGCCGCGCGTTCGCCGACTGCCTGGCGAAGGCGTCCCGGCTGGGCTGGACGCCGTCATACCCGACGTTCGACCGCAACCCGCTCGACCTGGCCGACGAGGCGGCCCGCGCCGGCCGGGACGCGGCCGACCACGTGGTGGGCGAGTTGACCGCCGGGCGGCTGCGGTTCGCCGGGCAGGACCCCGACGACCCGGCCAACTTCCCCCGGGTGATGACGGTGTGGCGGGCCAACCTGCTGGGCTCGTCGGGCAAGGGCATGGAGTACTTCATGCGCCACCTGCTCGGCGTCGAGGACGCCGTGCGCGCCGAGGAGTCACCGCAACACCTGCGCCCGGCCGAGGTGTCCTGGCGGGATGAGGCGCCGCGCGGCAAGCTGGACCTGCTGACCACGATCGACTTTCGGATGACCAGCACCTGCACCTACGCCGACATCGTGCTGCCGGCGGCCACCTGGTATGAGAAGCACGACATCTCCACCACGGACATGCACCCGTTCGTGCACTCGTTCAACCCGGCCATTCCCCCGCCGTGGGAGACCCGCACCGACTTCGAGGTGTTCCGGCTGGTCGCCGAGGACTTCTCCCGGCTGGCCGCGGCGCACCTGGGCCGGCGAACCGATGTGGTGGCCGTCCCGCTGATGCACGACACCGCCGACGAGTTGGCCCAGCCGGGCGGGCGGGTGCTCGACTGGGAACGCGGCGAGTGCGACCCGGTACCCGGCCGGACCATGCCACGGCTGGTCACCGTCGAGCGCGACTACGCCGCGGTGGCGGCGAAGATGGCCGCCCTCGGCCCGCTGGTGGACACGCTGGGCACCAGCGTCAAGGGGATGACCTGGAAACCCGCCGCGGCGGTGGACTACCTGGCCCGCGCCAACGGCCGGGTGCGCGGCGGCGTGGCCGACGGGCGCCCGTCGCTGGCCCGCGACGTGCACCTGGCCGAGGCGATCCTGGCCCTGTCGGGTACCACCAACGGCCAGGTCGCGCTGGCGGCCTGGCGCGACCTGGAACGGCGGACCGGGGTCGAGTTGGCCGACCTG
>DASULA010000479.1:0-9412 GCA_036278435.1 Mycobacteriales bacterium | reverse complement strand
CGGATCCGGGCGTCGAGTTGGGCGGCGCCGAACGGTTTGACCAGGTAGTCGTCGGCACCGGCGTCCAGGGCTTCCACGATCTGCGACTCCTCGTCCCGGGCGGTGGCCACGATGACCGGCACCCGGCTGACCGCGCGGAGCATCCGCAGCACCTCGGTACCGTCCACGTCGGGCAACCCGAGGTCCAGGACCACGATCTCGGGCCTTTCCTGAACCGCCTGGTTCAGCCCGGCCATTCCCGTCGGTGCCGTGGTCACCGCGTATCCCCGTTCGGTCAGCGACCGGGCGAGTGCGCTGCGCACCCGGGGGTCGTCCTCGATGACGAGCACCTCAGGCATGTCCGCACAGTAGCCCGGATGAGGGGCGGGATTAGGTGGTGATGCGTAGTCCTATCCGTGTCTTAACCCTGGCTTAGCGGCAGGTCGCGCACGCTGGTTGTCATGCGACGTGGTGGAATTCTGCTCACCCTGTGGCTGGTGGTCGCCGGCACGGCGATCGCCGTCGGTACCTGGGCGCTGTCCCTAGTCGGTGGTGAGATCAGTAACCGGGCGGTGTCACCGCTCAGTAACGCCGCCATCAACGACGGGCTGCGCGCGGACCGGGCCGACGACAGCGACACCACGATCGGCCCGCAGACATCCGACCCGGGCACCACCCCCGGCGCGATCGTGCACCCGCTGAACACCGCGGGCGGCACGATCAACGTGAACTGCCAGCAGGGTAACCTGGCATACATCGTCTCGTGGAGTCCGGCCCAGGGCTACCGGGCCGACGACGACATGGTGCGGGGCCCGGCCACCACCGCGAGGATGGCGTTCGAGGCGGACAAGTCCGCCAAGGTCCCGGAGATCTCCGCCACCCTGCGGTGCGAGCAGAACATCCCAAGCGTGGTCACGGTCACCCACTCCGACCACGATGGCGGCACCCCGACCGGAACCCAGCCGGGCACCCAGTCCGGCACCGGGGCGGGCGCGCCGTCCTCGCCGGCCGCGACCGACGACCACGGCAGCGGCGGGCACGGCGCCGACGACGGCACCGCCGACGACCATCACCGGCGCGGCAGCGGCAGCGGTGGTGGCGGTGGTGGTTGACCTCCTGACGTGAGGCCGGTGACATCCCCCCGAGTCATCGTCCTCGCCCCCCGGTGGGGCGGCCTCCCCCGGCCGCCCCACCGTTCTTCGTCGCTCGGCGCGGCCCGTCGTCACCGCCCGGGTCAGGACGTTTCCGAGCGCCTAGACGGTTCTGGTTCCGGCGGCCAGCGCGGTCACCGGCGGCATCCCGGGTATCCGGAGCGGGCTGTTGCGGACGCCCACGGCCCGGGCGCCGGTCAGGGTGTCGCCGTGCCCAGGGCGTAGGCGGTGAAACCGCCCGCGGCCAGCGCGGTCACCGGCGGCATCCCCGCCACAGCGATCGGAGCAAGTGCGAACGGCGAGCCATCGCGACCGGACCCCAGCTCGTCGTCGCCCTGGCCCCAGGCCCACACCGTCCCATCGGAGGTCAGGGCGAAGGCATTGAAATCGGCCCCGGCGATATCGGTGACCCCGGTCAACCCGGCCACCCGTACCGGCGTGAGACGGTCGGCGGTGGTGCCGTCGCCAACCTCACCGGCGTTATTCTGACCCCAGGCCCATGCCGTGCCCTCCGAGGTGATCGCGTAGCCGTTGTGCTCACTGGCGGCGATGCCCGTGACCGCGGTCAGACCGACCACCTGGTTGGGGACCAGGTCGGTCAGGTTGCTGCCGTTGCCGCGCTTGCCTCCGAAGCCGTCTCCCCAGGCCCAGACCGTGCCATCGGACTTCAGCGCGTACCCGTCGGACGAGTCAGCAGCCGACACGATGGCGGTGATGCCGGTCAGCCCGCTGACCCGCACCGGGACGCTGCTGTTGGTACGGGACCCGTCGCCCAGCTCACTGAAGAAGTCGCTGCCCCAGGCCCACACCGTGCCGTCGGAGGCCAGCGCATACCCGTCGCCGGACGCGCCGGCGATGGCGGTGATTCCGGTCAGTCCGGTCACCTGTACCGGGGTGGGGCGGTTGGTGGTGGTGCCGTCGCCGAGCTGTCCGTCAAAGTTGTTGCCCCAGGCCCACACCGTGCCGTCCGAATTCAGCGCGTAGCCGCTCGCCGCGCCCGCCGCGATGGCGGTGATTCCGGTCAGTCCGGTCACCTGTACCGGGCTGAGGGAGCTGGTGGTGGTGCCGTCGCCGAGCCCTCCGGTAAAGCTGCTGCCCCAGGCCCACACCGTGCCGTCGGACTTCAGCGCGTACCCGGTTGAGTTGCCCCCGGCGACTGCCGTGACACCGGACAGGTCACTGACCCGCACCGGAGTGTCGGTGGGCTCGGGTATGCCGTCGCCGAGTTCACCAACCGATCCGTCACCCCACGCCCACACCGCGCCGGGCACGAACGGCCGCACGATCAGGGTGAGGCTTCGTTGGTCGAACAGGCCCAGCGAATCGGTGGCCTGGATCGTGAAGGTGCTGGTGCCCGGCGTCGTGGGCGTGCCGCTGATCGCCGCCAAACTCGGCCCGGTGGAGGCCAGGGTGAGCCCGGCCGGAAGCGCGCCCGCGGTGACCGTCCAGGTGTAGGGGGCGATGCCGCCGAATGCGTCCAGGGTGCGATGGTACGAGCCGGGCAGGGCCGCATCCGGCAGGTCGACGTTGTCGATGTGCACCGGTGCGACGAACGATCCCGACAGGTCCACGATGACGTTCAGCGGATCGGGACTGTGGTTGTCGATCTCTACGAACGGGCCGCCGCCGCCGGTTCGCACGATGGCCAGGTTGGCGGCGGTGTGCCTGGTGGTGAAGTTGACCGTTGAGATGTGCAGCTTCGTACCGAGTTCGGGTTGCATCGTCAGGAATCCGCTCGCGGTCGGGGCGACGGCGGCGACCGACACGATGACCGAGTCGGGATGGGGCGGCTCGGTGCCCGCGGAGATGGTTATTCCGGCGTTCGGTGGGATCGGCTCGCCGGTGGTGCGGGTGTCGAGGATGCGAGTGGGGGTGATGGGGGTGAACTGTCCGGTGGAGGAGAACCAGCCGGTGATGTCGGCGATGAGATGGACGCTGCCCGCGGCGTTGTAGACGGTGATGGCGCCGTTGGTACCGAGTTTGGTGATCGCGGCGATGGCGGCGGTCTGGTTGCGGATGAGGTTGAGGTTGGAGGTGCCGGGTCGGGTTTGGCCGGCGGGGTAGGCGGTGACGAACGTCGTGGTGGTGGGTTGGGTGGCGGTCAGGGTGAATGCGGTGGCGGTGGCGGTGGCGGGTATGCCGGCATGCCCGGTGACCTGAATGTCGAGGTGTTGGCTGTCGCCCAGGGGTGCCGCGGTGGGGGCGCCCAGGCCGGTGCGGGTGTCCAGCAGGCGGGTCGGGGTCAGCGGGTGGTAGTAGGTGTCGGTGGCGAACCAGCCGGATATGTCGGCGAGCACGTGGGTGTTGCCGACGGCGTTGAAGACGGTGACCTTCCCCGCGGTACCCACGGTGGCGATGACCTCGTCGGCGATGGTCTGCCCAGCGGTGAAGTTCAGGTTGGAGGAGTTCGGCCGAGGAGCACCGGTCGGATAGACAGTCAGGAACCCGCCGGCCGTCGGGGCGACCGCGGTCAGGTTGAACACCACCGCGGCCACCCCGGTTGTCGGGATTCCGGCCACGCCGGTGACCTGCACGTCGATGGTCCCGTGTGGGCCGAGTGGTGCTTCGGCCGCGCCCAGCCCGATGCGGGTGTCCAGGATTCGGGTGGGTTCCACGCTGTGGAAGCCGGGCTGCCCGGCCACCGCGTCCGGCACCGGCGTGGCCCGTCCCGAGGGCCGGGCCGGGGCGGCTCCGGCCGGTACCGCCGAGAGCACCACCCCGCCAGCCACCAGGCCCAGGCTCGCCGCACCCGCAACCAGCCTGTGTAACACCCTGTGTAAGACCATCGTTCCGACCGCCATCCGAGCACACCCTTCGCCCCGCGCCGGATCCTGATGATCCAGGGCGCCTAGCGCGTTATAGCAGGCGATCAGAGCTTAACAACGGCTATTCCGGAGGATTCGCGCTTACCAGCGCGAATCAGGACGGAGGCGAGACTGCGCCGTAGGGAGCGGTGCATGACCACACACGACAGCGTGGAGTCGGGCGAGGGCGGCCAGGAGTGGGGCGAGTCGGTGTGGAGTCCGGCCCGGCGGGATGAGTTGCTGCGGGTGACCTGCCAGGCCGATCCGCCGCGCCGGTTCGCGCTGTGCGAGGAGCTGTGTGACGAGCACGGCGAGGCCGCCGCCACGAGGCGGGTGTTCACCGTGTTCGCCTGGGGCTTGGCCTATCCCGACGGGGCGGTGCTGTCCGGCGGGCGGGTCACCGCGGGCTCGTTCCGGTCCGCCCAGCGCGCCTTGGACCTGTTCGGCCGGAACCGCGCCCCGCACCTGTACTGGCTCGACCCCGAACCCGCCGGGCTCGCCGGTCCGGCCGCCGGGAACTGACCTGGCGACGGTCAGGCCGTGCGATCGGACTCCGCTCAGGGTGTGGCCGTGCCCAGGGCGTAGGCGGCTCCGGAGCCGGCGGCCAGAGCGGTCACCGGCGGCATGTCGGCGATCCGGATCGGAGCCGTCCGGGTGCCGGAAGTGCCGACGCCCAGTTGCCGCGAATCGTCCTCGCCCCAGCCCCACACCGCGCCGTCGGACGTGATCGCGTACCCGTTGGACAAGCCTGCGGTGATCGCCGTCACTCCGGTCAGCCCGGCCACCTGAACTGCCACGTCCCGGTTGGCCGTTGTTCCGTCACCCACCTGGCCGACATCGTTGAATCCCCAGGACCAGACCGTGCCGTCGGCTTTCAGGGCGTGGCCGGTTCTGTTCTTCGCCGCGATGGAGACCACGTCGGTCAGGGTCTTCACCGGCGCCGGCCCGAAGTCTCGGACGGTCATGGTTCCGTTGCCCAGTGATCCGAACTCGTTGAATCCCCAGGCCCACACCGTGCCATCGGACTTCAACGCGTAACCGACATCGGTTCCCGCATCGACGGCGACGGCATCGGTCAACCCGGGCACCGGGAACGGGGTCATGGTGCCCAACCCGATTCCCCAGTCCCAGACCCGACCGTCACCGGTGACCGCGACAGCCGACTCGAACCCCGCACCGATCGCGATGACACCGGAGAGCCCGGTCACCTGCACCGGAGTAAGCCGGGTGAGCCTCGTTCCATCCCCCAACTCGCCCTCTGCGTTGAATCCCCAGGCCCACACTGTGCCATCGGCCTTCAGCGCGTACCCGCTCCCCGCGCCGCCGGCAATGGCGATCACGCCGGTCAACCCGGTCACCTGGACTGGTGTGCTCCGGCCGGTGGTCGTTCCGTCGCCGAGTTGACCCATGCTGTTGGCGCCCCAGGCCCACACCGTGCCGTCGCTCTTCAGCGCGTATCCGGCACCGCTGATTCCGCCGGCGATGGCGGTGACATCGGACAGGTCATGAACCCGCAGGGGCGCGGCACTGCCGCTGGTCGATCCGACGCCCAACGCGCCGACCCCCCAGGCCCACACGGCTCCGGGCGCGAAGGGCTGCACGGTCAGGGTGAGGGACTCTTCGACGAAGGTCCCCCTCGACTCGGTGACCCGGATGGTGAACGTGCTGGTGCCCGCGGTGGTCGGGGTGCCGGTGATGGCCGCGGACTGCGGCCCGGTGGACGTCACCGACAGCCCGGCCGGCAGAGACCCGGCGGAGACCGACCAGGTGTAGGGGGCGGCGCCGCCGGTGGCGGTCAGCGGCTGGGAGTACCCGGCGGGCAGCGCCGCGTCCGGGAGGGCCGACGGGGTGAAGGTGAGTGGGGTTACGAACCAGCCCAGCACGTCCACCACGACGTCGGCGCTTCCCGACGTCGCACCGTTGGTGATGAAGATCACACCGCCCTCGACGGAGTCGACCTGAGCGATGACCAGGTTGGCCGCGCTGTGACCGGCGGTGAAGTTGATCGTCGAGGTGGATGTGGACAGATCCGGTCGCACGGTCAGGAAACCGCTCGACGTCGGAGCCACCGCGGTGACCGACAGCACCACCGAGTCCACGTTCCTCGGGATCGTCCCGTGGACAGCCCCGGCGACGGTGAGCCGCGTGGTCGCGCGATCGGGCAACGGGCTCTGGGTGGTACGGGTGTCGAGGATGCGGGTGGGGGTGATGGGGGTGAACTGTCCGGTGGCGGTGAACCAGCCGGTGATGTCGGTGATGAGCTGAGTGCTGCCGGCGGCGTTGTAGAGGGTGATCGCGCCGGTGCTGCCGAGTTTGGTGATGGCCATCACGGCGGTGGTCTGGCCGCGGGTGAGGTTGAGGTTGGAGGTGGCGGGTCGGGGTTCGCCGGCCGGGTAGGCCGTGATGAAGGTGGAGGTGGTTGGTTCCGTGGCGGTGAGGGTGTAGGCGACAGCGGTGGCGGTGGCGGGTATGCCGGCGTGTCCGCTGATCTGGACGTCGAGGGTGTGGGAGTCGCCCAGGGGTCCGGGGGCCGGGGCGCCCAGTCCGGTGCGGGTGTCCAGCAGCCGGATGGGGGTCAGTGGGTGGTAGTAGGAGCCGGTGGCGAACCACCCGGAGACGTCGGCGAGGACATGGGTGTCACCGGCGGCGTTGAAGATGGTGGCCCTGCCGTTGGTGCCCAGGGTGGCGATGACCTCGTCGGCGAGGGTCTGCCCGGCGGTGAAGTTGAGGTTGGAGGAGGTGGGGCGGGCAGTTCCGGTGGGGTAGACGGTGAGGAATCCGCCGGCGGTGGGGGCTACCGCGGTGAGGTTGAACACGACCGCGGTCACCCCGGTGGCCGGGATGCCGGCCACACCGGCCAGTTGCACGTCGACCGTTCCGTGCGGGCCCAGCGGGCCGGCCAGACCGGACCGGGTGTCCAACACCCGGGTCGGGGCCAGGGCGTGGAAACCCTGCGCGCCAGCGGAAGCCGCCGGCTGGGCGGCCAGTGCCGGCAGGTTCCCCGGCGCCGCTCCGGCCGGAGTGGCCTGGGTCACCACCAGCGTGGCCGCGACCACCCCGACCCCGGTAAGTGCGGTCATGATCCGTCGTGTCGTTGTCATGACTGGCTCCCGTCCCACCCCAGGTCAAACCTGGACAGCCCAGTGACGTCCTATCCAAAGTCTTAGCAGGCGAGAGGAGCGAATAGTTCTGGTGACCCGGTCCTGGCCTTTTTCGTCATAAGAAAATGCAAGAAAATCGCAAGGTCATTGAGCATGATCGAATGTGCGTCGTCCGTGCCTTCACGCCGGTACTGGCGGGCTCGGCGTCAACCCGCGCCGGTACCGGACCGCCTCGGTCCGAGTCGTCAGCCCGGCTGGCAGGTGAACCGGACCGCCGAGGCGACCACGGTGCCCGCCACCGGGGACTGGTTGTCCATCCGGACCGTCAGCGGGCCGCCGCCGGCCGGGTAGCTGCCGGCCGGCACGAACTGGCCGCGGTCGCGGGCCTGCGCGATCACGAAGCCCTCCACCACCGTGTCGCCGTCCAGGACGGTGTAGTGCACCCGGGCCACGTCGGCGCGCGGCGTGTCCGGGACGTACACCGCGATGTCGCAGTGGCCGGCCTGGTCCACGTCAAAGGTCCACCGGTAGGACACCCCGCCGGCCGTGCTGGTGGTGTGCAGCGAGTACCTGCCCGCGCAGGCCACCGACGATGCCGGGTCGGCCGGGTCTGCCTGGACCGCGTCGTGCTGCCAACCCGGCTGGTCGTCCGCGCTGACCCCGTCCGAACCCGGGCAGATCTCCGCACCGGCGGTGCCAGCGGCCGAACTCTGGGCGGTGCTCGGCCGGGGTGGCGGATTCGGCGCCGGCGGCAGGGTCACCGGCGCGGCCAGGTGCACCGGCCCGAGCGGCGCGACGGCCGGATCGCCGGTGGCGAGCTTCAGCACCGCGGCGGCGATGGCGACAACGACCACGGCGAAGGCGGCGAACAGCCAACCCCGCCGGCCGTGCCGCTCCGGTTCGGGCCGCCAGTCGTCTCGGTCGCGCCAGTCGTCCCGGCCCAGGTCGGCCGGGTCTCCGGTGCCGTCGGGGCTTTCCGCCCCGTGCTGACCCGGCCGCTGGCCGACCTGCTCGACGTTCTCACGGGTCGAGCCAACGTCGGTCATGCTCACCCCTCTCGCGGCGCGCAACCTATCGCATACCGGGAGTACGCGGGCGGAGGGGTTTTACTCCGGGCGGCCGGCCGGGCGACGATCCGTACCCGTCTTCGGCGTCGGGCGGTCACGGTGTGGCCTGGTGGCTGCCCACACCCTTGATCACCGCGATCGAGTCCTCGTCGGCGTGCCCGGCCCTCGCGGCGGAGTCCAGGTCCGCGCGCACCCCGTCGGCCACGCGCAGGTCCAGGCCCGCCGCGCCGGCCATGTCCAGGGCCATCCGGACGTCCTTGAGCGCGTGCTTGAGCGGGAAGCGGGGCTCGTAGTCGTCCGCCGTGATCTGCGCCCCCTTCACGCCGAACACCAGCGACGCGCAGTCGGTCACCTGTAGCACGTCCAGCATCTGCCCGGCGTCCAGGCCGTTCCGCCGGCCCAGGGTCAGCCCCTCGGCCAGCAGGCTCTGCATGCCGGTGTCGATCAGGTTCCCGCACAGCTTCATCACCGCTCCGGCACCTACCGGGCCCATGTGGAACATCTTGGAACACAGCGCGTCCAGGTGCGGTCGGACCCGGTCCAGGTCGGACTCCTCGGCCCCCACCGTCACCCACAGCTCACCGGTCTCGGCCGGCTTGACCGAGCCGAAGAACGGGGCGTCGACGAACCCGATCCCGCGCTCGGCGAGCCGCCCGGCGAGTTCCCTGACCGCCCGCGGGCTGGTGGTGGACATGTCCATGACCACCCCACCGGCGGCCATGCCCTGCGCGACGCCCTCGGCCCCCAGCAACACCTCGCCCACGGCCGCGTCGTCGGACAGCACCGTGATGACCACCTCGGAGGCCGCGCCGACCTCCCGGGGTCGAGAGGCGATCCTGGCGCCGGCCTCGGCGAGTGATTCCATCTTGTCCCGGGTGCGGTTCCACACCGTGAGTGGAAAGCCGGCGCGGGCCAGGTTGCCAGCCATCGGGGTGCCCATCAGCCCGAGGCCGATGAAGCCTGTCGGCACAGCCATCACACACCGTCCTCCCCCGGGCCGGACGGCCCCGGTTCGAACATAGGCGATCCGGGCCGGGCCGGCATGTGCACGCCGACCCGCCGCGTGACCGGTCCCGACCGGTCGGATCTGTCACCCGTACGGGTCTGGCCCATCGGGCCGCACCGGGCACATGCTTACCCGGCGTGTCCGACCGGCAACCGATCGGGAGGTCCCGATGGCGCCAGGCGCACCCACCCGTCCCAAACCCGGCAGCCGCGACGGTCGGGTGGCCCCGCGCACCACCGGCGCGCCACCGGCCAGCGAGTTCGGCGCCGCCCACCGCTGGCCGGGCTGGTACGGCGGCGGCGAC
>DASULA010000478.1:0-13738 GCA_036278435.1 Mycobacteriales bacterium | reverse complement strand
CACCGAGGTGACGCTGACCCCGCGGGAGTTCGCCCTGCTGGAGTACCTGATGCGCCGGGCCGGCGAGGTGGTGTCCAAGTCCGAACTGCTCGAACACGTGTGGGACGCGCACTACGCCGGCGACCCGAACGTGGTCGAGGTCTACGTGGGGTACCTGCGCCGGAAGATCGACGCGCCGTTCGCCCGGCGCGGGCTACAGACCGTGCGCGGGGCCGGATACCGGATCGCGGCGGACGGCGGATAGTGGTGGGTGCCGGGACTCCCCAGACCCCCGTGGCTTCCGGTGCCTCCGGTGCCGCTGATGCCGCCGATGCCGCCAGGTCGGCTCGATGGTCGTGGTGGTGGCGGGCCGGCTGGACCTGGTGGACCGGACGGAGCCTGCGGGCCCGGTTGACCCTGCTGGCCACTGCGGTGCTGGCCGCCGGGCTGGCCGCCGGCAGCGCGCTGCTGTTCGGCACCCTGCAACGCACCGAGATGTCCACCCTGGACGCCGGTGCCCAGCGCACCGCCCGGAACGTGGCCGCCCTGGTCAACGCCGGCCGGTTGCCCGACCCGATCCCGGCCGGGGTCGGCACGGCGGTGGTGCAGGTGGTCGACTCGACCGGCCGGGTGCGGGCCGCCTCGGCCAACGCCGACCACCTGGTGCCGATGCTCGCCGGCCGGGAGCTGGGCGAAATCCGCCGAGGCGAACGCCTGGTGGTGTCCGGCGACCGGATCGGGCAGGACGACCAGGTGCGGGTGGTGGGGGTGACCGCCGGCCCACCGGCCGACCCGCAGACCGTGGTGGTGGCGGTCAGCCTGCGCGACGTGCGGCAGGGTCTGGGGGCGCTGCGCACCGCGCTGACCGTCGGCCTGCCGATCCTGCTGGTGGCGCTGGCCGTGTTGGGCTGGTACGTGGTCGGGCTGGCGTTGCGGCCGGTGGACGCGCTGCGGGCCGGGGCCGAGGAGATCAGCGGCACCGGCGGCTCACGCCGGCTGCCGGTGCCCGGCGCGACCGACGAGGTGCATCGGCTGGCCACCACGCTCAACGACATGCTGACCCGGCTGGAGGAGGCCAGCACCCGGCAACGGCGGTTCGTGTCCGATGCGGCCCACGAGCTGCGCAGCCCACTGGCCAGCATCCGCACCCAGGTCGAGGTGGCCGACCGGCTGGCCGACTGGGACGGCGTGGCCGAGGGCGTGCTGGACGACGTGCGCCGGTTGTCCCGGCTGGTCGACGACCTGCTGGTGCTGGCCGGGCTGGACGAGGCCCGCGGCCGGCCGCACCGGCGGGTGCCGGTGGACCTGGCCGGGCTGGCCCGCGCCGTCGCCGCCGGGCACACCGGCGGCCCGGTGCCGGTGCGGGTGAGCGGACTGGACTCGGCGATGGCCAGCGGCGACCCCGACGGGCTGCGCCGAGTGCTGGCCAACCTGGTGGACAACGCGGTGCGGCACGCCTCGGCCGCGGTCACCGTCGTGGTGGGACCGGTTGATCCGACCTGGGCGGTGGTTGCCGTCTGCGACGACGGCGCGGGCATCCCCGAGGCGCACCGGGCCGCGGTGTTCGACCGGTTCACCCGGCTCGACGACGCGCGCAGCCGGCAGTCCGGCGGTGCCGGCCTGGGCCTGGCCATCGTCGGGGACACCGTGCGCGCGCACGGCGGGACGATCGCGCTGGAGGACGCCGGCCCGGGGTTGCGCGCGGTGCTCCGACTGCCTGGCACGCCGCCGGCGTCGGAGGTTTGAACTACCCCCACATGAGGGGACTTATTACGCGAAGAGATCCCTCAGTTGGAAAATACGGGGTACCAGAGGAGAACGACCATGGCCTATCGCACCAAGGGCGACACTTGGCCCCTCGGGGCCGCCGTCATGGCGCTCACCGGTGCGATCACGCTCGTCATCGTGATCAGCATCGTGTTGGTGCTTCTCGGGGCGAACACCCACAACACGCTTGCCAACGGCATCCACGACCTCGGAGCCTGGTTCGTCACGCCGTTCCGCAACCTGTTCCCACAGCCGAACCCGAAGCAGAACGTGCTGCTCAACTGGGGCATCGGAGCGGTGGTGTACTTCGTGGTCGGCGGCACGATCGCCCGGCTGGTCGGTAGGTGACCGGTCGGGCCGGGCAAACCGCCGCCGGGGCGGCGCCACAGCCGTTACCGTCGCGGACGTGCCGGACACTGCTGACGCCCCCTTCGAAACCCTCGCCCGGGCCGTCCTGGACGACCTGTTCGACGCCGATCCGGAGCTGGCCACCGCGCTGGGGGACCACCGGTTCGACGACCGGCTCGCCGACCGTGGCGGGCCGGCCGTCGACCGGAACACCGGCCGGTTCACCGCCCGGCTGACCGAGCTGGACCGGATCGACACCGGCGCGCTGTCGGTGGACAACCAGGTGGACGCGCAGATCCTGCGCACCGCCCTGTCCTCGGCGGTGTTCGAGGCGACCGAGCTGCGCGAGCACGAGTGGAACCCGCTGGTGGCCAACCCCGGCGACGCGATCTACCCGCTGCTGGCCCGGGACTTCGCGCCGCTGGGCGACCGGTTGCGCTCGCTGGCCGGTCGGCTGGCCGCGGTGCCCGAGTCGCTGGCCACCGCCCGGGCAACCCTGGGCGCCATGCCCCGGGTGCACGTCCAGACCGCGCTGACCCAGTTCGCCGGGACCGCCGAACTGCTCGGCCCGGTGCTGGCCGCGTCGCTGGAGGCCGCGCCGGGGATGCGGGCGGTGGTGCAGCCGGCCCGCGAGGCGGCGCTGGCCGCGGTCGCCGAACACACCCGCTGGCTGTCCGCGCGGCTGGCCGACACCGACGGTGCCGGCCCCGACCCGCGGATCGGACCGGACCGGTTCGCCGCCAAGCTCGCGCTGACCCTGGACGCGGCCACCGACGCGGACACCATCCTGGCCCGGGCCGAGGCCGACCTGGAGCGGGTCACCGGGCAGTTGGCCGAACTGGCCGGCCGACTCGCCGGCCCGGGCGCGGGCGGCCCGCAGGCCACCCGCCGGGTGCTCGACGCGCTGGCCGCCGACCACCTCGACGACGCCACCATCCTGCCGGCCTGCCGCGAGTCGTTCGCCGCGGCGACCGCGTTCGTCCGGGAACTCGACCTGGTCACCGTGCACGACGACCCGGTGCGCATCATCGAGATGCCGGAGATCCACCGCGGGGTGGCGGTGGCCTACTGCGACCCGCCCGGGCCACTGGAGACCGCCCCGACCGCCACGTTCTTCGCCGTCTCCCCGACCCCGGCGGACTGGTCGGCCGAACGGATCGCGTCGTTCTACCGGGAGTACAACGCGCACATGGTGCACGACCTGACCGTGCACGAGGCGATGCCAGGGCACGTGCTGCAACTCGCCCACTCCCGCCGGTGCACCGCGCCGACGCCAATCCGGGCGGCGCTGTGGAGCGGTCCGTTCGTGGAGGGTTGGGCGGTGTTCGCCGAGGAGCTGATGGCCCGGCGCGGCTACCGGGGCGCCGGCAACGACGCCCTGCGCATGCAACAGCTCAAGATGCAACTGCGCAGCATCCTCAACGCGATCCTGGACGCCCGGGTACACGCGCACGGCATGACCGAGACCGAGGCGATGGCCCTGATGACCGGTCCGGGGATGCAGGAGGAGGGCGAGGCGGCCGGCAAGTGGCGCCGGGCGCTGCTCACCTCGGCCCAGTTGTCGACCTACTACGTCGGCTACACCGAGGTCGCCGACGCGGTGCGTGACCTGCGCGCGGCCCGACCGGGCGCGTCGGACCGGCAGATCCACGACACTGTGCTGTCGCACGGTTCGCCGTCTCCGCGCCACCTGCGGACCCTGCTCGGCGTCTGATTCGTCGGACCGGCCGCCGGCCAGCCGGGAACGGCCAGCCGGGAACCGGCCGGGAACGGCAGTGGGGCCCGCCCCGGGTCGGGACGGGCCCCACTCGTGTTCGTAGGGTCAGGGGATGAAGTATCCGTAGATGTCGGCGACGGCGTCGACGTGCCCGACCGCGTCATACAGCGAGACGGTTCCGTTGGTGCCGGTGCCCACCACGACGGCGTTGGGTACCACCCCTCGGGTGATGTTCAGGTTCGAGGTGTTCGGCTTGGCCAGCCCGGTCGGCCACACCGTCATGAAGGTCTCGGTGGTCGGCGACACCGCGGTCAGGTTGAACGCCACCGCGGTCGCGGCGTAGGGCACCCCGTACAGTTTCGAGCCCTGCACCGTGATCGCCTCGTGCGGGCCGATCGCGCCGAGCCGCAGGCCGTTGCCGCTGCGGGTGTCCAGGATGCGGCTGGTCGGGTCCAGCGCGACGAACCGCGAGCCACCGCTGGGTACGAACCAGCCCTGTAGGTCGATCACCACGTGCACGCTGCCCAGGGCGTTGCGCACCCTGATGCTGCCGTCGGCCCCGATACCCACCGCGGTCACGTTCGCCCGGGTGGCCCGGCCCTGCAGGTTCAGCGTCGAGGTACCCGAGTTCTGGTCGGGGAACAGGCTCAGGAACGTCCCGGTCGACTGGCTGACTCCGGTGACGTTCACGACCACCGCGGTCGCATCGGCCGGCACCCCGGCCACCCCACGCACCTGCAATGCGAACGTCTCGTTCTGCCCGAGCTTGCCCAGGTGCCCACCGGTGGTCGTCCGGGTGTCCAACAACCGGGTCGGCGGGTTCTTCGGCACGAACGTCGACCCGCCGTCGGGAACGAACGAGCCGAGCAGATCCACCACGATGTCGGACTGCCCGACGGCGTTACGAACCCGGATCGTCTGGTTCGGACCGAGCGCGACCATCGTGAACACCGCCGCGACCTGGCCTCCGGTCATGTTCAACGTCGACGTACCGGTGTAGACCGCCGGGAACACATCCAGATGCGTGGCGGTACTGGCACCGGTACCCGTCACGTTCACCGCGATCGCCGTGGCGTCGGGCGCCAGGCCCGGCACGCTCAGCGTGAAGATCTCACCGGCGGTCAGCTTGCCCTGGTGCCCGCCGATCGCGGTGCGGGTGTCCAGGATGCGCTGTGGGCTGGCCATCGGCTGGTAGGTGTCGCCCCGCGGTGCCTGCGGCACGGCCAGCGGTCCCATGTTCAGCACACCGTGCCCGAACTGGTTCGGCGTGCCGGTCGGGGTGGCGTGCCGCTCCAGGTAGTTCTCGATCTGGGCGGCGTCGAACGACGGGTTGGCGCTCTTGACCAGCGCCGCCGCGCCGGTGACGTGCGGGGTCGCCGCCGAGGTGCCCAGGAATCCGGTCTGGCAGCCGGCACCCGGGGTGTCCGGGCCGAACGTCGTGGTGCTCACCCCGTCGAAGGCGGTGATGTCCGGCTTGGTCCGCCCGTCGATGGTTGGTCCCTGGCTGCTGAACGGCTCCAGCACCCCGTTGTTCACGCATGCCGCGCCCACCGCCATGGCGTACGGCGAGCTGGCCGGCTGGTCGAGGCTGCCGCCGGCGGTGAAGTGCTGCAACACGCTGACCTCGCCGCTGATGTAGAGGTCGAACCGCACCGCGCCCGGGTTCGAGACGTCCTTGACGAACGCGAAGACCTCCACCGGGAACGGGTTGGGATTCTGGAGCGGCAATGGCAGTGCCGATACCGGTGGGCGCGGCTTCGGGATGGTCGGGTCCATGCTGGTGGAGGCGATCAGGTTGGGGTCGTCCGGCCCGGACGGCGGCTGCGGGACCGCCATCAGGTCGACGTCCAGTTCCGAGTTGGTGGCTGGCCAGGCCTCCCAGCGCGCGGTGACCGAGAAGATCCCGTCCGGCCCAACGTCGAACGCGTCGACCTCGCTGGATCCGGACAGTTCGACAAAGCTGTTCTGGTTGCGGTCGACCACCGTGCCGCGCAGGTGGTTCTCGCCGTCGTTACCGGCCGCGACCACCCAGAGCAGGCCCTGCTGCCGGCTCGCCCGGATGATGTCGCCGATCTCGCCGGTGCCGTCCCCGCGGGCCAGTGCGTCGGGGAAGGCGAGCGACATGTTGACCACGGACACGCCCTGGTCGTGCAGGAACGTCGCGGCGTCGGCCAGGTCCACCTGGTCGGCGATGCAGACCAGGAAGAGCTGGGCGGCCGGCGCCATGTCATGCACGATCTCGGTCACCGCGGTGCCGTGCGTCTCGGCGTTGACGTCTCCGCAGTCGGTCTCGGTGGTGACGCTCAACGCGGTGCCGGTCGCCGGCAGGTCACCGCTGGCCTGGGCCGCGGCCAGGCCGCCGAATCCCACGTCCACGATGCCGACCTTCACCCCAGCGCCGGTGCCGATGCTCTGCCAGGCGTCCGCCCCGGAGGCCGACACGCCCTCGGAGGTGACCGAGTCGGCGACCGCGCGGACCGGCGGGCGCACCCCCCGCACGCCCGGGCGGTGGGCCAGGCCGCCCACTGCCGAGGGCCGGACCTGTGCCCGCACCAGTCCGGGTGTCGATCCGGTCACCGTGCCGCCTACCGAGGAGATGGCCGCGCTGAGCGCGGTCCGATCCGATCCGTCGACGTAGACGGTCTGCCGTCCGGCGGAGTCCAGCTTCGGTCGCACGGGGTGGACCTTGCGGGCGTCGTCGGCGGAGGTGCTGACCGGCGCCTTCCACGGCTTGGCCCCGTCGATCGGCTTCGGCGCCGCCAGGTGGACGGCGGTGCCGTTCGCGGACGCTGGCTTGGACGCGGCTGGTAGGGCGAGTAACCCGGCAACCGCCAGTGCGGGGGCCGCCAGGGCCACCGCACGACGAAATGGTGTCACGAAACTTCTCCTCCGACGACGATCTGCTGTCAGGACGACCCGGCACGAGCGGGGAAGGCTCCACACGCGCCTCGCCGACTCACCTCGGTGAACACGGGCCGTCCGGGTCTTACGGTCACAACCGCCATTCGGGTTCACGATCATGCGACCCGTGGCATTCAAGACTGGTTAGTCCAAACTCCCCATCACCCGTTAGCTGGCATTAGACCAGGCCAGCCCGGTTTTCAGCGGGCAAGTTGTTAAATTGTCGCATTTCGTCGGTTGGGTCCCGAGGGTGGGTTGACTCGCCACGAAAAAGTCAGGCTTGACTGTTTGTTTCGCCGAGGGCAGGGTGAGGGTGTGATGCTGCCCAGCCGCCAGCAGGAGCGCGGCCGTGGTACCCGGCAACGACTGCTGGAGGCCACGGTGGACTGCCTGGTGCAGCGCGGCTGGGCGGGCACCACCACGACCGTGGTGGCCGAGCGAGCCGGAGTGTCCCGAGGCGCCCAGCTACACCACTTCCCGACCAAGTCCGACCTGGTCACCGCTGCCGTGCGCCACCTGGCCGAGCGCCGGGGCGAGGAGCTGCGCGCCGAGGCCGCCGCGCTGACCGGCGGTCGGCCGACCCCGACGGGACCGGCGGGGCCCGGCGGACCCACGGGTACCGAGTACCGGGTCGACCGGACCGTCGACCTGCTCGCCTCGGTGTTCACCGGCCCGCTGTACACCGCCGCGCTGGAGGTGTGGGTGGCCGCTCGGACCGACCCGCCGCTGCGGGCGGCCCTGCTGCCGGTGGAGGCGGCACTGGGCCGGCAGGTACACCGGCTGACCGTGGACCTGCTGGACGCCGACGAGTCCGTTCCGGGCGTCCGGGAGGCGGTGCAGGCCACCCTGGACCTGCTGCGCGGCCTGGGCCTGGCCACCCTGCTCACCGACGACTCCGAGCGCAGCGGCCGGCTGCTGCGGGCGCACAAGCGCCAGCTCGCCGCCGCGCTGGCGGCCGTGCCGGTCGGAGCCGGGACCGGAGCCGGGACCGGAGCCAGCGCCGGGGCCGGGGCCGGCGGGCGCAACGGGCCGGTCCGGTGACCGGCAACCGTCCGGACCGGAGCCGGCCGCTGCGGGTCGGCAACGCATCCGGTTTCTACGGCGACCGGTTCTCCGCCATCCGGGAGATGCTCGACGGCGGCCCGCTGGACGTGCTCACCGGCGACTACCTGGCCGAGCTGACCATGCTCATCCTGGGGCGGTCCAGGATGAAGGATCCGACCGCCGGGTACGCCGGCACGTTCCTGCGGCAGATGGAGGACTGCCTGGGGCTCGCGGTCGAACGCGGCGTGCGGATCGTCACCAACGCCGGCGGGCTGAACCCGGCCGGATTGGCCCGGGCCCTGGCCGACCTGGCCGGACGGCTGGGCATCACGGTCGCGATAGGACATGTCGAGGGCGACGACCTGCTCGCCCGCACCGGTGAACTCGGTCTGGGCGACCCGCTGACCGCCAACGCCTACCTGGGGGCGTGGGGCATCACCGAGTGTCTGCGCGGCGGCGCCCAGGTGGTGGTGACCGGGCGGGTCACCGACGCATCCCTGCTGGTGGGGCCGGCCGCGTGGTGGTTCGACTGGGCCCCGGGCGACCTCGACCCGCTGGCCGGGGCCACCGCGGCCGGACACGTGCTGGAGTGCGGCACGCAGGCCACCGGCGGAAACTACGCGTTCTTCACCGAACTGGCCGACCCGACCCACCCCGGCTTCCCGCTCGCCGAGGTGCATCCGGACGGATCGAGCGTGATCACCAAACACCCGGGTACCGGCGGGGCGGTCACCGTGGAGACGGTCACCGCCCAACTGCTGTACGAGATCGACACGCCGGCCTACGTCGGTCCGGACGTGGTGACCCGGTTCGACACCATCCGGCTGACCCAGCAGGGACCCGACCGGGTCCGGCTCGACGGCGTGCGTGGCGCCCCGCCGCCGACGACGGTCAAGGTCTGCCTGAACACCCTGGGCGGCTTCCGCAACTCGATGACGTTCGTCCTGACCGGACTGGACGTGCCGGCCAAGGCGGACCTGGTGCGCCGGCAGATGGAGCACGCGCTGGGCCGGGCCGGGCCGGCCGATCTGGTCTGGACGCTGGCCCGCACCGACCACGCCGACCCACCGACCGAGCAGACCGCCGGCGCGCTGCTCACCGTGACCGCCCGTGATCCCGACCGGGCCCGGGCCGGCCGGGCGTTCAGCCGGGCCGGCATCGAACTGGCGCTGGCGTCCTACCCGGGCTTCCACGTCACCGCGCCGCCCGGCGAGGCCACCCCCTACGGCGTGTACTCGGCGGGTTTCGTGCCGCAGGGCCAGATCGCCCACGTCGCGGTGCTCCCGGACGGGCGGCGGGTGGCGGTTCCCCCACCGGAACGCTTCACCCCGGTCCAGGCACGGCCCGAACCGGTGCCGTCCGCCCCGACGCTGCCCGAACCGCCCCGCGGGCCGACCCGGCGGGTGCCGCTGGGCCGGCTGGTCGGCGCCCGCAGCGGAGACAAGGGTGGCACCGCGAACCTGGGCGTGTGGGCGCGCACCGACGCGGCCTGGCCGTGGCTGGCGCACACCCTGACCGCCGGGGCGTTGCGCGACCTGCTGCCCGAACTGGCACCGCTGCCGGTCACCCGGCACGTGCTGGCGAACCTGCGCGCGCTGAACTTCGTGGTGGACGGGCTGCTGGAGCAGGGGGTGTCCTCGGCCACCCGGTTCGACCCGCAGGCCAAGGCCCTCGGTGAGTGGCTGCGGTCCCGGCACGCCGACGTCCCGGAGGTGCTGCTTTGACGGACCGGTGGTCCTCGCGGGAGTCGGCGTCGGCGGCGTCCGGGGAGTTCGGGACGGCCGAACGGCGCGCGCTGCGGGAGGTGGTGCGCCGGTTCGTCGAGCGCGACGTCGCGCCGCACCTGGACGGCTGGGAACGCGCCGGCGAGGTGCCCCGGGACGCCCATCTGCGGGCCGGCGAGCTGGGGCTGCTGGGCGCGGGCTACCCCGAGCCGGCCGGCGGATCCGGCGGTGACCTGATCGACTCGCTGGTCGTGGCCGAGGAACTGATCGTCTCCGGCGGCTCCTCCGGGCTGGTGGCCGCGCTGTTCACCCACGGCATCGCACTGCCGCACATCCTGGCCGCCGGGGACCCCGACCAGGTGGAGCGGTTCGCCCGGCCGGCGCTGGCCGGGCGGGCGATCGGCGCGCTGGGTGTCACCGAGCCGGACACCGGTTCGGACGTGGCATCGCTGCGCACCACCGCCCGCCGGGACGGCGACTGGTTCCGGGTCAACGGGTCCAAGACCTACATCACGTCGGGCGCCCGGGCCGACTTCGTCACCACGGCGGTGCGGACCGGCGGCCCGGGGCATGCCGGCATCTCGCTGCTGGTGGTGGAGCGCGGCACCGCCGGCTTCACCGTGACCCGCCGGCTGGAGAAGATGGGCTGGCACTGTTCGGACACCGCCGAACTGTCCTTCGTAGACTGCATGGTGCCGGCGGCCAACCTGGTTGGCGGCCAGGACGAGGGATTCGCCCAGATCATGCGCCAGTTCCAGTCCGAGCGGATCTCGCTGGCCACCCAGGCGTACGCGACCGCGCAACGCTGCCTGGACCTCACCGTGTTCTGGGTGCGCGAACGCCACACCTTCGGTCGGCCGCTGTCCAGCCGGCAGGTGGTACGACACCGGCTGGCCGAGATGGCAACCCGGGTCGAAGTGGCCCGCACCTTCACCCGGGCGGTCGCCTGCCGGCTGGCCCGCGGCGAGGACGTGGTCACCGAGGTGTCGATGGCCAAGAACGTGGCCACCGCCGCATGCGCCGAGGTGGTGGACGCGGCCGTCCAGTTGCACGGCGGCGCCGGCTACCTGCGCGACAGCGAGGTCGAACGGCACTACCGGGACAGCCGCATCCTGTCCATCGGCGGGGGCACCACCGAGATCATGAACGAGCTGATCGCCCGGAGGATGAGCCTTTGACCGTCCTTCGCAGCACCCTTGACATCACCGCCCAGTCCTATCTGGACAATCGGACCGCGATGACCGAACGGCTGGCCGCGCTGGACGCCGAACTGGCCCGGGCCCGGGCCGGCGGCGGGCCGAAGTACGTGGACCGGCACCGGTCCCGGGGCAAGCTGCTGGCCCGGGAGCGGATCGAGCTGCTGGTCGACCCGGACTCGCCGTTCCTGGAGCTGTCCCCGCTGGCCGGCTGGGGCACCGACTACACCGTGGGGGCCAGCGTGGTCACCGGCATCGGGGTGGTCAGCGGCGTGGAGTGCGTGCTGGTGGCCAACGACCCGACCGTGCGCGGCGGGGCGAGCAACCCGTGGACGCTGCGCCGGACGTTCCGGGCCGGTGAGATCGCCCGGGAGAACCGGCTGCCGCTGGTCAGCCTGGTCGAGTCCGGCGGCGCGGACCTGCCCAGCCAGGCCGAGATCTTCATCCCCGGCGGCCGGGCGTTCCGCGACCTGACCACCCTGTCGGCCGACGGCATCCCGACCATCGCCCTGGTCTTCGGCAACTCCACCGCGGGCGGCGCCTACATCCCGGGCATGTCCGACTACGTGGTGATGGTGGCGGACCGGGCCAAGGTGTTCCTCGGCGGGCCGCCGCTGGTGAAGATGGCCACCGGCGAGGACGCCGACGACGAGTCGCTGGGCGGCGCGCGGATGCACGCCACCACCTCAGGGCTGGCCGACTACCTGGCCGCCGACGAGCACGACGCGCTGCGGATCGGCCGGCGGATCGTGGCCCGGCTGAACTGGCGCAAGGTCGGCCCGGGTCCGTCGCTGCCCGGCGACGCGCCCCGGGTCGACGCCGACGACCTACTCGGGGTGGCCTCGGCGGACCTGCGGGTGCCGTTCGACCCGCGCGAGGTACTGGCGCGGGTGCTGGACGGGTCGCGCTTCGACGAGTTCAAACCGCTCTACGGCACCTCGCTGGTGACCGGCTGGGGGTCGGTGCACGGATACCCGGTCGGCGTGCTGGCCAACGCCGCCGGGGTGCTGTTCAGCGAGGAGTCACAGAAGGCCGCGCAGTTCATCCAACTGGCCAACCAGGTGGACACCCCGCTGCTGTTCCTGCAGAACACCACCGGCTACATGGTGGGCAGCCAGTACGAGCAGCGCGGCATCATCAAGCACGGAGCGCTGATGATCAACGCGGTGTCCAACTCCACCGTGCCGCACATCACCCTGACCCTGGGTGCCTCCTACGGCGCCGGTAACTACGGAATGTGCGGGCGGGCGTACGCACCGCGGTTCCTGTTCACCTGGCCGAACGCCAAGTCCGCGGTGATGGGGCCGGCCCAACTCGCCGGGGTGCTGTCCATCGTGGCCCGTCAGGCGGCGCTGGCCCGCGGCCAGGACTTCGACGCCGACGCCGACACGGCGATGCGGCAGATGGTGGAGGAGAGGATCGAATCGGAGTCGCTGGCGTTCTTCCTGTCCGGCCGGCTCTACGACGACGGCGTGATCGACCCGCGCGACACCCGCACGGTGCTGGGCTTCGCGCTCTCAGCGATCCACAGTGGACCCGTTCGTGGCCGGCGTGGCTACGGCGTGTTCAGGATGTGAGCCGATGATCACCCGCCTGCTGGTCGCCAACCGGGGCGAGATCGCCCGCCGGATCATGACCACCTGCCGCGCGCTGGGCATCGGCACCGTGGCGGTCTACGCCGACGCCGACGCCGACGCGCCGCACGTGGCCGAGGCCGACGTGGCGGTGCGGCTGCCCGGGTCGGCGCCGGCCGACACCTACCTGCGCGCCGACCTGCTGCTGGCCGCGGCCGGCCGGACCGGCGCGGACGCGGTGCACCCCGGATACGGCTTCCTGTCGGAGAACGCGGCGTTCGCCCGCGCGGTGGCCGACGCCGGGCTCGTCTGGGTCGGCCCGCCGGCCGCGGCCATCGCGGCGATGGGGTCGAAACTGCGGGCCAAGGAACTGGTCGTGGCCGCCGGCGTGCCGGCGCTGCCCACCCTGCCCGCCGACGGTCCGGACAGCCCAGACGGTCCGGGCGCGCCGGCCGGTTCCGGGTTCGACTTCCCGCTGCTGGTCAAGGCCTCGGCCGGCGGCGGTGGGCGCGGGATGCGGGTGGTGCGCGACGCCGGCTCACTGGCCGGGGCGGTGGCCTCGGCCCGGCGGGAGGCCGCCGCGGCGTTCGGCGAGGACACCGTGTTCTGCGAGCCGTGGCTGGAGCCCTGCCGGCACGTCGAGGTGCAGGTGGTCGCCGACACGCACGGGCGGGTGGTCGCGCTGGGCGAGCGGGAGTGCTCCATCCAGCGCCGGCACCAGAAGATCGTCGAGGAGACCCCCTCGCCGGCGGTGGGGCCGGTACTGCGCGAGCGGTTGTGTCGGGCCGCGGTGGCCGCGGCCGGGGCGGTCGGCTACACCGGTGCTGGCACGGTGGAGTTCCTGCTGGCGCCGGACGGGCGGTTCTTCTTCCTGGAGATGAACACCCGGCTCCAGGTGGAGCACCCGGTGACCGAGTGCGTCACCGGCCTGGATCTGGTTCGGCTGCAACTGGAGGTGGCTGAGGGCGCCCCGCTGGGCTTCGACACTCCGCCCGCGCCGCGCGGGCACGCGATCGAGGCCCGGGTCTATGCCGAGGACCCGGCCGCCGGCTGGCGGCCGTCCACCGGAGTTGTGTCCACTGTGGAGGTTCCTGGGGTGGTCGCGCGGTTCGCCCCGCCGGCCGGCCACGGGGTCCGGCTGGACTCCGGCGTGGCCGACGGTTCGACCGTCGGCTCACACTACGACGCGATGATCGGCAAGGTGATCGCCTGGGCGCCGGACCGGCCCGCCGCCGCCCGGATGCTGGCCGCCGCGCTGGCCGGCGCCCGGCTGCACGGGGTGACCACGAACCGGGATCTGCTGATCCGGGTGCTGCGGCACCCGGACTTTCTGGCCGGGTCCACCGACACCGGTTTCCTCGACGCGCACCCGGAGGTGACCGAGCCGCTGCTGGGCGCCGCCGGGGTCCGGTTGGCCGCGCTGGCCGCCGCACTGGCCGGGATGGCCGGTCGGCGGGCCGGCGCAAGGGTGCTGGGGATGCTGCCGCC
>DASULA010000477.1:0-12916 GCA_036278435.1 Mycobacteriales bacterium | reverse complement strand
GGGAGCACAAGACGTCGACGTTGCAGGACCTGGAGGCCGGCAAGCCGCTGGAACTCGCCCCGATCATGGCCGCGCCCATCGAGATCGCGGACTGGACGGGAGTGCCGGTTCCGATCCTACGCGCCGTGTACGCCGCCACCGACCTGCTCGCCGAGGTCCACGCCGGATAGTGGCCGATGCCGGGGGTCGGGCTACGCGACCCCGACCCGCCGAGCACGACGGGTCGGCGCGGTGTGGCGCCAAAGTCGCGGGTGTCTGTGGGCGTTTCTATGGGCGGTGCAGCCAGAGCCAGACCACCAGGCCGTGGCCGCCGGCACAGTTGTAGTTGTCGTATCGGCCGGGGTTGTTCTGCAACTGGGCCCGGCCGTCGTTATGGCAGGACGAGTAGGTCCAGTACCAGGAGTAGTACTCCCAGCAGTTGCCACCCTGGCCGGTGCATTCGGGTCCCGGGTCGGCCAGCGGGTTGGCCGGTGGTCCCGGACGGGCGGCGGTGACCAACGGTCCGACGGCAGATGCCGACCCGGCGGTGACCGGCGACATGGTGTCTGGCGTCGCGGCGTGGGCAGGGGTGGCGATCCCGAGGGTGAGCAGGGCTCCGGTGATGATGGCTGGTCGAAGTCGCATGGCAGGCTCGCTCCGTTCGCATCGAACCGGGACGCGCGCGGGGTCACGGCGCGTCTCTTCCACCAGAACAGAGCGCAGCGGGCGGCTACTGATACCTACGGCCCTGTCCGATTCACCCAAACGGGTGTTCCAGCGGTGACCCGTACGGCGGTGGTGCGCGTGAGTCGCGCCTGGGCTGGACTGGTACCTCCGTATCCGACCGAGGCGATTCCACACTGGAAGGCGTTTATCGGTCAGTGTGCTACTCAGGTACCTGAGGGTGGCGGCGGGTGGGAAGGAGCGTGGGCTGGTGTGCTCGGACGCTGAACTTCATGCGATGAGTCAGTCTGATCGCGCCACGCTGGCGCGGACACTGTTCGCTCTGGATGCCCGGCCCCGGTCCGAACCGGTGCCGTTGTGGGGCCCGGGTCGGATGCACTTCGCGTTGTTCGTACTTGGTTGCTGCCTGGTCCTGGCCGGGTGGATCGTGCTGCTGGCCATCACCCTGCCCATCAACTACGTCACCCGGCAGTGGCGGCTGGCCTGGATCGGGTTCGACGTCGCGCTGCTGGCCGGGCTGGCGGTCACCGGATGGGCGGCTTGGCGTCGGCGCCAGATCGTGGTGGCCGCGGCGCTGGTCACGGCCACCCTGCTGTGCTGCGACGCGTGGTTCGACGTACTGCTGTCGTGGGGCGGTCAGGGCGAGTGGCAGAGCATCGCCTCGGCCCTGCTGGTCGAACTGCCGCTGGCCGGGCTGCTGCTCGGGATGGCGCGCCGGGTGCTGCGCACGACCGTGCACGCGGTCTGGATGGTCACCGGGCAGCAGGGGGATGAGCCGGCGCTGTCCAAGGTGCCGCTGCTCGGCCAGCCGATGCGGGTGGTCGCCGAGGTGTCCCGGGCCGGTCGGGATCGGGTCCGACGGTGGGGAGGTCGCCGCTCCCGGTGACCGAGACCGGCGGCTCGGTGACCCGGTCGGGGTTCCGGTGGACACCTCGACTTGACAAGTGGTGATGGAAACGGTTTTCATTATCTCATGTCATCATCCAGTCCAGCGGGCCCCGGGCCGACCGCGCCGGTACTCCGCTTCGACCACGCCAGCGTGGCCTACGACCGCGACCCGGTCGTGCGGGACGTGCACGGCCAGATCCGGCCGGGACACGCGGTCGCGCTCATCGGCCCCAACGGGGCCGGCAAGTCCACCCTGATCAAGGCGGTGCTGGGCCTGGTCCCGGTGGTCGCCGGCGCCATCACCGTGCTCGGGCGCCCGCCAGCACGGGCCCGCCGGCACGTCGGTTACGTCCCGCAGGCCGACACCCTCGACTCGCAGTTCCCGGTCTCGGCCGGCCAGGTCGTGCTGATGGGCCGGTACCGCGCGGTGGGGTGGGTCCGCCGTCCGGGTCGGGTCGACCGGCGGATCGCGGCCGAGGCGCTGGACGCGGTCGGTCTCGGCCACCGCGCCGGTGACCGCTTCGGCACGCTGTCCGGCGGGCAGCGCCAGCGGGTGCTGCTGGCCCGCGCCATCGCCCAGCGGCCGGGGCTGCTGCTGCTCGACGAGCCGTTCAACGGGGTGGACGCGGTGAGCCAGCGGGCGCTGCTGGCCGCCCTGGACCGGTTGCGCGGCCAGGGAGCCGGAGTGCTGCTGAGCACCCATGACCTCGCCCTGGCCCACCTGGCCTGCGACGAGGTCTGCCTGCTCAACCGGCACCAGTACGGCTTCGGCCCGACTGAGGACACGCTGACCCCCGAGTTGCTGCGCACGACCTATCGGGGCCAGGCCCTGGAGTTGGGCGGCGACAGCGTGATCGTGACGCGGTAGTGCGCGGCCACCCGGTCCGTGGAGTGTCAGGTCCTCTGGCCAGAACCCGGCGGGGCGGGCGGGTGCGGGTGGTTCGACCGGATCAGGGAGGGGTGCTGGGCGTGGCTGGACGACAGATGTTCGCGCGGCGGTGGCGACGACCGGTCCGGGTGGTCGCGTTGGCCGGGCTCGTGGCGTTGGCCGGGTCCGGGCTCACCGGCTGCCTGCGGGCCGCGGCCACCGGCGTCGGCGCCGGTGGCCGGCTCGGCGTGGTCGCCACCACACCGGTGGTCGCCGACTTCGTCCGGCAGGTCGGTGGGAGCCGGGTCTCGGTCACCGAGATCCTCAGACCGAACGTGGACCCGCACGACTACGAGCCCGCGCCGGCCGACCTGCTGGCGCTGGCCCGGGCCTCCGTGGTGGTCCGAAACGGTGCCGGTCTGGAGTCCTGGCTGGGCCCGACCATTACGAACTCCGGGTTCGCCGGCCTGCTCGTCGACGCCAGCCACGGGGTGCCGCTGCGGCGGCTGGACGGTCAGACCGACCCGCACATCTGGCACGACCCGGACAACGCCGAGATCATGTGCCGGAACATCGCGGCTGGACTGTCCACCCGGGATCCCGCCGGCCGGACCAGCTACCGGGCCAACCTCGACCGCTACCTGTCCAGACTGGACGCGCTGGACTCGGACCTGCGGGCCAGGATCGACCAGATTCCGCCGGCGGCGCGCACGCTGGTCACCAACCACGACGCGTTCGGCTACTACGGACGGCACTTCGGGCTCACGGTCGACTCGGTGCTGCCCAGCTTCGACACCTCGGCCGAACTGTCCGGTCGCGACATCGAGCGGGTGGTGGCCCGGATCAGGCGGACCGGGGCCAGGGCGGTGTTCTCCGAGAGCGCGCTGCCGGCCCGGGTCGCCCGCACCATCGGCCGGGAGGCCGGCGTGCGGGTGGTGGCCGGAGCGGGCTCGCTGTACGCGGACACGCTCGGACCGCCGGGGTCGCCCGCGGCGACGTACCTGGACATGGAGGAACACAACACCGAGGTGATCGTCGGAGCGCTGTCATGACCGCCCCCGGGCGTCGGGTTCCCGCCAGGCAACACCGCGGGCGTGAGCCGGTGAAGGTTGCCGGTCACCGGCCCGCGCCCGCACCCGCGACCCAGTGGAGGCAGCGATGATCGGGCTGCTGGTGGACCCGTTCGGCCTGCCGTTCATGGCCCGGGCGCTGGCCCAGGCGGTACTGCTGGGCGTGCTGGGCGGGACGGTGGGCGTGCTGGTGCTGTTGCGCCGGCTCGCCTTCGTGACCGACGCGTTGACCCACACGGTGTTCCCCGGGGTGGTGGTCGGGTTCATCGTCGCCGGTTCGGGTGGGGTGCTGTGGGGAGCGCTGGTCGCCGGCCTGGCCTCGGCCGCGCTGTTCACCCTGGTGGCCCGACACCGCCGGGTGACCGAGGACGCCTCACTGGCGATCCTGCTCACCGGCTTCTTCGCGGTCGGGGTGATCCTGGTGTCCCGCCGCCGCGCCTACACCAGCGACCTCACCGCGTTCCTGTTCGGACGCATCCTGGCCACCGACGCCGGCCAGGTCGCCGCCACCACGGCGGTGCTCGTCGCGGTGGTGGCCACGTTGGTGGCGCTGCGCAAGGAACTCCTGCTGCGCGCCTTCGACCCGGTCGGGGCCGCCGCGATGGGCTACCGGGTGGGCCGGCTGGACCTGGCGGTCAACCTGCTGGTCGCCCTGGTCGTGGTGGCCGGGGTGCGGGCGGTGGGCACCGTGCTGGTGATCGCGCTGCTGGTGGTGCCGGCCGCGGCGGCCCGACTGGTCACCGACCGGCTCGGCGCGCTGGTGGTGCTCGCCCCGGCGTTCGGCGCGCTCGGCGGCTGGCTGGGGTTGGCGGCCAGCTTCGAGGCCTCCGTCGGCTACGGTGTGCGGCTGGCCTCCGGTGCCACCGTGGTGCTGGTGCTGGTCGGGATCTACCTGGCCGCGCTGCTGGCCGGCCGCGCGCTTCCCGCGCTGCGGGGGTGGTTGCGGTGAACTTCTGGAGTCAGGCCCTGGTGGAGGCCGCCCTGGTCGGCGGCCTGTGCGGCGCGGTCGGCGTGCACGTGGTGCTGCGCCGGCTGTCGTTCTTCACCATGGCCATGACCCACGCGACGTTCCCCGGGATCGTGCTGGCCGCCCTGCTCGGCGTGAACCTGTACCTGGGCGGGGGCGCGTTCGGGGTGCTGGTGGTGCTGGCCGTGGCGTGGTTGGCCAACCGCCGCGGCGCCGAGGCGACCAGCAGCGTGGGGGTGGTGCTCTCGGCGGGGTTCGCCCTGGGCGTGGTCATGCTGTCGGCGCGGGCCGGGTTCAGCAGGGACCTGTCCGCCTTCCTGGTTGGGTCCATCCTGACCGTGTCCGGAGCCGACGTCCGGGTGGCCGCGGCGGCCTGCCTGGTCGCCTTGGTGACCCTGGCCGCGCTGGGCAAGGAACTGGTGTTCGGCGCGTTCGACCGGCAGGGCATGATCGCGCACGGCTACCGGGTGCTCGCCCTGGACCTGGTGTTGCTGGTGCTGGTCGAACTGACCGTGGTCACCGCGGTGCCGGCGGTGGGCACCATCCTGGCGGTGGCGCTGCTGGTGGCACCCGCGGCGACCGCCCGGCTGTGGTGCGGCGGCGTGGCCGGGATGACCGCGGTGGCCGTCCCGGTCGGCGTGGCCACCGCCGTGGTCGGCGTGCTGGTCAGCGAGGCGGCCGGGGTGGCCGCGGGTGCCACCGTGGTGCTGGTCGGGTGCGTGGTGTTCGCGGTCTCGCTGCTGGTGGCGCCGCACGGGCCGCTGCGGTCCGCGCGGTCGGCTCGGCGCCGGACCGGGCGGCCCGCGCCGGCCGGCGGCCGACTGGCTGGCTCGCTGGCCGGATACCGGTACCGTCACGATGGGGAGGAGACGTGATGGCAGACACCCCGCGGACGCCGGGCCCGGCCCGGGCCACCCGGCAGGGGGCCGCGGTGCAGGCGGCGCTGGCCCGATCCGCCTCGTTCCGCAGCGCTCAGGACCTCTATTCCGAACTCCGTCGCCGCGGCGACACGGTGGGACTCACCACGGTCTACCGCCACCTGCAGACGCTCGCCGACGCCAAGGCCGTCGACGTGCTGCACACCCCCGAGGGGGAGACCGTCTACCGGCTGTGCGGCAGCGAGGCACACCACCACCATCTGGTCTGCCGGCGGTGCGGGCTGGCGGTGGAGATCGAGGACCGTGAGGTGGAGCGGTGGAGCCAGCGGGTCGCCGCCGAGCGGGGCTTCGTCGACGTCGACCACACCGTCGAGGTGTTCGGCACCTGCGCGGCCTGCGCGGGCGGATCCACCGCGACCGGGTGACCGCGGGCACCGCCGGTGTCCGCTGTGAGATTTTCGCGAGAAAACCTCAGGGTGCGCGAGCGGGCGAACGTCACCGGTCACGGCGCCAGTGCTGTGCGTCACCCAGGGCTGGCATGAGATGCCGACGCCGACGCCGGGGGATACGCCTGGGTAGACACAGTTCCGGTGCGCTACCTCGTGGGTGTGCCATGCGCTCCAAGCCCCGGCGCGGGGTGTGATCAGGTGGTTCTCGGTCCTGGGCCGACGTTTCTCGACCTGGATCACGATCAGTCGCGGTGCCTCGCGGGTCCTCTGCCGGTTGGGCGGTCCGCTTGTCGCATGGACAACGGCTCCTCACACACATCCAAGGCCACCCGCGCCTGGCTCGCCGCCCACCCACGCTTCACGGTCACCCACACAGCAGAGGACCTGCGACGCGCCGCACTAGAACAGGTGCAGCACCCAGCGGGCGGCGAAGTAGATCGCCGCGGCCGCGGCGGCGGCGGCCGGGATGGTGAGCACCCAGGCCGAGGCGATGTTGCCGGCCACCCCCCAGCGCACCGCGGAGAACCTGCGGGTGGCGCCCACCCCCATCACCGACGAGGTGATCACGTGGGTGGTCGACACCGGCACCTTGTACACGTAGGCGGTGACCAGCATCACGCCGGAGGCGACCGTCTGCGCGGAGAAGCCGCCCACCGAGGTCAGTTGGATCACCCGCCGGCCGAGCGTGCGCATGATCCGGTACCCGCCGGAGTACGTGCCCAGGCTGATCGCCGCCGCCGCGGAGAGCACCACCCAGAACGGGATGTAGAACGAGCTGATCCGACCGGAGACGAACAGCGACAGTGCGATCACGCCCATGGTCTTCTGCGCGTCCTGGGTGCCGTGCCCGAACGCCATCACCGCGCTGGAGGCGATCTGGGCCAGCCGGAAGTTCCGGTTGGCCTTGCCCACGTTGGCGTTCCGGAAGGCCCACAGCACCGCGATCATGAACAGGTAGCCGACGGTCAGCCCGATCAGCGGCGAGACCACCATCGGCACCACCACCTTGTCCACCACACCGGACCACTGCACGGTGTGGGCGCCGGCCAGCGCGGCGCCGACCAGCCCGCCGATGAGCGCGTGCGAGGAGGACGACGGCAGGCCGAAGTACCAGGTGATCAGGTTCCAGGCGATGGCGCCGACCAGGGCGGCGAACACCAGCAGCAGCCCGTCGGAGTTGTTCGGTGGCGTCACGATGCCCGAGCCGACCGTCCTGGCCACGCCGGTGGACACCAGCGCGCCGACCACGTTCATCACCGCGGCCATGGCGACCGCGACCCGTGGCGTCAGTGCCCGGGTCGACACGGCGGTGGCGATCGCGTTCGCCGAGTCGTGGAAACCGTTGGTGTAGTCGAAGGCCAGGGCGACCACGATGATGACCACCAGGCCCGCCGTGCTGGCGTTCACCGTCAGGATTCCTTGACCGCGATGGTCTCCACCACGTTGGCCACGTGCTCGAAGGCGTCGGCCGCCTCCTCCAGCTGGTCGGCCACCTCCTTGAGCTTCATCACCGTGAGTGCGTCGTAGTCGCCGCTGAACAGCCGGGACAGCAGCCGCCGGTACAGCTTGTCGGCCTCGTTCTCGATCCGGTTGACCTCGATCCAGTACGGGGCGAGGTCCTTCAGCGAACGCAGCCGGGGCATCGCCGAGGCGGTCTCCCGGGCGGCCCGCTGCAACAGTTCGACCTGCTTGGCCATCTCGTCGGGGAGCCGGCCCAGGCCGGTCAGTTCGACCAGGTCGGCGGCGGCCTCCATCGAGTCCATCACGTCGTCGAGGTTGCCGGCCAGCCGGTAGATGTCCTCCCGGTCGAACGGGGTGACGAAGCTGGAGTTGAGCTGGCGGAAGATTCGATGGGTGGTGGAGTCACCGGCATGTTCGTGGTCACGCAGCGTCTTGGCCAGGCGCGGACGGTTCGCGCTCTCGTGCAGGAACTCGGCCAGAGCGTCGGCGGCGGCGACCAGGTTCTCCGCGGACGCGGCGAACATCTCGTAGAAGCTCTCGTCGCGAGGGGTGAGGCGAAGGCGCACGACTCTCTCCCGATCAGGGGGGCTGTCTGGCGGATCGTACGTTCCCGGTGCGCGCTCACGCGCAACCCCCCGGCATCCCCGGACGGGTGACCGGTTCGGGTGATCGGTGATTACTGTCGGTAATGAACGAGGGCGGAGCGTCAGCGAGTGGACCAAGCCGCTCGGGCGCCGGCCTCGCCGATCCGGACCACCAGGTCCAGGCAGGCCACCGCGCCCACCAGGGTGACCACCACGGCCAGCACGGCCAGCGGCCGGCGAAGCCCGCCGACCGGACCGAACCAGGCGGCCAACCGCGGCAGCGCGACCGTCAGCAGTACCCCGACCACCAGCACGATCACCCACGGCCACAGCGTGTTGGCGATGTCCTTGTGCTGCTCGATCAGGCTCAACTCGGTGCCGGCGTTCGGCTGTCCGGGCAGGGTGGCCAGCCGGTGGTCGTACAGCTCGTTACCGGTCACCATCGCCACCGGGACCGAGACCCCCGCGGCGACGTTCAGGACGCCCACCAGCATGCCGTACCTGCGCCGCAGCGCGGGTACCACCGCCACCGCCACACCGGTCAGCGCGGCGAGCGGCAGCAGCACCACCACGAGGTGGATGACCAGCGGGTGTATCGGCAGGCCGGAGATGGTTGGCATCCACAAACTCCGTTCGACGGCGCGGGACACCGGAGATCACGAACGCCCAGCCCGGCTGGTTCGACCCCGGCCCCCAACGGTGTTCGCCGGGCGGAGCCGGGCGTCGGACGCCGTGCCGGGCCGGGTGCCCGGCCGGGTGCCCGGCCGGGTGTTCGGCCGGGTGTTCGGTCTGACCGGACGCCGCCGGGTCAGGCCTCGGCACTGCGGTCGGCGTCCATGCCGGTGACCAGGTCGTCGCGGGCCCGGGCCACCCTGGAGCGGATGGTGCCCACCGGGCAGCCGCACACGGCCGCCGTCTCGGCGTAGGACAGGCCGATCACCTGGGTCAACACGAACGCCTCGCGCCGATCCTGGTCCAGTTCGGCCAGCAGCGCCCGCAGGGCCACCCCGTCGCTGATGTCGGGTACCCCGACCGGTGACGGCTCGACCGCCCGGGCCATCCGCATCCGGTCCCGGCGCAGGGCCCGGACGTGGTCCGCGCAGGCCCGTCGGGCGATCGCCAGCAACCAGGTACGGGCCGTCGCCCGGCCGGCGAACCGGTGCAGTGCCCGAAACGCCCGCAGGTAGGTCTCTTGGGTCAGGTCCTCGGCGCTGGCCGGATCGGTCAGGTGCGCGCACAGCCTCCACACGTCGGCCTGGGTGGCCCGGACCAGCAGCGCGGCTGCCTCACGGTCGCCATCTCTGGCCGCCAGGGCGGCCAGGGTGACCTTTTCGGCATCCACCTTCCGGCCTCCCGTGCTGTTCTGGTGCGGTATGTCCGGCGCCCCCGTGGTCCCACACAGTGATCGAGTGTGCCTGAAGAGTGTCGCCGCGATCGCCCGGCCAGTCCAGTACCCGGCCCCAACCGGCCCATGATCTGGATGTGGACCCGAACCCGGACCGCCACCAGGTCCGACGGGCGGGTCGAGGAATTCGTGCCCGGTTCGGGTTCGCCGGGAACCAGACCGGGATGATCCGCGACTGGTACTGACGTGGACTGCACCCAGTATCGCGATGAACTCTCCGCCCGGATGGACGGGGAGTCGCTGCACGTGCGTCCCGGAGCGCTGGACGCACACGTCGCGGCGTGCCGGGGTTGCGCCTCGTGGCTGCGCAACGCCGAACAGGTGACCCGGCTGGTCCGGGTCGGCCCGGCCGGCACGCTACGGGACCGGACCGGTGAGATCCTCGCCGGGGTCCCCTCGGCCCGCCCCCGGGGCCGCACCCTCGGCCTGGTGCTCCGGATGATGCTCGCCGCGGTCGCCCTGGCCCAGGCCACACTGGCCTACCCCGACCTGATCCTCGGCCAGGACTCGATGAGTTCCCCGCTGCACGTGGCACACGAGACCGGTGCCTGGAACGCCGCGTTGGCGGTGGCGTTTCTGTGGGCGGCGCTGCGGCCGCGCAGCGCGAGCGGCCTGCTACCGATGCTGGCGGCATTCGTGGCGATGGTGCTCGCGGTGAGCCTGACCGACCTGGCCTCCGAGGAGGTGCACCTGGAACGGGTCTCCACCCACCTGCTCACCACCTTCGGTCTGCTGCTGATGGCCGTACTGGTGTGGAGCCGGCGCGGGTCGGACCGGCCGCGGCTGGGCGGGCGCGGCGCCGGAACCGACCACCGGTACCGCACCGATCCGCATGCTCCCGAACCCGCCGCCGACCTCGGATGGGACACCGGCGACACCCGGCCGGCGTCCGGCGCCTCGCCGCGCGGAAACGTGGCATGACGGCGCGGGCGCGGCCGGCGTCCCGGCCGGCGCAAAGATCCGGCTGGCGGCGGGCCGCTGCTTCCGGCGCGGTGCTGGTCGGGCTGTTCACCGGCGGGGTCGCACTGGCCGGCCCGGCGCTGGCGCACGCCGAGTTGGCCTCGGCCGATCCGGCCGACTCGGCCCGGCTGACCGCCGTGCCCGACTCGGTGACGTTGCGTTTCTCCGAGTCGGTCGGCTTGGATCTGGGCTACCTGCGGGTGGTGGACGGCACCGGCGGTCGGGTCGACACCGGCCACCCGGTGCATCCCGGCGGCGACCCCACCGCGGCGTCGGTGGGGCTGCGTTCCGGGCTGGGTGACGGCTCGTACGTGGTGAGCTGGCGGGTGGTCTCGGCCGACTCCCACCCGGTGGCCGGCGCGTACAGCTTCGTGGTGGGCAACGGGCCGCTGGCCCAGGTCGGGGGTGCCGCGCCCGCCTCCGGGGCGGCGGCGAACGGCGCGGTGAGCGTGCTGTTCGCGGTGGCCAGGTGGACCGGTTTCGCCGGCCTGGTGCTGCTGGTGGGCGGCGGCGCGTTCCTGGTGCTGGCCTGGCCGGGCGGGCGGGCCGAGCCGCGGGCCCGAAGGCTGGTCTGGACCGGCTGGGGGATGGCCGCCGCGTCGACCGCGCTGAGCCTGTCGCTGGAGAGCCTCTACGCCTCGGGGCAGGCGTTCAGTCGGTTCCTCGACGCCGGCCTGCTCAACCCCACCCTGCACAGTAACTACGGGCGGATGCTGTCCATCCGGCTGGTCGCGCTGGCCGTGTTGGCGCTGCTGGTGGGTCACTTCCTCGACTCGCCACCCCAGGACGAGGACGGTGAGCGGAGTTGGCAGGTCGACGCCGGTGCGGTGGTGTCGCTGGCGGTGTTCGGCAGCTACGCCGCGTCCGGGCACGCCGCGACCGGCATCCAGCCGCCGCTGGCGGTGTTGTCGGACACCCTGCACCTGGCCGCGATGGCCGCCTGGATCGGCGGACTGGCGATGCTGGCGGTCTGCCTGCTGCCGCGCGCCCGCTCCGAGGTGCTGGCCCGGGTACTGCCGATCTTCTCCCGGATCGCGGTGGCCGCCGTGGTCACCCTGATGGTGACCGGCTCGTACCAGACCTGGCGTGAGGTGGGCACCCTGCCGGCGCTGTGGTCGACCGGGTACGGCCGGCTGCTGCTGGTGAAGATCGCCGGGTTCGCGGCCCTGGTCGGGCTCGGGTTCCTCAGCCACCTGGCGGTGCGGCGCCGTTATGTCATCCCGGTGGTGCGCGCGCTGGCCGCGCCACCCCCGCCGCTCGGACCGACCGACTCGGCCACCCTGGCCGACGAACCATCCACCGACCCGCCCGACACCCACGGCGATGTCACCGACGATGACCTGGTGCGGTCCCGGCTGCGCCGCTCGGTGCTGGTCGAAGCGGTGATCGGGGCGATCGTGCTGGCGCTGACCGCGGTGCTGATCGTGCAGGCGCCGGGCCGCCAGACCTACGCCACCCCGCTGGACCGGACCCTGACGCTGCCCGGCGGTGGCAGCGTGCAGGTGGAGCTCACCCCGGCCCGGCGCGGCGCGAACGAGTTCCACCTGTTCGTCTACGGCCGCAACGGCAAGCCGGTCGACCCGCGCGGCGTGAAGGCCACCGTCGCGCTCCCCCAACGCAAACTCGGGCCGCTGTCGGTGAAGTTGAGCCATGCCGGCGTCGGGCACTACATCGGCTCCGGGCTGTCCCTGCCCGACGCGGGCAGGTGGCGGGTGCAGGTGTCCGTGCGCAGCTCCGAGTTCGACGAGTCCACCGCAACGGCGGACGTGACCGTGAGATGACCCCCGGTGCCGCCATCACAGGTCGTGGGCCGCGTGGCCCGCGAGTAGGAAGAGGAGAGTTCCATGTCCCGACTCGTTCGCCGACTCCTGGTCGGCGGAGGAATGACCGCGCTGCTGGTAGGCGTGGTCGCCGCACCGGCGTCGGCACACGTCACCGTCCACAGCACCGACGCCACCCAGGGTGGGTTCGGGCTGGTGACGTTCCGGGTGCCGACGGAGAGCGACACCGCCTCCACGGTCGAGTTGAAGGTGCAGTTCCCGACCGACCAGCCGATCGCGTCGGTGTCCACCCAGCCCATTCCGGGGTGGACGGCCACGGCCACCACCAGGAAGCTCAGCACGCCGATCCAGAGTGACGACGGCGAGGTCACCGAGGTGGTTTCGGTGGTGGACTGGAAGGCCAACGCGCCGGCCAACGGCATCAAGCCCGGTAACTTCCAGCAGTTCACCATCAGCGCCGGACCGCTGCCCAAGGTCGACTCGCTCCAGTTCAAGGCGATCCAGACCTACAGCGACAGTTCCCAGATCGCCTGGATCGAGCAGCAGACCCCCGGTGGTGCCGAGCCCGAGCACCCCGCGCCCACCCTGAAGCTCGCTCCGGCGTCGTCCACCGACGGCACAGCGGCGGCCCCGGCCGGTTCGGCCGGTTCCGGTTCCGGCGGCAACAAGGCCACCACCGCGGCCGCCTCGGACGGGCCGAGCAAGGGATCGGTCACCATCGCGCTGATAATCGCCATCGTCGGCGTGATCGTCGGCCTGGCCGGTGTCGGGATCGGGTTCACCGCCCGCCGCGCCGGTGGCGTCCCCGCCGCGTCGCAACGTGAGGAGAGCACGGTCTCGTGACCGAGACCCTGACTCACCCGGGCGGGCCGGAGGACACTCTCCGGCCCGCCCGGCGGGGCCGTGCCGGCCCGCTGTTCGCGCTGGCCGCGTGTGTGCTGG